>NZ_JBEYYU010000005.1:0-235724 GCF_040645755.1 Streptomyces sp. NPDC046716
CGGCACCCGATACCCACGGCGCGCGGGCATCGCATACGAGATCACGGGCAGTCCGGTGCCCCGCGCGACCCCCTGGACGAGCGGAGCTCGTCTCAGGGGCGCGGGGAACTGCGCGACCAGCCACGACGAGACGTCACCCGGCAGACGGATCCGGCAGTTCCGGGGCCGACTTGGCCGGGGTGCGTTCCAGTTCGGCCAGCGCCAGACGTACGGCCTCGTCGAGTTGGGGGTCGCGTCCGGCCGCGACGTCATGGGGCGCGGCGACCACCTCGACATCCGGATCCACCCCGTGATTCTCGAGCCCCCACCCGTACCCCTCCATCCACGTCGCGTACTTGGGCTGCGTCACGAGCGTCCCGTCCACCAGCCGGTACCGGCTGTCGATCCCGATGACGCCGCCCCAGGTCCGGGTCCCCACCACGGTCCCGATGCCGAGCGCCTTGATCGCCGCGTTGACGATGTCCCCGTCCGACCCGGAGAACTCGTTGGCGACGGCGACGACCGGCCCCCGGGGCGCGTCCATCGGGTACGTGAAGGGGCGGCTGCCGCGCGGCACGTCCCAGCCGATGACCCGGCGCGCGAGCTTCTCCACGACGAGCTGCGAGGTGTGCCCGCCCCGGTTCTCCCGGACGTCGACGACGAGCCCCTCACGGGCGACCTCCACGCTCAGGTCGCGATGGATCTGCGCCCAGCCCGGCGCCTGCATGTCCGGGACATGGAGATAGCCGAGCCGCCCGCCGGAGGATTCGTGGACGTAGGCCCGCCGGTCGGCCACCCACGCGTGATAGCGCAGCGGCTCCTCGTTCTCCAGCGGCACGACGACGACATGGCGGGCGTCACCGCCGCCGGCCGGTGAGACGGTCAGCTCGACGGGCTTGTCGGCGGTGCCGACGAGCAGCGGGCCGGGCCCGGTGACCGGGTCGACGGGCAGCCCGCCGACCGCGACGATCGCGTCCCCGGCGCGCACGGCGACGCCGGGCGCGGCGAGCGGGGACCGGGCGCGCGGGTCGGAGGTCTCCGAGGGCAGCACCCGGTCGACGCGCCAACTGCCGTCCTCGTGGCGGGAGATGTCGGCGCCGAGCAGCCCCTGGCGGCGCCGGGCGCTGCCGCCCCCGCCGCTCGGCGCGACGTAGGCGTGCGAGGTGCCGAGCTCGCCCTGCACCTCCCACAGCAGGTCGACGAGGTCGTCGTGGGTGGCGACCCGGTCGAGGACGGGCCGGTAGCGGGCGAGGACCCCGTCCCAGTCGACGCCGTTCATGTCGGCGCGCCAGAAGTTGTCCCGCATCAGGCGGCCGGTCTCCTCGTACATCTGCCGCCACTCGGCGACCGGGTCCACGCGCTGGGAGATCCGGGCCAGATCGACGGTGATGTTCGTGTCGCTGGAGTCGTCGTGCGCGGGCCGCCGGTCGCTGGGCACGACCTTCAGCACCTCCCCCGTCCACAGCAGAACCCGCTTGCCGTCGCCGGTGACCTCGAAGTGGTCGGCGTCCGAGCCGATCTCCTCGATGCGCTGCTGGACCAGGTCGTAGCGCTCCAGGCGAGTCTTCGGCTCGGCGTCGCCGAGGGCGGCCCGCGCGTCGCCGAGGACGCCGCGCACCGGGTGCCGCAGCCACAGCACGCCGTCCTTGGCGGTGCGCAGGGTCGAATAGCGGGCGGCCTCGACGGGGAACGGCACGATCCGGTCGACGAGCCCTTCGAGGTCGACGCGGGTGGCCGGGGCGCCCTCGCTCTCCGGGGTCTCGGACCCGGGGCTGTCCGGCGCGTCGAAGGGGCGCCCGTGGCGCTGCGGGCCGAACGGCGACGGGGTGGTCGCGGCCAGCGTGATCAGATGCGGGCGGGAGCCGCCGACGAACGCGAGGTCGAAGGAGTGCTCGTCGTAGAGCGGGTCGAAGGAGCGCGCCGACAGGAACGCCAGGTGCTTGCCGTCGAGCGTGAACGCGGGCGCGTAGTCCCGGAACCGGAGCGGGGTCGCCTCGCTCACGGACAGGTCCGCCGCGTTGGCCAGCTTGAGCTGGCGCAGATCGTGCGGGCCCGGGTGCGACCAGGCGAGCCAGGCCGAGTCGGGCGAGAAGGTGAGCCCGGTGGCGTGGCCGTCCTCGCTGCGGTCCACCTCGCGGACGTCGCCGCTGTCCCGCTCGACGAGGAGGACCCGGCCGTCGTGCGCGGCGACGGCGACCCGTGCGCCGTCCGGGGCGACGGTCAGCCCGAGGACCCGGCCGAGCCGGCCCGCGCCCAGCCTGCGCGGGGTGGCGCCGGGCGCGGTGCCGGTGGCGGGCGCGAACTCCAGGGCGTCGTCGCCCTCCGCGTCCGTCACCCACACGACGTGCTCCTCGCCGCCGGCCCGGAAGGTGTGCGGGAGCCGGGTCCGGACGCCGGGCTCGGCGGCCAGCGCGCGGGCCGGACCGTTGCGATGAGTGATCCAGTGCACCGCGCCGCGCACCGAGACGGCGCTGCCGCGCCCGGTGTGGTCGGGCGAGGCGGCGCCGAACCAGCGGGCGGCGTCCACCGCGCGCGGCCGCAGATCGGCGCGCTGCCCGCCGAGCCGGATGTCGAGGCGCCGCGGTGCCGCGTCGGCGGCGAGCAGGTCGTCGACGGCCCACAGTTCACCGGCGCTGGAGTAGACGACCCGGGTGCCGTCGGTCGCGGCGTGCCGGGCGTAGAAGCCGGTTCCTGAGGCGACCGGTGTGTGGCGGCGCAGGTCGGAGCCGTCGGCCGCCGAGGAGTACAGGGCGCCGACGCCCTCGTGGTCGCTCAGGAAGGCGACCCGCTCGCCGACCCACATCGGGTACTCGATGTTGCCGTCGAGGTCGGCGTGCAGCCGCACGAACTCCCCCGCTCCCGCGGCGCTTTCGCCTTTTTCGGGGGACCGCTCGATCCACAGCTTGCCCGCGGTGCCGCCCCGGTACCGCTTCCACCAGGCGGCCTCGCGGCCCATCGGCACGGAGAGCAGCAGCGCCCGGGAGCCGGGGCCGTACGCGACCGCGCCGACCGGCCCGTACGGCAGCGTCTCGGCGGGCCCGCCGTCCAGCGGCAGCGCCCGCGCCCAGCTGCGGCGCAGCGACGCCTGCCCGTACGTGCTGATGGCGAGGACCCGGCCGTCGGGCGTCCAGCCGCGCACGGACGTGGTCCAGCTGCCCCAGTACGTCAGGCGCTCGGCCGGTCCGCCGTCGACCGGCGCGATCTGCACCTCGGGGGCGCCGTCACGGCGCGAGGTCCAGGCGACGGTGGTGCCGTCGGGCGATATCCGGGGGTGGCCGACCGGCACGTTGTCGGCGCTGATCCGCCAGGCGCGGCCGCCGTCGAGCGGCGCGGCCCACACGTCGCCCTCGGCGGTGAAGACCACCAACTCGCCGTGCGGATGCGGGAATCGGAGATAGGCAGAGGCGGCAGGGTTAGTCACCCTGCCAGCCTAATTTTGCCGTGCGGCCCACGTCCGCGGTTTTACGATCACCAGGCGTTCGACCAGTCGTTCACTTGTTCTCGGCGTCCTGGGTGTCGGTACAGGTCGGCTCGGGCACGGTGACGGTCTCGGTGACCGTGTGGGTCTCCCCCGGCTCGGGCTTGTCCGTCGGCTTCCAGGTGTCGGACGGCTCCGGCTTCCAGGTGTCGGACGGTTCGGGCTTCCAGGTGTCCGACGGCTCCGGATCGTCCGACGGCTGCCGGGTGTCCGACGGCTCATCGGTCGGCGGGGTGGTCGTGTCCGGGGCCGAGCAGTTCCCTAGGACGCCGACATGGAACCAGAGCTTCCCCTCGACCTTCGCCGTGAACGATCCCCGCACGCACTTGCCGGAGACCACCGCGTACGCGTTGCCGGTGACCGTGATCTGCTTGCCGTCCGTCGTCTTCCCATTGCAGTCGACGTGCACGTCCTGCGTCGTCGCCCCGCTGTTCCCGGTGCTGTTGACGTACGCGGCGCTGCAACTGAGCCACCGCACATGGGCGTTCTGCCGGTTCAGCTCGGCCGTGGCCTGCTGGTCGGTGGTGGCGGCGACGGTCGACGGGTTGAGATCCCCGTCGGTCGGCTGACACGCCACGACCCCCAGCCCGGCGGCGGCCACGCACGCGGCGACCGCCGCGACGCGCCGCCCGCGCAACCGGAGCAAACGGTCACCGATACCCCTTAATGCCCCCATGAGCGGCAGGATGCCACCACGGCCCGCCGGGCGGTAGAGCAGTTGCGGCCACCGCTGGGAACCCGGCTCACGGGGTGTCGCGGGACCGCGGCCACTCCTGCGGCTCTACGAGGTTTCCCTCGGAATCCCGCAGGTGGGCGCCCCGCATCCGGTCGCCCAGCGGGGCGGGCCCGTGCGCGGAGCGACCGCCGCACCCGGCGATCCCGGCACGGACGGTGTCCGGATCGTCCCCCTGTCCGCCCCGGACTGCGGCGCGAGGCCGAGCGCATCGGCCCGGAACCGGTATCAGGCGGTGAAGTCGTCGAGCAGCAGCCGGACTTGGGCGAGTTCCATGCCCGGCACCCTGCGACCGGGTCAGCCCCAACGGCCGGTGCGGCCGAGGAGCAGCGCCACCGCCGCGGTCCCGGCCGTCGAGGTCCGCAGCACGCTCCGGCCGAGCCGGCAGGCCCGCGCCCCGGCCTCCCCGAAGAGCGCCAACTCCTCGGGAGAGACGCCCCCTTCGGGTCCGACGACGAGCACGATCTCCCCGGCCGCGGGGAGCTCCACGGAGGCCAGCGCGGCGCTCGGGTGCTCCCGGTCCTCGTGCAGGACGACCGCGAGATCGGCCCCGGCGAGCAGCGCCGCGACCTCCTTCGTGGACGCCGCGTCGGCGACCTCGGGGAACCGCACCCGTCGCGACTGCTTTCCGGCCTCGCGCGCGGTGGCCCGCCACTTGCCGAGCGCCTTGAGCCCGCGCTCGCCGCGCCACTGGGTGATGCAGCGCGACGCGGCCCACGGCACGATCGCGTCGACGCCGGTCTCGGTCATGGTCTCGACGGCGAGTTCGCCCCGGTCGCCCTTGGGGAGGGCCTGGACGACGGTGATGCGGGGCCGCTCCTCGGGCTCGGTGCGCACCGGCCCGGCCTCGACGAGCAGCCGGTCCTTGCCCTCGCTGCCCGCGACGACGCCCTCGCACCACGCGCCGAGGCCGTCGGTGAGCACCACCGGCTCCCCGGCCCGGAGCCGCTTCACGGAGACGGCGTGCCGCCCCTCGGGGCCGTCCAGGACGTACGTACGGTCGCCGGGCACGGGCCCCTCGACCACGAAGACCGGCGCCGTCACGCGGCACCCCGCTGCCCCAACGCGCCCTGGGCCTCGGCGAGTTCGGCGGCCAGCACCTCGACGAGCTGTCCGGCGGGCAGCTCCCGGGCGAGCCGGTGTCCCTGCCCCGCCCAGAGCGCCATGGCCTGCGGGTCACCGGCCTTGGCGGCGGCCTTGCGGATCGGCGACGTCATGTGGTGGACCTCGGGGTACGCGGCGGGGGCGTACGGGCCGTGCTCGCGCAGGAACCGGTTGACGAGGCCGCGCGCGGGCCGCCCGGAGAACGCCCGGGTCAGCTCGGTGCGGGTGAACAGCGGGTTCGTCATGGCCTGCTTGTGCAGGTCGGGGGCCCCGGACTCGGGCGTGACCAGGAACGCGGTGCCGAGCTGCGCGAACTCGGCGCCGGCCGCGAGCACGGCAGCGATCTGCGCGCCCCGCATGATCCCGCCGGCCGCGACGACCGGCAGCTGCACGGCCTCGCGCACCTGGGCGATCAGCGCGAGCAGCCCGACTCCGCTGCCGTCGGTCTCGGCGCAGTCGCGGTGGGTGCCCTGGTGGCCGCCGGCCTCGATGCCCTGCACACAGACGGCGTCGGCGCCGACGGCCTCCGCGGCCTTCGCCTCGGCCGCCGTCGTCACCGTGATCACGGTGAGGGTGCCGACCCGGCGCAGCGCGTCGACGACCTCGGTGGTGGGGCAGCCGAAGGTGAAGGAGACCACCGGAACCGGGTCGTCGACGAGGATGGCCAGCTTGGCGTCGTAGTTGTCGTCGCGCCCGCTGTCGGGGTCGCCGAGCGGCGTCTGGTACCAGGTGACCTCGCCGGCCAGCTGGTCGCGGTACACCTCGACCGCGGCGGGGTCGGCGTACTCGGGCTGCGGCATGAAGAGATTGACGCCGAAGGGGCGCCCGGTGAGCGCCCGCACCTGCTGGATCTCCTGGTACATCCCGTCGGCGGTTTTGTACCCGGCGGCGAGGAACCCGAGCCCGCCCGCTTCGGACACGGCGGCCACCAGCTCGGGCCGCGACGCGCCGCCCGCCATGGGGGCCGAAACGATCGGGCAGTGACAGAGACCAGCCAGCGCGGAGGAGGACATACCGGCATCGTGCCACGTCATCCCAGGACCACCGAATCGCACCCGGGAGCGCCCCGACAGGGGCGCGGGGCTGTACCGATCAGCGGCTCCGCCGCGGGGCGCGAACAACCACCCACGACCGGCACCCGGCCCACGGCCGAAGCGCCCCGACAGGGGCGCGGGGAACTGCGCGACCAGCCACGACGGTGGCGCATCCGACGACAACGGGCCGGGGCACCCCCGAAGCCGCGAAAAGGGGCCCGGGGATCAACCCCAGGCCCCTCGAATTCACCAGCTCAACGCCCGTTGAAGGCATCCTTCAGCCGCGAGAAGAGCCCCTGCTGCCCGGGCTGAAACTGCCCGCTCACGCGCTCCTCACCCCGCAACTTGGCCAGCTCGCGCAGCAACCGCTCCTGCTCGGGCTCGAGCTTCATCGGCGTGGTCACCTCGACGTGCACGATGAGGTCACCGCGCCCACCGCCCCGCAGATGCGTGACACCGCGCCCGTGCAGCGGGACCGACTGGCCGGACTGCGTGCCGGGCCGGATGTCGATCTCCTCCATGCCGTCGAGCGTCTCCAGCGGCACCTTCGTGCCCAGAGCCGCCGCGGTCATCGGGATGGTGACCGTGCAGTGCAGATCGTCGCCGCGCCGCTGGAACACCGCGTGCGGCAGCTCGTGGATCTCGACGTAGAGGTCGCCGGCGGGGCCACCGCCGGGGCCGACCTCGCCCTCGCCCGCGAGCTGGATCCGCGTGCCGTTGTCCACACCGGCCGGGATCTTCACCGTCAGCGTCCGCCGCGACCGGATGCGGCCGTCGCCGGCGCACTCCGGGCACGGGGTCGGCACGACGGTGCCGAAGCCCTGGCACTGCGGGCACGGCCGCGAGGTCATGACCTGGCCGAGGAAGGACCGCGTCACCTGCGAGACCTCACCGCGGCCGCGGCACATGTCGCAGGTCTGCGCGGAGGTCCCCGGCGCGGCACCCTCACCGCTGCAGGTCGTGCACACCACGGCGGTGTCGACCTGGATGTCCTTGGTGGTTCCGAAGGCGGCCTCGTCCAGCTCGACCTCGAGCCGGATCATGGCGTCCTGCCCACGGCGCGTACGGGACCGGGGCCCGCGCTGCGACGCCGTACCGAAGAACGCGTCCATGATGTCCGAGAAGTTCCCGAACCCGCCGGCGCCGAAGCCTCCGGCGCCGCCTCCGCCGGCCTGCGACAGGGGGTCGCCCCCGAGGTCGTAGACCTGCTTCTTCTGCGGGTCGGAGAGCACCTCGTAGGCGGCGTTGATCTCCTTGAACCGCTCCTGGGTCTTCGGATCCGGATTCACGTCCGGGTGCAGCTCGCGGGCGAGCCTCCGAAAAGCCTTCTTGATCTCGTCCTGGGAAGCGTCGCGGCGCACGCCGAGTACGGCGTAGTAGTCCGTGGCCACTTACGACTCCGCCAGGATCTGTCCGACGTAACGTGCCACTGCGCGTACTGCTCCCATCGTTCCCGGGTAATCCATGCGTGTCGGTCCGACGACACCCAGCTTGGCGACTGCCTCGCCGCCCGAACCGTAGCCCACCGACACCACGGAAGTGGAGTTGAGTCCCTCGTGGGCGTTCTCGTGACCGATGCGTACGGCCATGCCCGAATCGCCCACCTCACCAAGCAACTTGAGGAGCACGACCTGCTCCTCCAGAGCCTCCAGCACGGGCCGGATGGTGAGGGGAAAGTCATGTCCGAAGCGGGTGAGATTGGCGGTTCCGCCGATCATCAGCCGCTCCTCGGACTCCTCGACGAGCGTCTCCAGCAGAGTGGAGAGCACCGTCGCGACCGTACCGCGGTCCTCCGCGTCGAAGGCCTCCGGCAGATCCTGCACCAACTGCGGCACATCCGCGAAACGGCGGCTCGCGACCCGGCTGTTGAGCCGGGCCCGCAGGTCCGCCAGAGCCGTCTCGCCGAACGGCGCCGGGCAGTCGATCATCCGCTGCTCGACCCGCCCGGTGTCCGTGATCAGTACGAGCATCAGACGGGCGGGCGCCAGCGACAGCAGCTCGACATGGCGCACCGTGGACCGGGTCAGGGACGGGTACTGGACGATCGCCACCTGCCGCGTCAGCTGCGCGAGCAGCCGCACGGTCCGCCCGACGACGTCGTCGAGGTCGACGGCGCCCTCCAGGAAGTTCTGGACGGCGCGCCGCTCCGGCGCTGTCATCGGCTTCACGTTCGTGAGCTTGTCGACGAAGAGGCGGTACCCCTTGTCGGTGGGGATGCGCCCGGCGCTGGTGTGCGGCTGGGCGATGTACCCCTCGTCCTCCAGGGCGGCCATGTCGTTGCGCACGGTCGCCGGGGAGACGCCGAGCCGGTGCCGCTCGGTGAGCGCCTTGGAACCGACCGGCTCCTCGGTGCCCACGTAGTCCTGGACGATGGCGCGCAGCACTTCGAGCCTGCGTTCACTGAGCATCGGCGCACACCTCCAGCTTCGGCCTGAGCGATCTTTCGTGTCTGGCACTCGCTGCGGGCGAGTGCCAGGAGTCCCCGGCTCAGTGTACGGCCGACGGGTACGGGCCCGGCAAGGCCGCTAGCGTCGACGTATGGAAGGTCATGCCGAAGTCAGGACAGTCGTCGACTGGAGGGCCGCGGGCTGGGAGGAGCTGGCGCCCCGCGTGGGCCGGATCCGGCTGCCCGGCTGGGACGCCACGGCCGGTCTGGTCGTGGGCTCGGGCGCCGCCCTGCTGATCGACACGGGATCCTCACTGCGTGAAGGCGCCAGGCTGCGCGCGGACGTCCGGCGGCTGCTCGGAGTACACACACGGGTGACGCACATCGTGCTCACCCATCCGCACTTCGACCACGTGCTCGGCACGGCCGTCTTCGCGGGCGCCGAGACCTTCGGCGCGGTGGGCCTGGACACCGTCTTCGCGTGGGGCCGCGACGGCCTGTACGAGGACGCCGTGCGGCAGGGGCTGCCCGCGGACGAGGCGGCCGAGGCGACCGACATCCTGGTCACCCCGCGGCACCGGGTCACCGGCGAGCGCACTCTCGACCTGGGCGGCGGCCTCCAGGTGCTGCTCGCGAACCTCGGCCCGGCGCACACCGGCCACGACCTGGCCGTCCTCGTCCTGGGCAGCCCCGTGATCGTCTTCTGCGGCGACCTGGTCGAGGAGTCCGGTGAACCGCAGGCGGGACCGGACGCGGCGCCCGGTCACTGGCCGGCCGCGCTCGACCGGCTGCTCGCGCTCGGCGGCGAGGACGCGCTCTACGTCCCCGGGCACGGTTCGGTGGTGAATGCGGCCTTCGTCCGCGCGCAACGCGTCGCTCTGACGGCGCGTTCCGGCGTGTCGTGACACGGACCCGCGTGTTCCTCATATCGTCGGCCGAATGCGCCAGTACTCACCTGACCTGACCCCTCCCTGGAAGCGGAACAAGCCGGTTCCGGAGGTGGCCGCCGAGCCGGACCTGGTCGTCGAGGAGGTCCGCACCGGCTTCTGCGGGGCGGTGGTCCGCGTCGAGAAGACGGCGCAGGGGCCGACGGTGACCCTGGAGGACCGCTTCGGCAAGCACCGGGTGTTCCCGATGGAGCCGCGCGGTTTCCTGCTGGAGGGCAGGCCCGTCACGCTGGTCCGTCCGTCGGCCGCGTCCGCCGGGCCCGCGCGTCCGGCGCGTACGGCGTCCGGCTCGATGGCGGTTCCGGGCGCCCGCGCCCGGGTGGCCCGGGCCGGCCGGATCTACGTCGAGGGCAAGCACGACGCCGAGCTCATCGAACGGGTCTGGGGCGACGACCTGCGCATCGAGGGCGTGGCGGTGGAGTTCCTGGAGGGCGTGAACGACCTTCCGGCGATCGTCGCCGACTTCGCGCCCGGCCCCGACGCGCGCCTCGGCGTCCTGGTCGACCACCTGGTCCCCGGGACCAAGGAGTGGAAGATCGCCCGGTCGGTGACGAGCGAGCACGCCCTGGTGGTCGGCCACCCGTACATCGACATCTGGGAGGCGGTGAAGCCGTCCTCGGTCGGCATCGACGCCTGGCCCCGCGTCCCGCACGGCCAGGACTGGAAGACGGGCGTCTGCCGCGCCCTCGGCTGGCGCGTGGCGAACACGGGCGAGGCCTGGCAGCACATCCTGTCCCGGGTCCACTCCTACAAGGACCTGGAACCCGAGCTCCTGGGCCGAGTGGAAGAACTGATCGACTTCGTCACGGGGTGAGGGACGCCCCGTCAGGGGCGCGGGGAACTGCGCGACCAGCCACGACGCACCCCGCACCCGCCCACCGGACGAACCCCCGACGGCGAGCTCAGTCGACCAGGTCCCTGACCACGGCATCGGCCAGCAACCGCCCCCGCAACGTCAGAACAGCCCGCCCCGCATCGAACGCCCCGCCCTCCAACAACCCGTCCGCGACAGCCTTCCGCGCCGCAGCCAGCCCGGCGGGCTTCAGCAACGACACCGGACACCCTTCGAGCAGCCGCAACTCCAGCAGAATCCGCTCGACCCGCCGATCCTCGTCGGCCAGCACCTCACGCCCGGCCCCGGGAGACGTCCCCCCGGCCAGCGCGGCGGCGTACGCGCCGGGATGCTTGACGTTCCACCACCGCACCCCGCCCACGTGCGAGTGCGCCCCGGGCCCGGCCCCCCACCAGTCGGCCCCGCGCCAGTACAGCTCGTTGTGCAGGCACCGCCCGGCCTCGGACGTCGCCCAGTTCGACACCTCGTACCAGTCGAACCCGGCCCCCGCCAGCACCTCGTCGGCGATCAGATACCGGTCGGCGTGCACGTCGTCGTCGGTCATCGGCACCTCCCCGCGCCGGATCCGCCGGGCGAGCTGGGTGCCCTCCTCGACGATCAGCGCGTACGCCGAGACGTGGTCGGGTCCGGCCCCGATGGCCGCGTCCAGCGAGGCCCGCCAGTCCTCGTCGGTCTCCCCCGGCGTGCCGTAGATCAGGTCCAGGTTCACGTGCTCGAACCCGGCGGCCCGCGCCTCGGCGACGCACGCCTCGGGCCGGCCGGGCGTGTGCGTCCGGTCGAGGACCTTCAGGACGTGCTGCCGTGCGCTCTGCATCCCGAACGAGATCCGGTTGAACCCGCCGGCCCGCAGCTCGGCCAGATACGCCGGGTCCACCGACTCGGGGTTCGCCTCGGTCGTCACCTCGGCGTCGTCGGCGAGCCCGAACTCGTCACGGATCGCGCCCAGCATCGTCACGAGGTCGGAGGCGGCGAGCAGCGTCGGCGTACCGCCCCCGACGAACACGGTCCGCACGGGCCGCGGGTCGTCGCCGAGGACCTTCCGGGCGAGCCGGACCTCCTCCACCACCAGGTCCGCGTAGTTGTCGCGGGAGGCGAGGACGCCCCCGGTGCCGCGCAGCTCGGTCGCGGTGTACGTGTTGAAGTCGCAGTAGCCGCAGCGGGTGGCGCAGTACGGGACGTGCAGATAGAAACCGAGCGGCCGCGAGGCCGCGCCGGCCAGGGCGGAGGCGGGCAGCGAACCGTCGGCGGGGACGGGCTCGCCGTCGGGGAGAGCGGAAGGCATACCTCTATTGTCCGGCACCGGCCGCGCTGCTACTGAGCCTGCAGCACAAGGAGGGCCAGATCGTCGTCGGGCGGGGCGTCCGCGAAGGCGTGCACCAGGCGCCGGATCCGCTCGGCGAGCAGAGGTGCCGACAGCCCCGCGCACCCGGCGAACGCCTGCGCGAGCCCGTCGCCGTCGTCGAACTGAAGAGCCCCGCGCCGCCGCTCGGTCACCCCGTCCGTGACGCACAGCAGGGTGTCCCCGGCGGACAGCTCGAAGGTCTCGCTGGTGTAGTCGGGGTCGTCGACGACCCCGAGCAGCACCTGCGGCCCCGCCGCGGGGACGACCTCGCCGCCGGGCCGCATCAGCAGCGGCAGCGGATGCCCGGCGGAGGCGATGGTGCAGCTCATCCCGGCGTCGGTGGGTGTCAGCTCGCCGTAGAGCAGGGACAGGAAACGGGAGGTGGGGCTCTCCGGCAGCATGCCCTGGCCGCCGACCCCGGCGAGCGCGCGGGCGGCGGCGTCGGCGGCCTCGGTGGCGTCGTCGAGCAGCAGCCGGTTGAGCCGGTCCAGGACCTGGTGGACCGGGTATCCCTCGCGGGCGAGGAGCCGCAGCCAGGGCCGGGCGAGCCCGATCAGGACGGCCGCCTCGGGCCCCTTGCCCTGGACGTCGCCGAGCGCGAAGCACCAGCGTCCGTCGCCGGCCGGGAAGACGTCGTAGAAGTCGCCGCCGGGGCCGCCCTGCTCCTTCGGCTCGTACACGAGGGCGCTCTTGAGGCCGGGGATCTCGGCGATGGAGGAGGGCAGCAGGCCGCGCTGGAGGATCCGGCTGATGGTGGCCTGCCGGGTGAAGCGGCGGGCCGCGCTGACGGCGAGCGCGACCCGGCGGCTGAAGTCCTCGACGAGGCCGGTGACCTCGTCGGGGAAGGACTCGAGCCCGGCCCGGCCGATGAGCAGGATGCCGAGGGTGCGGCCGCCCGCCGAGAGCCGGTAGGCGAGCGCGGCGCCCGAGTCGTCGGGGGCGGTCTCGAAGGGGCAGGGCACCGGCACGGCGGCGGTGCGCACACCGTCCGGCAGCCGGGGCGGCTCCTTCTCCAGGATCCGGCGCAGGTCCTCCAGGCGGTTCTCGTGGGCGTGCCAGACGCGGGCGAGCCGGGGCGCGTGCAGCGGGTCGGCGCCGCGCGCGTCGTGGTCGGCGATGCCGGGGAGGCCGCGCCCCTCCTCGTCGTAGAGCCAGATCGCGCACCAGTCGGCGAGCCGCGGCACGAGGAGCTGTCCGACAAGCGCCGCGACCATGTCCTCGTCGAGCTGTCCGGCGAGGAGGTCGGAGGCCTCGGCGAGGAAGGAGAGCGCGCCGCGGTTGATCCAGTCGCGGTCCTGCGGGTCGTTCCGGGGCACGGGTGCCAGGATCTCGGCGGCGCGCAGCCCGCGCTGGAGGCGTGTGGACGCCTCCGTGCCCTGCTGTTCCAGCAGGACGGGCGCGGCGGTCTCGGTGCCGTCGGTGGGCAGGCGGGCCCACACCGTCTTGGTGCCCGCGCGGTAGGTGATCCCCCATGCCTCGGCGAGGCCGGCGACGAGCTGGACGCCGCGGCCGTACTCGGGGGTCTCGGGCGAGCGCAGGCCGCGGTCGGTGCGCACGGCGCGGGACGGGTGGTGGTCGGTGACCTCGACGACGAGTCCGGCGGGGGTGCCGTCGGACGCGGCGGGCTCCATCCGGCACAGCAGTTCGACGCTGGTGCCCGCGTGCACCACGGCGTTCGTGACGAGTTCGCTCAGCACGACGACGGCGTCGTCGACCAGCCGGTCACTGAGCGTGGCGGCCACGGGCAGAGCGAGTTCGGTCCAGTCGGCGAAGGCGGCACGGACGAAACGGCGGGCGGCGGCGGGTGCCATCGGGTTCCCGGGCAGCGACGTCCGCACCACGACCGGTCCGGTGTCCGACCCGACGTTCGCCAGGTCGGGGCCACTGACGGTGGTCTCCCGCTGAAGTGGAATGGGCCCCACGGTTCGGCTCCTGAGCAGTTCGGGCATTTACGCCTCAGGCGACAGGAACAGAGTGACAGACTGACCATGCCCATAAGCGCCGAGTCACCGAAGTGGGCCGCCATGAGTGAGAACAGTGGTATGCGTGTGCATCCCAGCGGGTCCGAGAGCACCACGATCCGTACCTCCGACCTGCGTCCGCTGCTGGCCGCCATCACCGCGGCCCGGGACGGGAACTTCATCCACGTACCGGACCCCGGGGAGGGCCTGGTCGGCGAGCTGGGGGCGGTGTTCAACCAACTCGTCGACCGCAGCGCCCACTTCAGCTCCGAGCTGACCCGGGTGCGCCGCGAGATCGTCCGGCACGGGCGGCTCGACGAGCGGATCGAGGCGAGCCCCGGGCACGGCGCGTGGGCCACCCGGGTCCACGACGTGAACACCGTCATCGGTGCGCTCGTGGCCCCGACGGCCAACGCCACGCGGGTGCTCGACGCGGTGGCCGGCGGCGATCTGACGCAGCGGGTCGACCTGCACGACGGCACCCGTCAGTTACGCGGCGACCTGCGCAGCCTGGGCCGCGCGGTCAACAAGATGGTGGACCAGCTCTCCCTGTTCACCGGTGAGGTGACGCGGGTCGCCCGTGAGGTCGGCACCGAGGGCCGGCTCGGCGGGCGGGCCAAGGCCCAGGGCCTGGCGGGCAGCTGGCGCGATGTGACCGAGGCCGTGAACACGATGGCGTCGCGGCTGACGGCTCAGGTGCGGGACATCGCGCTCGTGACGACGGCGGTGGCGCGGGGCGACCTGACCCGTACGGTCACCATCGAGGCGACGGGCGAGCTGCTCGAACTGAAGCTGACCGTGAACACGATGGTCGACCAGCTCTCCGCGTTCGCCGACGAGGTCACGCGTGTGGCCCGCGAGGTCGGCACCGAAGGCCAGTTGGGCGGCCGCGCCCAGGTCCGCGGCGTCTCCGGCGTCTGGAAGGACCTCACCGACAACGTCAACTTCATGGCGTCGAACCTGACCTCGCAGGTCCGCAACATCGCGCAGGTCACCACGGCCGTGGCCAACGGCGACCTGAGCCAGAAGATCACGGTCGACGCGCAGGGCGAGATCCTCGAACTCAAGTCGACGATCAACACGATGGTCGACCAGCTCTCCGCCTTCGCCGACGAGGTCACGCGTGTGGCCCGCGAGGTCGGCACCGAAGGCCAGTTGGGCGGCCGCGCCCAGGTCCGCGGCGTCTCCGGCGTCTGGAAGGACCTCACCGACAACGTCAACTTCATGGCGGACAACCTGACCTCGCAGGTCCGCAACATCGCCCTCGTCTCGACGGCCGTCGCGCAGGGCGATCTCGGCAAGAAGATCACCGTCGAGGCGAAGGGCGAGATCCTCGAACTCAAGTCGACGATCAACACGATGGTCGACCAGCTCTCCGCCTTCGCCGACGAGGTCACGCGTGTGGCCCGCGAGGTCGGCACCGAGGGGAACCTGGGCGGTCAGGCCCAGGTCCGGGGCGTGTCGGGCGTCTGGAAGGACCTCACGGACAACGTCAACTTCATGGCGTCGAACCTGACCTCGCAGGTCCGCAACATCGCGCAGGTCACGACGGCGGTGGCGCAGGGCGACCTGTCGAAGAAGATCTCGGTCGACGCGCGCGGCGAGATCCTGGAGCTGAAGGACACCGTCAACACGATGGTGGAGCAGTTGCGCGGCTTCGCCGACGAGGTCACGCGTGTGGCCCGCGAGGTGGGAACGGACGGCCGCCTCGGCGGGCGTGCAACCGTGCACGGCGTGTCGGGCGTCTGGAAGGACCTGACCGACAACGTCAACTACATGGCGGACAACCTGACCTCCCAAGTGCGCAACATCGCGCAGGTCGCCACCGCGGTGGCGCAGGGCGACCTGTCCAAGAAGATCGACGTCGACGCGCGCGGCGAGATCCTCGAACTGAAGACGACCATCAACACGATGGTCGACACGCTCTCGTCCTTCTCCTCCGAGGTCACGCGTGTGGCCCGCGAGGTGGGTTCCGAGGGCCAGTTGGGCGGTCAGGCACGGGTCGAGGGCGTGTACGGCACCTGGAAGCGTCTGACGACGAACGTGAACGAGCTGGCGTCGAACCTGACGACCCAGGTCCGCGCCATCGCCGAGGTGGCCTCCGCGGTCACCTCGGGCGACATGTCCCGCTCCATCACGGTGGAGACGCAGGGCGAGGTCGCCGAGCTGAAGAACAACATCAACCTGATGGTCGCCAATCTGCGCGAGACGACCCGCGCCAAGGACTGGCTGGAGTCGAACCTGGCCCGTCTCGCGGCCCTGATGCAGGGCCACCGCGACCTGATGGAGGTCGCCGACCTGATCCTGCGCGAGCTGACACCGCTGGTGAACGCGCAGTACGGCGCGTTCTTCCTCGCCGAGCCCGACGAGGGCGACACCCCGATCCGCACCGCGATCCCCACCAAGGGCCTCGCCTACATCGCGGGGTACGCCTCGGCGGCGGCCTCGGTCGTCGACACCGGCGCCATGCCGGTGCACGGCCTGGTCCGCCAGGCGGCGCTGGAGAAGAAGCGCATCCTCGTCGAGGACGCCCCGCCGGACTACATCAAGATCAACAGCGGTCTGGGGCAGGCGGCCCCGGCCTCGGTCGTCATCATCCCGATCCTCTTCGAGGACAAGCTCCTCGGCGTGATCGAGCTGGCGTCGTTCTCCCGCTTCTCCGACGTCCACCTGGCCTTCTTCGACCAGTTCGTGAACACCATCGGCGTCGCGATCAACACCATCATCGCCAACTCCCGCACCGAGTCGCTGCTCGGCGAGTCGCAGCGCCTGGCGACGCAGTTGCAGGAACGATCGGACGAACTCCAGCGCCAGCAGGGCGAGTTGCAGCGCTCGAACGCCGAGCTGGAGGAGAAGGCGGCCCTGCTCGCGACCTCCTCCCAGTACAAGTCGGAGTTCCTGGCGAACATGTCGCACGAGCTGCGTACGCCGCTGAACTCGCTGCTCATCCTGGCCCGGCTGCTCTCGGACAACCCGGACGGCCATCTCAACGACCAGGAGGTGCAGTTCGCGACGACGATCCACCGCTCCGGGTCCGATCTGCTCCAGCTCATCAACGACATCCTCGACCTGTCGAAGATCGAGGCCGGCCGGATGGACGTCCGCCCCAAGAAGCTGCCGCTCATCAAGCTCCTCGACTACGTCCACGCGACGTTCCGCCCGATCACCCTCGACCGCGGTCTCGCCTTCGAGGTGACGGTCGGCGAGGACGTGCCGCGGGAGATGTTCTCCGACGAGCAGCGCCTCCAGCAGATCCTGCGCAACCTGCTGTCGAACGCGATCAAGTTCACCGCGAACGGCAAGGTCGAACTGCGGGTCTCCCGGGTCAAGGACCCCGAGCACCAGTACGTGCGCGACAGCGACGACCTGATCGCGTTCGCCGTATCCGACACCGGCATCGGCATCGCCCGCGACAAACTCCCCGTCATCTTCGAGGCGTTCCAGCAGGCCGACGGCACCACGAACCGCAAGTACGGCGGCACCGGCCTCGGACTGTCCATCAGCCGGGAGATCGCCGGACTGCTCGGCGGCCGCATCATCGCCGACAGCGAGCCGGGCCACGGCTCCACCTTCACGCTGTACGTGCCCGTGCGCCATCCCAGCCACGAGCCGCACGAGCCGGTCGCGGAGCCGGGCCAGGCCCTCCCGCACCCCGGCCAGCGGCTGCCGCTCGTACCGGAGCAGCAGACCCTGGCCCCGGACTCGTACCCCCTGCACGAGCAGGAGGACGCCTGGCCCACGCCCACCAAGCTGGAGCAGTGGAAGTCGGGCCGGGCGGGGCAGGTGCTGGCCGGGCGCCGGGTGCTGATCGTCGACGACGACATCCGCAACGTCTTCGCGCTGACCCATGTCCTGGGCCGGGTCGGCATGCCCGTGCTGTACGCGGAGAACGGCCGGGAGGGCATCGACACCCTGGAGCTCAACCCGGACATCGAGCTGGTGCTGATGGACATCATGATGCCGGAGATGGACGGCTACGAGACCATCTCCGTGATCCGCGCGACGCCGCAGTGGGCCGGGCTGCCCATCGTGGCGCTCACCGCGAAGGCGATGCCCGGCGACCGTGAGAAGTCGATCGCCAAGGGCGCCAACGACTACGTACCGAAACCGGTGGATGTCGACCAGCTGCTGACCGTCGTCTGCGATCTGCTGGCCCCCGGAGACCCCGACGAGTCGGGGACACCGCACGACGGGGAGTCCGTGGCCCCACCGACGATGGAGTGAGGCACCGTCACCATGACCATCTCTGGAGCCAGTTCGACCGAGCAGGCCAGCATCCTCCTGGTCGACGACATGGAGGACAACCTGGTCGCGCTCGAGGCGGTGCTCGGATCGCTCAACGAGCCGCTGGTAAGGGCCCGTTCGGGCGAGGAAGCGATGAAGGCGCTGCTGCGGCACCGGTTCGCGGTCGTCCTTCTGGACATCCGGATGCCGGGCATGGACGGCTTCGAGACGGCGACGAACATCAAGCGCCTCGACCAGACGAAGGACATCCCGATCATCTTCCTCACCGGGACGGACGCGGACGCGGGCTATGCCTTCCGCGGCTACGCGACGGGCGCGGCCGACTATCTGACCAAGCCCTTCGACCCGTGGGTGCTGCGCGCCAAGGTCACCGTCTTCCTCGATCTGCACCGCAAGAACCAGCAGCTGGAGCGTCTTCTCGCGCGCGAGCAGGCGCAGTTCGACGCGCTGGCCGGCCGGATGTCCTCGATCGAGCGCCGGCTGGCCGAGGACCCGCAGCCCGACGTCCGTGAGCTGAGCACGCGCGTCTCCCAGATGGAGGAGACGCTGCGCGCGCTGAGGCGCCCCTGACCCGGGGCGCCTCGGCGCGCGCGTGCCGTACGGGGATCAGTTCTCGCGCGAACCGGCGTACATCTCGTCGAGCAGGCCCTTGTACTGCCGCTCCACGACCGGCCGCTTGAGCTTGAGGCTGGGCGTCAGCTCGCCGTGCTCGATGTCGAGGTCGCGCGGCAGCAGCTTGAACTTCTTGATGGTCTGCCAGCGCTGCAGCCCCTGGTTCAGCTCCGCGACATAGCCCTCGACGAGCTGGACGGTGGCGGGGGCGGCGACGACGTCCGCGTACGTCTTGCCCTCCAGGCCGTTCTCCTTCGCCCACTCCAGGATCGACGGCTCGTCGAGCGCGATGAGGGCGGTGCAGAAGTTCCGGTCGGCGCCGTGCACCAGGATGTTGGAGACGTACGGGCAGACGGCCTTGAACTGGCCCTCGACCTCGGCGGGCGCGATGTACTTGCCGCCGGAGGTCTTGATCAGGTCCTTCTTGCGGTCGGTGATCCGCAGATAGCCGTCGACGGACAACTCGCCGATGTCGCCGGTGTGGAACCAGCCGTCGCTCTCCAGCACCTCGGCGGTCTTCTCGGGCAGCCCGTGGTAGCCCTCCATGATGCCGGGGCCGCGCAGCAGGATCTCGCCGTCGTCGGCGATCCGCACCTCGGTGCCGGGCAGCGGCTTGCCGACGGTGCCGGTCCGGTACGCCTCGCCGGGGTTGACGAAGGACGCGGCCGACGACTCGGTCAGCCCGTAGCCCTCCAGGATGTGGACGCCCGCGCCGGCGAAGAAGTAGCCGATCTCGGGGGCCAGCGCGGCGGAGCCGGAGACACAGGCCCGCAGCCGCCCGCCGAAGGCCTCGCGCAGCTTGCTGAAGACCAGGGCGTCGGCGACCTTGTGCTTGGACGCGAGGGCGAACGGCACGGACGCCACACCGGTCCTGCGGAAGTTGTCCTGGCTGACCTTCGCGTACTCGCGCGCGACCCCGGCCGCCCACTGGAAGATCTTGTACTTGGCGGCGCCACCGGCCCGCGCCTTGGCGGCGACCCCGTTGTAGACCTTCTCGAAGATGCGCGGCACGGCGGCCATGTACGTGGGCTGCACGACCGGCAGATTCTCGATGATCTTGTCGACGCGCCCGTCCACGGCGGTGACGTGCCCGGCCTCCAGCTGCCCGCTGATCAGCACCTTGCCGAAGACGTGTGCGAGCGGCAGCCACAGGTACTGCACGTCGTCCGGGCCGATGAGCCCGGTCGCGGCCATGGCCTTCGCCAGGTACGACCAGTTGTCGTGCGGGAGGCGGACGCCCTTGGGGCGGCCGGTGGTGCCGGAGGTGTAGATGAGGGTGGCGAGCTGTTCCTTGCGGATCGCGCCGACGCGCTCCTTCACCACCTCCGGGTTCTTCTCCAGGTAGGCGGCGCCGCGCGCCTCCAGGTCCTCCAGGGTGAGCAGCCAGCCGTCGGGGTCGGCGGCGTCCGGCTCGACGCCGGTCGCGTCGATCACGACGACGTGGCGCAGCTCGGGCAGGTCGGCCCGGCGCTCACGCGCCTTGGCGAGCTGGGCCGCGTCCTCGGCGACGAGCACCTTCGACTCGGAGTCGGAGAGGATGAACGACGACTCCTCGGCGTTGGTCTGCGGGTAGACCGTGGTGGTCGCCGCGCCCGCGCACATGATGCCGAGGTCGGCGAGGACCCACTCGACCCGGGTCGAGGAGGCGAGCGCCACCCGCTCCTCGGCCTGCACGCCCAGCTCGACGAGGCCGGCGGCGATCGCGTAGACCCGCTGCGCGGCCTGCGCCCAGCTCAGCGACTTCCAGTCGTCCGGGCCCTGGCCGGCGGCCGCGGGTACCGGGTAGCGGTAGGCCTCGGCATCAGGTGTCGCGGCCACGCGCTCCAGGAAGAGAGACGCCACGGAAGGCGGCCGGTTCTCGATCAGGGTCTGTGTGTCGCTCACGACGTCCTCCGGGGCCCGCGGCTGTTGAAACGCGGCTTGTTTAACTGGCGAGTAACCATTGAGCAGTGATCAGGGTAAGGGCCACTGCCCCGGCGCGTAAGGGGCTCCGGCCTCCGACTTCACCGAGGACCACCCCATCCGTCCCTGCCCACACAGGGCCCACACAAAAGCGGTGGGCCCGACACGCCTGTGCGTGCCGGGCCCACCGCCGCCGACTTCCGTGGCCGGTTCCGGGCTACTTCTTGCCCTTCGCGCCGCCGCTGTCGTCGCTGGAGAGCACCGCGATGAAGGCCTCCTGCGGAACCTCCACGGATCCGACCATCTTCATGCGCTTCTTGCCCTCCTTCTGCTTCTCGAGCAGCTTGCGCTTACGGGAGATGTCACCGCCGTAGCACTTGGCGAGGACGTCCTTGCGGATGGCGCGGATGGTCTCGCGGGCGATGACCCGGGAGCCGATGGCCGCCTGGATCGGCACCTCGAAGGCCTGGCGCGGGATCAGCTCGCGCAGCTTGGCGACGAGCCGCACACCGTAGGCGTAGGCCTGGTCGCGGTGCGTGACGGCGGAGAAGGCGTCGACCTTGTCGCCGTGCAGCAGGATGTCGACCTTCACCAGGTTCGCCGTCTGCTCGCCGGTGGGCTCGTAGTCGAGGGACGCGTAGCCGCGGGTCTTGGACTTCAGCTGGTCGAAGAAGTCGAAGACGATCTCGGCGAGGGGCAGCGTGTAGCGGATCTCGACGCGGTCCTCGGAGAGGTAGTCCATGCCGAGCAGCGTGCCGCGCCGGGTCTGGCACAGCTCCATGATCGCGCCGATGAACTCGCTCGGGGCGAGGATCGTGGCCCGCACGACCGGCTCGTAGACCTTGTCGATCTTGCCTTCGGGGAACTCGCTGGGGTTGGTGACGATGTGCTCGGCACCGTCCTCCATGTCGACGCGGTAGACCACGTTCGGCGCGGTGGCGATCAGGTCGAGCCCGAACTCCCGCTCCAGCCGCTCGCGGATCACGTCGAGGTGCAGCAGGCCGAGGAAGCCGACGCGGAAACCGAAGCCGAGGGCGGCGGAGGTCTCCGGCTCGTAGACCAGGGCCGCGTCGTTGAGCTGGAGCTTGTCCAGGGCCTCGCGCAGGTCCGGGTACTCCGAACCGTCCAGCGGGTACAGACCCGAGAAGACCATCGGCTTCGGGTCCTTGTAGCCGCCGAGGGCTTCCGTGGCGCCCTTGTTCAGGGTGGTGATCGTGTCACCGACCTTGGACTGGCGGACGTCCTTCACACCCGTGATGAGGTAGCCCACCTCACCGACGGCGAGCCCGTCGGCCGACAGCATCTCCGGCGAGTTCGTACCGATCTCGAGCAGCTCGTGCGTGGCGCCGGTCGACATCATCCGGATCCGCTCGCGCTTGTTGAGCTGGCCGTCGATGACACGGACGTAGGTGACCACACCGCGGTACGAGTCGTAGACCGAGTCGAAGATCATCGCGCGGGCCGGGGCGTCCTTCACGCCGACCGGCTGCGGGATCTCGGCGACGACCTTGTCGAGCAGCGCCTCGACGCCCATGCCGGTCTTCGCGGAGACCTTGAGCACGTCCTCGGGCTGGCAGCCGATGAGGTTGGCCAGCTCCTCGGAGAACTTCTCGGGCTGCGCGGCCGGCAGATCGATCTTGTTGAGCACCGGGATGATCTTGAGGTCGTTCTCCATCGCCAGGTAGAGATTGGCGAGGGTCTGCGCCTCGATGCCCTGCGCCGCGTCGACCAGGAGGACGGTGCCCTCGCAGGCGGCCAGCGACCGCGAGACCTCGTACGTGAAGTCCACGTGGCCCGGGGTGTCGATCATGTTGAGGATGTGGGTACTGCCCTGGTCGGGCCCCTCCGTGGGGGCCCAGGGCAGCCGCACCGCCTGGGACTTGATCGTGATGCCGCGCTCGCGCTCGATGTCCATGCGGTCGAGGTACTGAGCACGCATCTGCCGCTGCTCGACCACACCGGTCAGCTGGAGCATGCGGTCGGCGAGCGTGGACTTGCCGTGGTCGATGTGCGCGATGATGCAGAAATTGCGGATCAGAGCCGGGTCGGTACGGCTCGGCTCGGGCACATTCTTAGGGGTCGCGGGCACGCAGGGTCCTGTCTCTTGAGGCGCCGTTTGCCTCAGGTCGGCCTCGGTTGGGATCGATACGTAGCTTCCATGGTCCCATGACCGGGGCACTGGGACTGGTTTGGGCCGGTGGGAGTACGGCTGGTACCGTGGGCAGCTGTGTCTCATGCCCTCTCAGCGCGAGGCACACACTCAGAGAAAATCACCGGTACGGGTCCTTCACCGGCCCCGTGCCTGAACCTGCAAAGGCTCATTTCGTGGCGAACATCAAGTCCCAGATCAAGCGGAACAAGACCAACG
Organism: Streptomyces sp. NPDC046716; assembly: GCF_040645755.1. Classification (NCBI taxonomy): domain Bacteria; kingdom Bacillati; phylum Actinomycetota; class Actinomycetes; order Kitasatosporales; family Streptomycetaceae; genus Streptomyces; species Streptomyces sp. NPDC046716. The sequence continues at coordinate 22,945 of NZ_JBEYYU010000005.1, forward strand.
AGAAGGCCCGGCTGCGCAACAAGGCCGTCAAGTCCTCTCTGAAGACCGCGATCCGCAAGGCCCGCGAGGCCGCTGCCGCGGGTGACACCGCGAAGGCCACCGAGTTCCAGCGCGCTGCCGCGCGTCAGCTCGACAAGGCCGTCGCCAAGGGCGTCATCCACAAGAACCAGGCCGCCAACAAGAAGTCGGCGCTTGCTTCGAAGGTCGCTTCCCTCCAGGGCTGAACCTGACCTGATCTGTCGCCGGTAGGACCCGGGCGGGCCCTCTCTCATCCGCCCCCGACCGGCCCCCGAGCCCGCACGCGGCCTGCGTTCGCCACGCGGGTGTGGGCTCACTCAGAGCGTGAACCGAGGCCCCGTCTTCCGATGAGGAAGGCGGGGCTTTTGGCGTGGCTTCTTGTCAGTCCGGCTGGCGGCAGGGCGGTAGGTCTTCTCAGCCCGTCCAGCGTTTGAGGACGAGGCCGAAGGCCGACAGGGGGGTCTGGGGGCGCAGCCTCCAGCAACGGCGGGACGGGGATACGGTCCCGCCGTCAGCCCCGCGCCCTGGCGGCCCGCGCCACACTGACGACGGCCTTCTCCAGGGCGTACTCGGGATCGTCCCCGCCCCCCTTGACCCCGGCATCCGCCTCGGCGACAGCCATCAACGCGGCGGCCACCCCGTCCGGCGTCCACCCCCGCATCTGCTGCCGCACCCGGTCGATCTTCCACGGCGGCATCCCCAGCTCCCGGGCCAGATCGGCGGGCCGCCCCCCACGCGCGGAGGACAGCTTCCCGATGGCCCGCACCCCCTGCGCCAGCGCACTGGTGATCAGCACCGGCGCGACCCCGGTGGCCAGCGACCACCGCAACGCCTCCAGCGCCTCCGCGGCCCGCCCCTCCACGGCACGGTCGGCCACGGTGAAGCTGGACGCCTCGGCCCGCCCGGTGTAGTACCGGGCGACGACGGCCTCGTCGATGGTCCCCTCGATGTCGGCGACGAGCTGCGCGGCGGCGGAGGCCAGCTCCCGCAGATCGCTGCCGAGGGAGTCGACGAGCGCCTGGCACGCCTCGGGCGTGGCCGACCGCCCGAGCGTGCGGAACTCGGAGCGCACGAACGACAGCCGGTCCGCGGGCTTGGTCATCTTCGGGCAGGCGACTTCCCGCGCCCCCGCCTTGCGCGCCGCGTCGAGGAGCCCCTTGCCCTTGGCGCCACCGGCGTGCAGCAGCACGAGCGTGATCTCCTCGGCGGGCGCGCCGAGATACGCCTTCACGTCCTTGACGGAGTCCGCCGACAGGTCCTGCGCATTGCGGACGACGACGACCTTGCGCTCGGCGAACAGCGACGGGCTCGTCAGCTCCGCGAGCGTCCCGGGCTGCAACTGATCGGAGGTGAGGTCGCGGACATCGGTGTCGGCGTCGGCGGCCCGGGCAGCGGCCACCACCTGCTGCACCGCGCGGTCGAGCAGCAGGTCCTCCTGGCCCACCGCGACGGTGAACGGGGCGAGGGGATCATCGTGTGCAGTCTTCCTGGCCATCGCGGTCAAGCATCCCACGCGCCACTGACAACCCGGCCCGGCGATCCGGGGTTCAGGACCGCTCGCGCCACCCGTCCCACTCCCCCGCGAACCCGTCCAGCTCCTCGGGGTCGAGCCGCCCCTCGGCGTCCTCCACGACCACCAGCCACTGCGCGTCCTCGGCGTCGTCCTCTCCGGCCAGCGCGTCCCGTACGAGCTGCGGCTCCTCGGTCACGCCGAAACGGTCGGCCAGCGCTTCGGCGGCCTCCTCGGCCGCGTCGCGGTCGGGCAGCACCAGCACGTGTCTCTCATCGCTCACGGGACCATCTTCTGTCACCGGCAGTGGTGATCAGTCCTCGGACCGGTCCTGGGGCACGATCTGCACGTCGAGCTCGATGCGGACGCTGGAGCCGACGACGGCGATGCCGCGGGCCAGCATCGTCTGCCAGCTGACCGTGAAGTCGTCGCGGTGCAGTTCGGTGGTGGCCCGGCAGGCGGCGCGGGTCTCGCCCTCCATGCCGTTGCCCAGGCCCAGGTACTCGGCGTCGAGCGTGACCGTGCGGGTCACACCGTGCAGCGAGAGCGCGCCGGTGATCCCCCAGCGGGTGCCGCCCTTGTGCACGAAGCGGTCGCTGTAGAACTCCAGGGTCGGGAAGCGGTCGACGTCGAGGAAGTCGGCGGACCTGAGGTGGTCGTCGCGCATCTTCACGTTCGTGTCGATGGACGAGGCGTCGATGACGACGTGCATCGCGGACTGCTCGATGCGGTCGGCGACCCGCAGCGCGCCGGCGAAGGTGTTGAACCGGCCGTGGACCCGGGCGAGCCCGATGTGCCGCGCGGTGAACGCGATCGAGGAGTGCGTCGGCTCGATCTCCCACTCGCCGGGCTCGGGCAGCTGGGGCCGCGGCGCGACCTGGAGCATGACGTCGCCGAGCGAGGCGTGCGCGCTCTCGGCGACGGTGGCGCTGACCCGGTGGGGCGCGAACCCCTCGGCCGAGACGGCGAGGCGGTAGTCCCCGGCGGGCACGGCCGCCATGAACGAGCCGAACGGGTCGGTCCCCCCGCTCACCACCTTGCGCCCCATCGCGTCGCTGACCGCGAGCTCGGCGCCGCGCACCGGTTCGTTGACCGGGTCGAGAACCCGGCAGCTCAGGACGCCCGCGCTGGGCGGGACCGTCACCGCCGCCAAGGGATTCGCCCTTTGAGTCCGGTTCGTACGGTTTCCCAGCCTGCGGCCGAACATGAACTACCCACCCCAGTACGCCTTGACGAGTGTCGTCACTTCTTCAACGAAGAAACATTCGACCACCGTTGCGGCATTCGAGGCAACACAGCCCCATTTCTACTCACCGGTAGTATTTCGGCGACATCGCACAGCGCACTCACAGTGACCCGAGAATTTCCCCGGACTTCGCTTCCTGGACGGTCGGGCCGGATCTCACCGCTCCCGTGTTCGCCGGTCCAACGCGGTCAGGGTCCGCTGTGCGCCACCTCCAGCCCCGCTGCGCCCCGGGCGCCCGGCCCACCGCTCACGACGGCGATCGCCCCGTCCAGGTCCGTCCGCAGCACCGCGGTCCCCTGCGCCCGCAGCGCCGCCATGGTCCGCGGAGCCGGATGCCCGTACGGATTTCCGGCCCCCGCGCTGATCAACGCGAGCCGGGGCGCGACCCGCCGCAGCAACCCCGGATCCTGGTAGGCCGAACCGTGGTGGGCGACCTTCAGCACGTCCACCCGGGACAGCCCGGCACCCGCGCCGCTCCTCACCAGCGCGCGCTGCGCGGCCGGTTCGAGATCGCCGAGCAGCAGCAGGGTCAGCCCTCCGGTGCGCACCAGCAGCGTGACGCTCGCGTCGTTCGGCCCGTCCGGGTCGGGCGCGGGGCGCGGCGGGGGCCACAGGACCTGCCAGTCGAGGGGGCCGCTGCTGCGCCGCTCCCCCGCCACCGCCCGGATCATGGTGAGTCCGTGCGCCGCCGCGAGCCGCCGGACGAAGGCGGCCTGGTCGGCCGGCTCGGCGAAGCCCGTCGTCTCGATCGCCCCGACCGACCGTCCCCGCAACACCCCCGGCAGCCCCGCCACATGGTCCGCGTGGAAGTGCGTGAGCAGCACCAGCGGGATCCGGGTGATGCCCAGCGCGCGCAGGCACCGGTCGACGCGCACCGGGTCGGGCCCGGCGTCCACCACGATCCCGGCCCCCGCCCCGGCGGCGAGCACCAGCGCGTCCCCCTGCCCGACGTCGCACATCACCAGCCGCCACCCCGGCGGCGGCCAGCCCGTGATCACGCGCGTCAGGGGCGCCGGCTGCACCACGAGCACAAGGAGCAGCAGCACACAGGCCCCGCGGGTCCAGGCGGACGTGAGCACCCTGCGCCCCACGACGACCAGCACCACCGTGCCGACCGCGAGCAGCGCTCCCCCGCGCCAGCCGCCCGGCCAGTCCACACCGCTGCCCGGCATCGCGGCTCCCGTCCGCGCGATCCGGGCGATCCAGCCCGCCGGCCAACTCGCGCACCAGGCGCAGAACTCCGCCACCGGCATCGCGAACGGCGCCGCAGCGAGCGCCGCGAACCCCAGCACGGTCGCGGGCGCGACGGCGAACTCCGCGAGCAGATTGCAGGGCACCGCCACCAGGCTCACCCGCGCCGCGAGGACGGCCACCACGGGCGCGCAGACGGCCTGGGCGGCGGCCGCCGCGCCGAGCGCCTCGGCGAGCCGCCCGGGCACCCGGCGCCCGCGCAGCGCGGCGCTCCAGCGCGGGGCGAGGGTGAGCAGCGCCCCGGTGGCGAGCACCGACAGCAGGAAGCCGTAACTCCGGGCCAGCCAGGGGTCGTAGAGGACGAGCAGCAGCACGGCCGTGGCGAGGGCCGGGACGAGGGATCTGCGGCGGCCGGTGGCGACGGCGAGCAGGGCGATCAGCCCGCACGACGCCGCCCGCAGCACGCTCGGCTCCGGCCTGCACACCACGACGAAGCCGAGGGTCAGCCCGCCGCCGAGCACCGCGGTCGTCCGGAGCGACAGGCCGATCCTGGGCGCGAGCCCCCGTCTCTCGACGAGGTGCGCGGTGCCCGGCGGGCCGATCAGCAGGGCCAGCAGGATCGTGAAGTTGGCGCCGCTGACAGCCGTCAGATGAAGCAGGTCGGTCGCCTCGAACGCGGCGTGCAGCTCCGGTGTGACCCGCGCCGTGTCCCCGACGACGAGGCCGGGCAGCAGGGCGCGCGCGTCCGCGGGCAGATCGTCCGTCGCCCGGCGCAGTCCCGCGCGCAGGGCGCCGGCCAGCCGCTGCGGCCCGCTCGGCGCGCCCACCACGCGAGGCCGCTCGCCCGCGCCGACCCGCAGCACCGCCGCCCGGTCGCCGCCGTCCAGGGGCGGCGCGAGCGCGCCCGTGACCCGCAACCGCGTGGTCGGCAGCCGGGACAGCCAGGGGCTGCCGCGCGGCCCGGCGCCCGGATCGCCGGCCGCCGTCCTGTCCGTGTCCACGATGACCAGGACGGGGGCCCGGGTCCGGTACACCGCGCCGTCCGGCGCCGTCAGCCGCACCAGCTCCGCCTCGACGAGCACGGCGGCCGGCGCGGCGTGGTCCCCGCTGATCCGCGGCCGGGTGAGCCGGGGATCGGAGGTGATCTCCACCTCGGCGTCGACCCGGGCGTACCGGGCCGCGAGATCCGGTACTGGGCCGCGGCGCAGATCGGCTCCGTGCAGGCCGGCCGAGGCGGCCGCCGCCGCGGTGCAGAGGAGAAGCAGCGCGACGGAGGGGCTCCGCCAGGCGCGGGGTTCGTGGGATGCCGGATGGGCCCGGTGTGTGGTCGGGTGCGGGTCGTGTGGGGCTGGGCGCGCAGTTCCCCGCGCCTCTGCGGGGCGGCGGCCTGCGATCAGGAGCGCCGCCCCGCCGAGCGCGCAGAGCGTGGCCACCGCTGCCGCCCACCGTCCCGGGGCCGTCAGCAACAGCGCCGTCGTCGCCCAGGCCGCCAGCGCGGGCGGGACCAGTCTCAGGTCGAGGGGGCCTTCCTGGCGTGCGTCCGCCTCGTCGGTACCCGTCATGGCCGGACCAGATTGCGCAGGTCCTCGAAGCGGCGGTCCCCGATGCCGTTGACCTCGCGCAGTTCGTCCACCGAGCGGAAGCCTCCGTGCTCGGTGCGGTAGTCGATGATGTGCTGGGCCAGCACCGGGCCGACGCCGGGAAGGGTGTCGAGCTGTTCGGCACCGGCGGTGTTGAGGCCGATCGGCCCGGCGGGAGGAGCGGCGGCCGGGCTTGCGCCGGGGCTCCCGCTGCCGCCCGGCGGGGCCGCACCGGCCGCCACCGGCTCACCGACCAGTACCTGCTCGCCGTCGGTCAGCAGCCGCGCCCGATTGAGCCCCGCCGTGTCCGCGCCGGGGCGGACCCCACCGGCGGCCCGCAGCGCGTCCGCGACCCGGGCCCCGGCGGGCAGTCGCCGGATACCGGGGCGGCGCACCTTCCCGGCGACGTCCACGACGATCCCGGCACCGGCCGTCGGCGTGGACCCGGGCGCGGGCCCGGGCACGGGTGAAGGAACGGGGTCGGGCGCCGCCGGAGCCGCCGCCCGCACCGCCTCCGGGGCCCGCACCGGCTGCGTCCGCCCGGCCCAGAAATGCTGAACGGCGAAGAGCGCCGCGACGCAGAGCACCACGACCACGGCCAGCGCGCCCCGCCGCTCGACACCGCAGCGGGTCTGCACCCACAGCGGCAGCCGGTCGCGCACGCCCAGAGCGGCGCGCTCCCGCCACGACGAGCCCCGCTCTCCGACGGCGCCGGGTCCCCCATCCGGCGCGGGCGCCCCGGGCACGGGATCCCGCGCCGCGGGACCGTCCCGGCGGGGCGGGGCGAACAGGGCCTCCGCCCGCAGCCGCGTCTCCTCCTCGGCCCCGCCGCGGACGCGCCCGGGCCGCACGCGACGCCGGGTCCGACGTCGCTTCCGGGCGCGGCTGTCGGATGCGGGGCCGCGCCCCGGCCCGCTGGATGTCTGTGCTGTCCGCGACAGTGATCGAAGTGCCATGTCCGAGACGGTAGGCACCGCGTCACGAACTAGTGGATCTTGCTCAATTCCCGGGGACAACAGGCCAGTTGTGGAAAACTCCGTCACCCGCGCCAGCTACGCGCAGAGCGAGACCACCGCCACCGGCTACGCCCGCGGCGAGACCACCGCGCCGAGCAGCCCCGGCCCCGTGTGCGCCCCGATCACCGCTCCCACCTCGCTGACATGCAGCTCGCCGAGGCCCGGCACATGGTCGCGCAGCCAGTCCGCGAGGGCCTCCGCGCGCTCGGGTGCCGCGAGGTGGTGCACGGCGATGTCGACCTGTCCGCTGCCAGCGCGCTCGGCGACGATCTCCTGGAGCCGCGCGATCGCCTTGGACGCCGTACGGACCTTCTCCAGGAACTCGATACGGCCGCCGTCGAGCTGCAACAGCGGCTTGACCGCGAGCGCCGAGCCGAACAGTGCCTGCGCGGCCCCGATCCGCCCGCCGCGGCGCAGATAGTCCAGGGTGTCGACGTAGAAGTAGGCGGAGGTGCCCGCGGCCCGCTTCTCCGCCGCTGTCACCGCCTCGTCGACGGTGCCGCCGGCGTCCGCCGTCTCCGCCGCCGCGAGCGCGCAGAAGCCGAGCGCCATGGCGACCATTCCGGTGTCCACCACCCGCACCGGGACGGGAGCCCCACGCGCCGCGAGGACCGCCGCGTCGTAGGTGCCGGAGAACTCGGACGACAGGTGCAGCGAGATGATGTCGGTGGCGCCGGACTCGGCGACCTCGCGGTAGGTCTCGGCGAACAGCTCGGGGCTGGGCCTCGACGTCGTCACCGGCCGGCGCTTCTGCAGCGCCTCGGCGAGTGAGCGGGCGGAGATCTCCGTGCCCTCCTCGAGCGCCCGGTCGCCCAGGACCACGGTCAGCGGCACCGCCGTGATGCCGTGGCGCTCCATCGTCCGCTGCGGCAGGTAGGCCGTTGAATCGGTGACGATCGCGACATGGCGGGACATGCACCGGAGATTACCCGGCGCGGCCCGCCGTCGGCAGCCCGGCCCCCGGCCACCGGCGTCCGTCGGCCGACGAGCGGCCGGGGATCAAGTCGTACTCTCCGGACGGGGTTTCTTCTGCCACGGATACGTCGGTCGCACACCTGGCGGCGCGATCGCGGACCGGTCCGGTTTCTTTCGCCCGGCCGTGGCGGACCCGGCCTCGGTCGCCTCCGGCGCCGCCGACGTGTCCGGGGCGGGCTCGGTCGTCCAGTGCCGCAGGGCGCCCGCCTCCACGTCGATCTGCGTCCGCAGCGCGTCCAGGTCGTCGCTCGCGAACCGGCTCGCCCGGTCGCGGGCAGCGTGCCGCAGCGCGTCGGCGGACTGGGTGATCTGCTGCGCACGCGACCGCAGCTCCGGCAGCAGACGCGCGACCTGCGCCCTGTCGGGCTCGCTCTCCAGGCGCTTCAGCTCGTCGTCCAGCTCGTGGCCGTGCGCGCTCAGCCGCCCGAAGAGGTCGAGGGACTCCTTGAGGGACTCGTCCTCGGCCACGCGCGCGTGCAGCGCGTCCTGGGTGGCGCGCATGGAGCCGCGCAGTCTCAGCCGCAGCTGGGCCAGCTCGCTGGCCGCACCGGGCTGGAAGCTCTTGGCCCGCAAGGTGGTGTCCTCCACGGTCCTGCGGGCCTGCGCCACCGTGCGGTCCACCCCGCGCTTGGCCGCGCCGACCGCCTTCACCGTCGCGTACGCGCCGAGGGCGACGAACGCGATGAAGATCAGCGCCACGATCACCAGCACAGCTTCCACGGCGCTCCTCCGATTCGTCCGCCCGCCCCGTCCGACTCCTCGGACCCGTCCTTCCACCGTAAACGGACCGGGCAGGCCGGGGGTTCCATCGGAACCCCCAACCTGCCCGTAGGGAACAACCCTGAGTGCCTTACGCGGGCACGATGTTCACCAGCTTCGGCGCCCGCACGATCACCTTGCGGATGCCGGCGCCGTCCAGCGCCGCGACGACCTTCTCGTCGGCCAGGGCGATCTTCTCCAGCTCCTCGTCGGAGATCGACGGGGAGACCTCCAGGCGGGCCTTGACCTTGCCCTTGATCTGGACGACGCAGGTCACCGACTCGTCGACGACGTAGCCCGGGTCGGCGACGGGGAAGTCCTGGTGGACGACCGAGTCCGTGTGCCCCAGCTTGCGCCACAGCTCCTCGGCGACGTGCGGGGCCAGCGGCGCGACCAGCAGCACCAGGCGCTCGGCGACCGAGCGCGGCAGCGCGCCACCCGCGTACGACTTGACCAGGTGGTTGTTCAGCTCGGTGACCTTGGCGATGGCGGTGTTGAACCGCATCCCCTCCAGGTCGCCGCGCACCCCGTCGATCGCCTTGTGCAGGGCGCGCAGCGTCGCCTCGTCGATGTCCGCCTCGGCGGTGTCGACGACGGTGGCCTCACCGGTCGTCTCGTCGACGATGTTGCGCCACAGGCGCTGCAGCAGCCGGAACTGGCCGACCACCGCGCGCGTGTCCCACGGCCGCGACACGTCCAGCGGGCCCATCGCCATCTCGTACAGGCGCAGGGTGTCCGCGCCGTACTCCTCGCAGATCTCGTCCGGCGTGACGGCGTTCTTCAGGGACTTGCCCATCTTGCCCAGCAGACGGGAGACCTTCTCGCCCTGGTAGTAGTACGCGCCGTCGCGCTCCTCCACCTCGGCGGCGGGGACGGCGATACCGCGCGCGTCCCGGTAGACGTAGGCCTGGATCATGCCCTGGTTGAACAGCTTGTGGAAGGGCTCGGCCGAGGAGATGTGGCCCAGGTCGAACAGCACCTTCGACCAGAAACGGGCGTACAGCAGGTGCAGCACGGCGTGCTCGGCGCCGCCCACGTACAGGTCGACGCCGCCGGTGGGCTGACCCTCGCGCGGGCCCATCCAGTACTGCTCGACGGCCGGGTCGACCAGCTTCTCGCTGTTGCGCGGGTCCAGGTAGCGCAGCTCGTACCAGCACGATCCGGCCCAGTTGGGCATGGTGTTGGTCTCGCGGCGGAACGGGCGCGGCCCGCGGCCGTCGCCCAGGTCCAGGGTGACGTTGACCCAGTCCTCGTTGCGCGACAGCGGCGTCTCGGGCTCGGTGTCGGCGTCGTCCGGGTCGAAGGTGCGCGGGGTGTAGTCGTCGACCTCCGGCAGCTCCAGCGGCAGCATCGACTCGGGCAGCGCGTGGGCGATGCCGTCCTCGTCGTAGGCGATCGGGAAGGGCTCGCCCCAGTAGCGCTGGCGGCTGAACAGCCAGTCACGCAGCCGGAAGTTGACCGTGCCGTGGCCGATGCCCTTGCGGGCCAGCCACTCGGTCATCCGGGCCTTGGCGTCGGCGACGCCCAGGCCGTCCAGGGAGATCTCGTCGCTCGCGGAGTTGACCAGCTTCGCCTCGTACGCGACGAACGCGTCGTCCCACGTCGCCGGGTCCGTGCCGCGGTCGTCGCTCGGCTCGACGACACAGCGCATGGGCAGTTCGAAGGCGCGCGCGAACGCGAAGTCGCGGGCGTCGTGCGCCGGGACGGCCATGATCGCGCCGGTGCCGTAGCCCATCAGCACGTAGTCGGCGATGAAGACCGGGACCTGCTCGCCGCTGACGGGGTTGCGCGCGTACGCGCCCGTGAAGACGCCGGTCTTGTCCTTGGCCTCGGCCTGACGCTCGACGTCCGACTTGGAGGCGGCCTGCTTGCGGTAGGCGGCGACGGCCTCGGCGGGCGTCGCGTGACCGCCCGTCCACACGTCGTGGGTGCCCTCCGGCCAGGCGGCGGGGGTGATCTTCTCGACCAGGTCGTGCTCGGGCGCCAGCACCATGTAGGTGGCGCCGAACAGGGTGTCCTGGCGGGTCGAGAAGACCGTGATGACGTCGTCGGAGGAGTCGAAGCCGAAGTCGATGCGGGCGCCTTCGGAGCGGCCGATCCAGTTGCGCTGCTGCAGCTTGATCGCCTCGGGCCAGTCCAGGCCGTCCAGGTCGTCGATCAGGCGGTCCGCGTAGGCGGTGATGCGCATGTTCCACTGGCGCAGCTTGGCCTTGAAGACGGGGAAGTTGCCGCGCTCGGAGCGGCCGTCGGCGGTGACTTCCTCGTTGGCCAGGACGGTGCCCAGGCCCGGCGCCCAGTTCACGGGCGCGTCGGAGGCGTACGCCAGGCGGTACTCGCCCAGGACGTCGGCGCGCTCGGCCTCGGTCAGCGCGGACCACGCACCGCCGCCGGGAACCGCGCGCTCACCGGTCTCGAACTGCTGGACCAGCTCGGCGATCGGACGGGCCTTCTTCAGCTCGTCGTCGTACCAGGAGTTGAAGATCTGCAGGAAGATCCACTGCGTCCACTTGTAGTACTCCGGGTCGATCGTGGCGAACGACCGGCGCTTGTCGTGCCCCAGGCCCAGGGCGCGCAGCTGCGCCTTCATGTTCTCCATGTTGGCCTCGGTCGACGTGCGCGGGTGGGTGCCCGTCTGCACGGCGTACTGCTCGGCCGGCAGGCCGAACGCGTCGAAGCCCAGGGTGTGCAGCACGTTGTGGCCGTTCATGCGCTGGAAGCGCGCGAAGACGTCCGTGGCGATGTAGCCCAGCGGGTGGCCGACGTGCAGACCCGCACCCGAGGGGTACGGGAACATGTCCATGATGAACTTCTTCGGGCGGGCGGCGACCGCCCGGGCCTCGTCGGTCTCCCCGGACAGGTCACCGGTCGGGTTCGGCGCCTCGTACGTGCCGTGCTCGTCCCAGAAGTCCTGCCAGCGTGCCTCGATGTCGGCGGCCATGGCCGCCGTGTAGCGGTGCGGCGCGACCGCCGCCTCGGAAGCGGCGGCGGTGTTCGTCTCGCTCATGATCCTCAAAGCTCCATCGATCGTCTCTGCCTGCGGCCCCGGCTTTTGGAAATGAAAAAGCCCCTCGCACAGGAGGGGACGCCGCGCCGATGCCGACCTCACGCCTGGGGCGGGTCGGGACTGATCAGCGCGGCTCACTAAGCAGAAGGCGTACGGCACGCATGGCGTCAGGGTACCGCAGCCCCCGCACGGGCCGCGACGGGCTTCCACGCGCCCCACCGGGCATCCCGGGTTACTCCGCGTACCAGCCTCTATCGGGGCATCACAAATACCAGGCTTCCTCTAGATAACGGCGAGATAACTCAAACCTCGTACTGGCTGGTATTCGGCGACCTAGAGTGCGGGCTGTGGGTCCACTGTGCCGAACCTTTCGGAGTCGCCCCCATGAACCCTCGAACCCCTCACATAGTGAACTCTCCGCGTACGACGCGGAGTTCACGCACCACCGGTAACAGCCGCCGCGCGACCACGGGGGTGTTCAGCGCGGCGGTGCTCCTGCTCGGCCCCCTGATCGTGGTCACGGGGAGCGACGCCTTCAGAGCGGCGCTCGACTTCACCACGGGGGTGCTGTCCCTGGTGTCGCTCTCGGCGTCCGTCGTCTGGGGCCTGGTGGCCTCGGACCGGCTGTTCCTCACCTCACGGCAGCGGCTGCTGTCCCAGGCCGTCCACCGGACCACGGCGGTCGCCTCGCTGGGCTTCCTGCTGCTGCACGTCAGCGTGAAGCTGGCGCTCGCGCACGTGACGCTCATCGGGGCGCTGATCCCGTTCGGCATGGGCGTCACCGGCAGCAGCGGCCTGATCGGCCTCGGGGTGCTCGCCGGGCTCCTGATGGTGACCACCGGCATCACCGGCGCGCTGCGCAGCTCCATGGCCTCCCCGGCCCGGCTCGCCGCCCGCTGGCGCGCGACCCACATGCTCGCCTATCCGGCCTGGTGCTTCGCCCTGATGCACGGCCTGTACGCGGGCCGGCCACCGAAGACGTACGTGACCGTCCTGTACTGCCTGTGCCTGCTCGCGGTCGCCGGCGCCGTGGCCCTGCGCGCGGCACCGAGGCCCGTGAAGGCCAAGGTCGCGGCCCGCATCCTCACCCTCCTCGACCGGGACACCCGCGCCGGCCGCGGCCCACGCGGGATGAGCGGGACGAGCCGCGCGGCCGAGCGGCCGCCCGAGCCCGTGAGTGAGACCCCGGCCCGCCCCGCGCCGCCCGACGCCGGGTTCGCGGCCGCCTATCGCGCCGTGTCGACCGCCCCGCGCGCGGAGGCGATCACCGAATCGATCCCCTACGTACAGGCGACGCCGTACGCCGCACCCACGGAACCGCTCCCGCCGGTGAACCCCACGGGCCCCGTCGCAGACCCTGTCGACCCCCTGACGGCCCCCATGAACATCGTCGAACCGGCCGCCACCCAGCGCTGGCCCGCCCCCTCTCCCCCGCCCCCGGCCGAGGCCCCGCCGTCCGCGTACGACCCCTCGTACGACACGCCCTACGGAGGCGTGCCCCGGTACGAGGCCACCTATGGCAGCCCGTACGGGAACGACACCCCCTACGGCACCCACGACACCGGCGCACCCGCCGCACCGCCCCCCGACCCCTTCCAGCCACCGTCCTCCGGTGAGCCCTGGTCCACGCCCTACGGAGGACCGCAGTGAACACGGCACTGCCCGACGTCCCGGAAGTACGCGTCGTCGGCCTTCCCCAGCTCACCGCCGGGTTCGACCTGGTGGAGCGGCTCGACCTCGACATGCATCTGAAGGTGCACGGCCCGCTGGAGCCCCTGGCGGGCGAGCAGCTGGCGCGGCTGGCCCAGGCCGTGTCGCTGCGCGGCCGGGGCGGCGCGGGCTTCCCGTTCGCCAAGAAGCTGCGCGCGGTCGCCGAGTCCGCGATCCGGCGCGGGGTGCGCCCCGTGGTCGTCGTCAACGGCAGCGAGGACGAGCCGGCCTGCCGCAAGGACACGGTGCTGCTCAACCGGGCCCCGCACCTGATCCTCGACGGCGCCCTGCTGGTCGCCGAGGCGCTCGGCGCGCGCACCCTCGTCGTGGGCGTGACCCGCGACTCCACCGAGGCCTCGATGCAGGCGGCCTTCGCCGAGCGCGGCCTGACCAACCGGCGAAACGCCCCGCTCCGCGCGCGCGTGCAGCGCAATCCGGTGCGCATGGTCACCGGGGAGTCGTCGGCGCTGATCCGCTCGGCGGACGGCGGCCCGCCGATGCCGCCCGGCCGCAAGGTCCGCGCCTCCGACTCCGGGGTCGGCGGCGCCCCCACCCTCCTGTCGAACGCGGAGACCTTCGCGCAGCTCGCCATCGCCGCCCGCACCGGACCCGAGCGCTACTGCCGCACCGGCCTGCACGACGAGCCGGGCACCGTGCTGCTCACCCTCTCCGGCGCGGTCGCCCGCCCCATGGTCCTGGAGGTCCCCTCGGGCGTCCCGCTGCGCTACGTCCTTCAGCTCGCCGGCGCTCCCCCGCTCCCCCAGGGCGTCCTCACGGGCGGCTACCACGGCAAGTGGCTCGACGGGGTCGGGGCGCAGGACGCGATCGTCTCGCGGGCCTCCCTGGAGGCCTGTGGCGGGGCGCTGGGCGCGGGCGCGATCCTGCCGATCGGCCCGGACACCTGCCCGCTGGGCGAGGCCCTGAAGGTCGCCCAGTGGCTGGCGGCGGAGAGCGCGGGCCAGTGCGGTCCCTGCTATCTGGGGCTGCCGGCGGCGGCGCGCGGCCTGGAGGACGTCCTGAACGGCGGCGGCCCGACCGCACTGGAGGCGCTGCGGGAGGTGACCCGCGCGGTGAAGCGCCGGGGCGCCTGCAAGCACCCCGACGGTTCGGCCGCGTTCATCGAGTCGACGATCTCCGCGTTCACCGACGACCTGGCCGCGCACGTGCTGGGCGCCGGGTGCGGGCGGCCGGTGCGCGGGGTGCTGCCGCTGCACACCGAGGCTCCGGCGAGCGCCGCCCCGAGCGGCAAGCGGCTCGCCGTCGACTGGACGCTGTGCCAGGGCCACGGCCTGTGCGCGGACATCGTGCCGGAGCTGATCCAGCTGGGCCCCGACGGCTTCCCCTCGGTCGCGGAGGCGGCGGTGCCGCGCTACTCGGAGGCGAACGCGGTGCGGGCCGTACGCCGCTGCCCGGCCCTCGCCCTGCGCATCGAGGGCGACCCCGCGGCGCTCCCGCCGCGCCCCGCGACACCGCCCGCGCTGCCGCCGGGCCGCAGCCGCGCCCGGAGGTGAACACACGAGAGCGGGCCATCCGAATCGGATGGCCCGCTCTCAATTCCTGTGGAGCTAAGGAGAATTGAACTCCTGACCTCCTGCATGCCATGCAGGCGCTCTACCAACTGAGCTATAGCCCCTTGCGATGTACTGCCGTGGTGTCCTTCAGGTCTTCCCTGTCGGTTTCCCCGGCGGCGACGCCAACATTACACGGTCCCCCGGGTGCACCACCAAATCGTTTCCGTTCTGCCCCGCCTTGTTGGGAAAAGATCCTTATGGGGCCACTACGGTGCGTCCCGTGACCGCGCTCGTCCTGCCCCGTACCCACCGCCGTGTCTCCGTATCCCTGGGAGTCTGTCTGCTCTCCTTCGTGAGCTTCTGGATCGCCCAGCGCGCGGCTCACGTCTCGATGATCGACCTGCTCGTCTACCGGGCGGAGGGCGCGACGGTGCGGGCGGGCGGCGACCTGTACGCGCTCCGGGCGACCCACGCCGGGCTGCCGACCACGTACCCGCCCTTCGCCGCGCTGCTCTTCACACCGCTGACCCTGCCGGACGTCGCGTCCCTGCGGGTCGCGGCGACGGCGCTGAACCTCGCCCTGCTCGTCGCGTTCGTCCATCTCTCGCTGCTGCTGGTGCGACGGCACGCGCGCGTGGAGCAGTCGTTGTGGGTGGCGGCGGGCGCCGTGTGGTGCGAACCGGTGTGGACGACCCTGCGCTACGGCCAGGTCAATCTGCTGCTCGCCGTGCTCGTCCTGTGGGACCTGACCCGGCGGCCCGGGCACCGCTGGGCGGGGATGGGCATCGGGGTGGCCGCGGCGATCAAGCTGACCCCGGCGCTGTTCGCGGTGTTCCTGCTGTGCACGGGCCTCGCCCTCGCGGCCGCCCGGGGCGCGTGGCGGCCGTGGCTCCGCGCGGCGGCCGTGGCGGCCGGCACGTTCGCCGGTGTCACGGCACTGGCCGCCGTGGTCCTGCCCCGCGACTCGTGGCACTTCTGGACCCGGACGGTCTTCGAGGCGAGCCGGGTCGGGCACGCCGAGGAGACCGCGAACCAGTCGCTGCGCGGGGTGCTGGCGCGGCTGCTGCACACCGCCGACCCGGGCCTGTGGTGGGTCCTGGTGGCCGCCGCGGTCGGAGCCGCGGGCCTCGCGGTGGCGGTCGCGGCGGCGCTGCGCGGACGACGGGCGCTCGCCGTCGTGGTGTGTGCGACGACGGCGCTCCTGATCAGTCCGGTCTCCTGGTCGCACCACTGGGTGTGGTGCGTGCCGCTGGTCCTCCTGGTGTGGGAGGCGGGCCGCCGCCGCACCGCGGCCGTCCTCGGGACGCTGTTCTGCTCGTACGCCCTGTGGTGGGTGCCGCACGGCGGGGACCGGCCCGAACTGCACCAGAACGGTGTCCAGTTGCTCCTGTCCGCGCTCTACACGTGCGTGGGCTGCGCCTTGCTGGCGCACGCCTCGGTCAGGCTGTGGCGAACGAGTAGAACCGCTTGAGCGTGCAGTGCTCGTCGAGCAGCCGGCCGTAGATCGGCTCGCCCTCCAACTCCCGGTACGTCTCGATCGGGTCGCCTTTTATGATCAGCGCCCGCGCGCACTCCTCGCACCAGTACTGGTACTCGGGGTTCAGAGGCTCCATGTCGCGCACGATGGGCGTACCGCTGCCGCACCAGTCGCACTTCCTCCTGTGTGCACCCATCAATCAGCTCCAGCTGTGGCCGCAGGCCGTGCACACGTACGACACCCCGCCGTTGTCACCCAGCATCTGGGCGACATGGGAGGAACCGCAGGACGGACAGTTGAGAAGCACCCGGGTGCCGCGCGAGGCGACCTCCTGGGCCTGGACTTCGGGGGCCGGCGCGGACGGGGACGGGGGCTCGGCGGATATCGCTGTCGCACCGAGGAGGCGGTCGGCCTTCTCGTTGATGCTCGCGGGCATCGCGCACTCCCTCCCGTCGGGCCGTCTTCTTCGGTCGGACGCAGCCCCTCCCGGCCGTCCGATTCTGCCACGGCCGGAGCAATACGGTCAGCGACGCCTGCGTACCAGTCCGGACACGGCGCCCACGACCGCCACCGAGGCCAGCGCGTAGGCGCAGATCAGAAGCGCGTCCGAAGAGTTGTACGCCCCAGGGACCCGCAGCGACTCAACGCGGGCGAGAAAAAGTGTGCCGAAACCGGCGACGCCGATCAGCATGCCGAGCTGGGTCACGGTGGTGAGCAGTCCGCTGGCGTCGGCCGCGTCCTCGGGCCGCACCGTCGACAGGGCGCCGGTGAGCGTCGGGCTGAAGGCGAGCGAGAGGCCCGCGCCGATCGCCACGAAGGCCGCGTACAGCCCGGCCCCGCCGTCTCCCCCGCCGCGCAGGGCGAGCCCCGTGCCGAGCGCTCCGGCCGCCGCGAGGGCGAACCCGGCCGGGATCAGGGCCCGTTGCCACCGCACCGGCCAGCGCCGCCAGGTCAGGCCCACGGCGCCGAACGCGACCGCGGTGGGGGCGACGGTCAGCCCGGCGCGCAGCGGGCCGTCGCCCAGGCCGCTCTGGAGGTGCAGGGTGAGCGCGAAGAGGTAGCCGGCGTTCACGGCCATCACGGCGAGCACCCGGAACACGGCCAGGCCGATGCCGGGCAGCCTCAGCACCCGGGGCACGATCAGCGGTGCCCCGCCGCGCCGGGCGAGAACGGACTCGTAGCCGCAGAACAGGGCGAAGAGCACGACGGCGGACGCCAGGCAGAGCCACGACCACAGCGGCCAGTCCTGCTCCTGGCCGAGCACCAGCGGCACGGTCAGCAGCGACACCGAGCCGGCGAGCAGCACGAGCCCCACCAGGTCGAGGGAGCGGCCCGCGGCGCGCCGGGCGTCGGCGGGCAGCGCGCTCCGGCCGATGATCAGCAGGGCCACGCCGACGGGCACGTTCACCAGGAACGCGGCGCGCCAGCCGGTGCCGAACAGGTCCGCGCCGACCAGCAGCCCGCCGAGCACCTGCCCGGCGGCGGCGCCCACCGCGAGGGCCGCCGCGTACAGACCGAGCGCCCGGGTGCGGGCCTCCCCGGCGAAGTGCCGCTGGATGAGGCTGAGCACCTGCGGCACCAGCAGGGCCGCGCCGGCCCCCTGCACCATGCGGAAGGCGATCAGCTGGCCGCCGCTCTGCGCGAGCCCGCAGGCGAGCGAGGCCGCGGTGAACACGGCGAGCCCGCCGAGCACGGCCCGCCGGTGCCCGAACAGGTCGCCGAGCCGGGCGCCGGTGATCAGCAGGACGGCGTAGGTGATGGTGTATCCGGCGACGATCAGCTGCAACGCGGAGCCGGAGGCGTGGAGTTCGGTGCGGACGGTGGGGGCGGCGACGTTCACGATGAACACGTCGAGGACCGCCATGAACTGCGCGGTCAGCACCACCGCGAGCAGCCGGCCCGGGCCGCGCGCGGTGCTGTTGTCGGTGCTGTTGTCGGCGCCGGGGGCTTTACTGGATCCGGGAGTTGGGGTTCGGGGACTTTCCGGGACGGTGGTCGTCATGCCGGGAGCGTGACGCCGATCGGGCACGGGTACCGAGAGCCCGCCGATGCTGGTACCGGCACCACCCGGTTCGTACCTTCCGGGGCCCGGCACGGGGGCACACGATGGGGGATGTGACGACGATGACCACGACGGAGCGGACCACGGGCAGGTCGCCGGACCGCCGCAGGCCGGAGCTGGCCGCCTTCCTGCGCGGTCGCCGCGCGAGAGTCACCCCCGAGGACATGGGCATGCCCGCGGGCCCGCGCCGGCGCACCCCCGGTCTGCGCCGCGAGGAGGTCGCCCAGCTCTCCGGCGTCGGCGTCACCTGGTACACGTGGCTGGAGCAGGGCCGCCCGATCAATGCCTCGCCCCAGGTCCTGGACGCGGTCGCGCGCACCCTGCGGCTCGACCGGCCGGAGCGCGAGCACCTGTACCACCTGGCGGGCGTGCCGTTCTCGCCCGCGCACGAGGAGACCGCGCAGCCGGTGAGCCCCCAGGTGCAGGGCATCCTCGACTCCCTGGGCCCGCTGCCCGCGGTGGTCTACAACGCCCGGTTCGATCTGCTGGCGACCAATGCGGCCTACCGGGAGCTGTTCATCGTCGTCCCGACCCCGCCGCCCCGGATCCCCAATGCGCTGCGGACGCTCTTCCTGGCGCCCGAGGGGACCTGTCCCCTGGTGAACCGGGAGGCGGAGCTGCCCATGATGGTGGCGACGCTGCGGTCCGGCTACGGACGCCATGTGGGCGAGCCCGCCTGGGAGGGCTTCCTCCACGAGCTGGCGGCGGCCAGCCCCTTCTTCGCCGAGCTCTGGGAGAGCGGCGACGTAGCGCCTCCGGGGCCCCGCGTGAAGACGTTCCGGTGCGGCGGGGCGCCGGGAGAGCTGCGGATGACCTCGACGTCCCTGTCGATCGACGGGATGCCGGAGTGCCGGATCGTCGTGTACTCGCCCGCGGACGACGCGACCCGCGCCTATCTGGACAAGGATCCGGACAACGAAAAATCCCGCCCCTGACGGGACGGGATTTCTTTCTGTGGAGCTAAGGAGAATTGAACTCCTGACCTCCTGCATGCCATGCAGGCGCTCTACCAACTGAGCTATAGCCCCTTGCTTTCATTCGGTTTCCCGCCGGTTTCCCCGGCGGCCCGAACAAGAAGAACTTTAGCCTGCGACCTGCCAGAAAGTGAAATCCGGCCCCCGCGCCCAGGGGACCGGCCTCTCAGTCGTCGTCGCCGAGGACCGGCTCCGGCAGGGTGCCCGCGTTGTGCTCCAGCAGACGCCAGCCGCGCGCGCCCTCACCGAGGACGGACCAGCAGCAGTTCGACAGACCGCCGAGCCCCTCCCAGTGGTGGGACTCCAGGCCCAGGAGGCGGCCGATGGTGGTGCGGATGGTGCCGCCGTGGCTGACCACGACGAGCAGACCGTCATCGGGCAGCTTGTCCGCGTGCCGGAGCACCACGGGCGCGGCCCGGTCGGCGACCTCGGTCTCCAGCTCGCCGCCGCCGCGCCGCACGGACTCGCCGCGCTTCCACGCGGCGTACTGCTCGCCGTACTGCGCCTGGATCTCGTCGTGCGTGAGGCCCTGCCACGCGCCGGCGTACGTCTCCCGCAGACCCTCGTCGTACGTGATGTCGAGGCCGGTCAGCCGGACCAGCTCACCGGCGGTGGCCGCGGCCCGCTTGAGGTCGGAGGCGACGATCGCGTCCGGCTTCAGGGAGGCGAGCAGCCGGGCGGCGCGCCTGGCCTGCCCGACGCCGGTCTCGGTCAGCTCGATGTCCGTGGTGCCCTGGAAGCGGCGCTCCAGGTTCCACGAGGTCTGACCGTGCCGCCACAGGATGACCCGGCGACCGCGCGGAGCTGGCGTCAAAGGACCTCACCGCCGAGCTCCCGGATGTCCTCGGCGGCGGCCGCCTCCTCGCCCTTGGCGTGCTCGGCGCCCTTGCCGCGGGTGGCCTTGGCCTCCTCGGGCAGGTCCAGCTCGGGGCAGTCCTTCCACAGCCGCTCCAGGGCGTAGAAGACCCGCTCCTCGCTGTGCTGGACGTGGACGACGATGTCGACGTAGTCGAGGAGGATCCAGCGGGCGTCGCGGTCGCCCTCGCGGCGGACCGGCTTGACGCCGAGGTCCTTGCTCAGGCGCTCCTCGATCTCGTCCACGATGGACTTGACCTGGCGGTCGTTGGGCGCCGAGGCCAGCAGGAAGGCGTCCGTGATGGACAGCACGTCGCTGACGTCGTAGGCGATGATGTCGTGCGCGAGCTTGTCGGCGGCCGCCTGCGCGGCGACGTTGATGAGCTCGATGGAACGGTCAGTGGCGGTCACTACAAGGCTTTCGGTCGGCGGTCGCATCGGGGCGGATTCCCCGGGGATTCCCCGGGACTGTCCCTCACCGGGCCTCACGGGGTAACCCCAAGGGTCTCACGGACCGCCGGGCGGCCTCACGGCGTCGCCGGCGCCCCCGTCGGGGCGCCGGCGCCGGTATCACTTGCCGGTGTAGTTCTGGCCGAGGACCACCGAGACGTCCGCGTTGGCCGTGGTCTCGCCCTTCTTCACCGCCGAGGTCGGCAGGTTCAGGGTCTTGGCGACCTCCACGGCGTCCTGCTTGCTGCCCGCGTCCGCGTACGTGACCCGGGAGGCGGCGACCGCCGTGTCCGTACCGCCGGAGACGTAGGTGTAGCCGCCGTTGACCAGGGCCACCCGGGCCAGCTCGGTGCGACCCTTGTCGCCGGTGGCGTTCTCGACGGAGACACGCGGCGAGTCGCCCGAGGACGGGGCCTTCACCGTGCCGCCGAGGACGTCCTTGACCACGGAGTTCGCGGCTTCCTTGGAGAGGCTGCCGTCCTGCTGGACCGGGAGCAGGGCGGTCTTGTAGTCGCCCTCCTTGGCGTGGTCGGCCAGCTTGGCGAGGAAGGCGCCGAGGTCCTTCTCGGTGAGCGGCGGCTCGATGATCTGGGTGAGGGTCTGCACGGTGGTCGTCGCGGCCTGCGGGTCCGAGGAGATCTTGCGCAGGACGCCCTGCATGACCTGCCCGAACCGCATGAGCTGCGCGGTCGCCGCCTCGCCCTTGGCCCGGTAGGTGGCGTAGGCCACGGCCGGCGCACCGCTCAGCGTCTGCTGCTTGCCCTTGTGGACGAGGACGGTGCCCTTCTTGGCCGGGTCCGGGACATCGGTGTCGGTGTCGATGTCGATGTTGCCGACGAGTTCGACGAGGTTGCTGAGGAAGGGGGTGTCGAGCCGCCAGGTGCCCTCGATGTCGGTGCCCAGCAGGGTGTCGATGGCGTCGCTGGTGCCCGAGGAGCCGTCGGCGTCGACGGACTTGGCGAGCGTGGTCGAGCTGCCCTCCTCGTCCGTCAGGCCGAGGGTGTTGGGCAGCAGCACGGTCGTGCCCTGCTTGGTGGTGGTGTTGTTGACCAGGAGGGCCGTGGAGGTGGCGCCGCCCTTGGTGTTGTGCAGGTGGACGACGATGACGTCACGGTTCTGCGGTCCGGTGGCGGCCGCGGCGTCGGCCTTGGCCGCGTCGTCGGACAGGAAGGGCAGCTTGCCGGCCGACCAGAGGTAGCCGACGCCGCCGACGACGCACAGGGCGAGGACGACGACGAGGGCGACGACCCGGTTGCGGCCGCGGCGCTTGGCCTCCTCGCGCCGCTCGCTGCGCGACTCGGTGAACTTCAGCCAGTCGATGACGTCTTCGGAGTTCTCGTCCGGCTCCTCGACGAACTCGAACTGCTCGGTGCGGTAGTCACGCGACTCGGCCTCCCCCTGCGGCTGGGGCTGCGCCTGCTGCTGCTGGGGCTCGGGCTGCGCCGGGGGCTGGGCGGGCGGGGCCTGCTGCGGGATGTACGCGGTGGCCTGGGCCTGCTGCTCGGGGCGGTACCCGGTGCGCGGCTGCTGGCCGGTCCCGGAGGCCGCGCCGTACGGGTCGTAGCCGCCCGAACTCCCCTGCTGCGCCCCGCCGTAGGGATCGTAGGACTGCGGCGGGACCGGCGGCTGCTGCCCGGTCGCGTACGGGTCGTAGCCGTAGCCGTACGCCGGGTCACCGGCGTTGCCCGAGGGGTAGGAGCTGTTCGCGTGCTGCTCGTACGACGGCGCCTGCCCCACCTGCCGGTAGACCGGCTGGCCGAATTCGTCATAGCCGACCAGCTCGTAATTCTGCTGGTCGTAACCGTCGTATCGGTCGTTCACCGATGCCCCTCTCGGCGGTGCAGGGTCATTCGCCTCGGTACAGCTGGCGTTTGTCGATGTAGCGCACCACACCGTCCGGCACCAAGTACCAGACGGGGTCGCCCTTGGCGACTCGGTCACGGCAGTCCGTGGACGAGATCGCGAGGGCGGGCACCTCGACGAGCGAGACGCCGCCCTCCGGCAGGCCGGGGTCCGCGAGCGGGTGACCCGGCCTGGTCACGCCGATGAAGTGTGCCAGGGAGAAGAGCTCTTCGGTGTAACGCCAGGTGAGGATCTGGCCCAGGGCGTCGGCGCCCGTGATGAAAAAGAGGTCCGTGTCCGGATTGAGCGCGCGCAGATCGCGCAGCGTGTCCGTGGTGTAGGTGGGTCCGCCGCGGTCGATGTCGATGCGGCTGACCGAGAACTGCGGGTTCTCGGCGGTCGCGATGACCGTCATCAGATAGCGGTCCTCGGCGGGCGAGACCTTCTTGTCGCTCTTCTGCCAGGGCTGCCCGGTCGGCACGAACACCACCTCGTCGAGGTGGAACTGCGAGGCGACCTCACTGGCCGCCACCAGGTGTCCGTGGTGGATCGGGTCAAACGTTCCGCCCATGACGCCGAGGCGCCTCTTGGCCGGTGAGGCCCACTGGTGATCCGGGCCGCCGGTCGGGCTGTTGACCGGGCCGGTAGGCATGTCCTGCGCTCCCATGCGTGCAGAGCCTACTGGCCCGATCCGGGTGGTCCCGCCGGGAGGGCCCGGATGATCAGCGGTCGCGGTTGAAGCGGGTCGTGATCCAGAGGAGCAGCAGGAGGATGACGAAGGCGGCGCCGCCCGTCATCAGGGGGCTGATGCTCTCGTGGTTGCCGCCGTGCTCGCCGCCCTCGGAGGCGAGGGTGGCCAGCTGGGCAGCGGTGGCGTGGAGGCTCATCGTCAGCAGGACCTATCCGGTGTGGGATCGGGACAAAGACTTCCCGCCCATCGTAAGCGGGGGCCCTCGCGGCGCTCACGCCGACTCTGCCGTACGGGTCCGCGCATACGGCCGGCCGGGTCTGTGCCGGTCGTCGTCGGCCGTCGTCAGTCGTCGCGCTTGTAGCCGCGCAGCAGGAACCAGGCCAGGAAGACGGCCCCGAGCACACCGACGACCAGCACGATGCGCAAGAGGTTGCCCGCGCCCTGGTCGGCCGCGGCGATGATGTGATCCATGACGGTTCGCTCCTTCTGTCTGCTGCCCCGTCACGGTATCTCCGCCTAGGGTGGAGCCCATCTCGGGGGCACGACCGGACGACAGACATGGGGGGCCGCATGCCCGACGTACCGAACGAGCAGCACGATCACACACCCAGCAGGCAGCGCAGGCGCTTCCCCGGGATCTCCTCGCGGGCCTACGAGCACCCCGCGGACCGCTCGGCGCTGGTGGCGCTGCGCAAGCTCACCGGGTTCGACACGGTCTTCAAGGCGCTGAGCGGCCTGCTGCCCGAGCGCAGCCTGCGGCTGCTGTTCCTGTCGGACTCGGTGCGGGTCTCCGACGACCAGTTCGCGCATCTCAACTCGATGCTGCGGGACGCCTGTTACATCCTGGACCTGGAGAAGGTCCCGCCGATGTACGTCAATCAGGACCCGCAGCCGAACGCGATGTGCATCGGCCTCGACGAGCCGATCATCGTCGTCACGACCGGCCTCGTCGAGCTGCTCGACGAGGAGGAGATGCGGGCGGTCGTGGGCCACGAGGTCGGCCACGCGCTGTCCGGCCACTCGGTCTACCGGACGATACTGCTGTTCCTGACGTCGCTGGCGCTGCGCGTGGCGTGGATCCCGCTGGGCAACCTCGCGATCATGGCGATCGTGACGGCGCTGCGCGAGTGGTTCCGCAAGTCCGAACTCTCCGCGGACCGCGCCGGGTTGCTGGTCGGCCAGGACCTCCAGGCCTCCATGCGCGGCCTGATGAAGATCGCGGGCGGCAACCACCTGCACGAGATGAACGTGGACGCGTTCCTCAAGCAGGCCGAGGAGTACGAGGCCGGGGGCGATCTGCGCGACTCGGTCCTCAAGATCCTCAACGTGATGCCGCGCTCGCACCCCTTCACCACGGTGCGCGCCGCCGAGCTGAAGAAGTGGGCGGAGTCCCGCGACCACCAGCGGCTGATGGACGGCCACTACCCGCGCCGCACCGAGGACAAGGAGACCTCGGTGACGGACTCGTTCCGCGAGTCGGCCGCGCACTACTCGGAGCACGTGAAGAACTCGAAGGACCCGCTGATGAAGCTGGTCAGCGACATCGCGGGCGGCGCGGGCGACCTGGGCGGCCGGGTGCGGCGCGGCTTCGGGAACTTCGGCGGGTCGAACGGCGGCGAGGGCGGCAGCGGCGGGGGCAACGACGGCAATCACGGCTCCCGCGACGACGAGCGCTAGCCCGCCGGACGGCTCCGCTAGACGGACGGCTGGGCACTGGGCGCGAGCGCGCCGCACAGCGCGGTCGCGCTGCCCGTGGCGTACGGGTCGGTGCCCGCCGGACCGTCCTTCGTGGCCCGCTGCCCCGCGAGCAGCGGGTGCAGCTGGGCGGCCGAGTCGACCGAGCAGGACAGCGGCCCGGCCTGGACGTAGGACACGAGCAGCTCGGCCTGGTGGTTGCGCAGGTCGTCGCGGTCGTAGCGGAAGTGCAACTCGCGGCGGACGGTGAACAGGGACGCCTTCGCTTCCGGCCGGTCGACGGGCCGCAGCGCGTACACGAACGTGTGGTCCGAGGTCACTTCCAGGGTGTCCGCGTCGGTCTCGGCGACGTGCAGGGTGCCGGTGACCCGGATCCGGGGATCGGCGAGCGCGGCCTCGGCCGGGTCGAAGCGGACCAGCCAGCCGGTGGCCGCGTGCCGGCCGTCGGCGGCGGGCCGGTCGAAGCTCTGGTCGAACTGGTCGAGCTGCTGCGGGTCGACGAGCTGGCGCACCGGCCGCAGGGTGGAGCCGGTGAGCACGTCCGGGTCGAGCGAGGAGTCGACAAGGTAGTCCTTGGACGTGGTCAGCGCGGCGACGACCTGGCTGTCGGAGAAGTGCGCGGTGCGCTTCGTCGACGTGGGCAGTGCGATGCCGTCGGCGGCCGTGTGGAACTGGGCGGCGGGGCTGTGCTCGTACAGCTCGGCGGCCGAGGCGGCGCCGGGGACCTTGCCGGCCGGGGAGAGCGGGATGACGGTCATCCGCAGCGGTTCGACGTGCCGGACGGCCTGGGCCGTGCGGTAGGGGCTGCGGACGCCCATGTAGATCGCGGTGCCGAAGGCGAGCACGATCATCACGACGAGGATGACGGCCTGCCGGGTCAGTCCGCGGCGCAGCGCGGGCGTGCGGCGCACGGCCGGAGCGTGGTCGGCTATCCGCTCGTGCGCGGAGAACTCCTGGAGCCGGGCAGCCCTGACGAACGACTCGTCGAACACGACGGATCGGTATTCGTCCTCGCTTCCGCCACCGCTCCCGGGGCCGCCTTCGGGGGTCCCCTCCGGTGGGTCTGCTGGCCCGCCCATACCTTCAGAGTAGGTCCCTGGGACCTCAGGTAAACGCCCTGGTACACGACAACTTCGGACAGCGGTCCGCCGGAGCGGCGCCGGGGCGCTCAGGGGGTGCGGGGAACCGCCGACACCGCGGGCCGCGAGTAGTCGGCGGAGGCGGACGGGCCCGGAACGCTCTTCTCCAGCTCCGTCGTCGCGGGCGGGGGCACCCGGTCGTCCTGGCGGCCGGCGGCGCCGCGGTAGACGGCCGTGAAGGCGAGGGCGACCATGCCTACGCCCATCAGCAGGGCGAGCAGCCAGGCGACGGGCCTGCGCCAGCGCATCCGGCCGGGGTGGGCGGCGGCGCGGCCGGTCCCGTCGGGCCCGTCGTCGTACAGGTCGTCGAGTTCGCGTCCGAAGTCGCCCGTGTCGTCCGGGCCGAAGCCCTCGGGATCGGTCTCGTCGTAGAAGTCGTCGTCGGGGCCGCGGCGTATGCGCGCCCTGCGGGCCTCGGCCTCCTGGGCCTCGGCACGGGCCTGCGCCGCGGCGAGCAGACGCTCGACCGCGGTGGGCTCATGGACCTTCGCCGCCTGCACGAAGTCCTCGTCGAAGACCACGGAGGCGAACGCATCGTCCGAACCCCCGCGGTCGTGGTCGTCGTCGGGCTCCCAGCCGTCGGGAAACGGCGTACCCCCCACGTCCTCCGGCACCTGTCCAGAGTAGACCTGAGGGGTCAATTTGGGCAGACGGTAAGGAAATTCACCGCACGAACCGCACGACCCGGTGATTAACGGGTGTGCCCGTCGCCCGTGACGATGTACTTCGTGCTCGTCAGCTCCGGCAGTCCCATGGGGCCGCGGGCGTGCAGCTTCTGGGTGGAGATGCCGATCTCGGCGCCGAAGCCGAACTGGCCGCCGTCGGTGAACCGGGTCGAGGCGTTCACGGCGACGGTCGTGGAGTCGACGAGCTGGGTGAAGCGGCGGGCCGCCGCCTGCGAGGTGGTGACGATGGCCTCGGTGTGGCCGGAGGACCACAGCCGGATGTGCTCGACGGCGCTGTCGAGGGTGTCGACGACGGCGGCCGCGATGTCGTAGCTCAGGTACTCGGTCTCCCAGTCCTCGGGCGTCGCCTCGACGACGGTGGCCTTGGACCGCTCCGCGTGGGCGAGGATCCGGGCGTCCGCGTGGACGGTGACCCCGGCGTCGGCGAGGGCGTCGAGGGCGCGCGGCACGAACGCGTCGGCGACGTCGGCGTGGACGAGGAGCGTCTCGGCGGCGTTGCAGACGGAGGGCCGCTGGGCCTTGGAGTTGACGAGGATGTCGACCGCCATGTCGATGTCGGTGTCCTTGTCGACGTAGACGTGGCAGTTTCCGGTGCCGGTCTCGATGACGGGGACGATCGAGTTCTCGACGACGTTCTTGATGAGGGAGGCGCCGCCGCGCGGGATGAGGACGTCGACGAGACCGCGGGCGCGCATCAGCTCGGTCACCGACTCGCGGGACTCGCCGGGCACCAGCTGGATCGCGTCGGCGGGCAGCCCGGCGCCGCCGACGGCGTCGCGCAGGACGCGCACCAGCGCGGTGTTCGACTCGTACGCGGAGGAGCTGCCGCGCAGCAGGACGGCGTTGCCCGACTTGAGGCAGAGGGCGGCGGCGTCGACCGTCACATTGGGCCGGGCCTCGTAGATGATGCCGACGACGCCGAGCGGGACGCGGATCTGGCGCAGGTCGATGCCGTTGGGCAGGGTGCTGCCGCGCACCACCTCGCCGACCGGGTCGGGCAGCGCGATGACGTCGCGCACGTCGGAGGCGATGGCGCGGACGCGCTCCGCGGTGAGCGTGAGCCGGTCGATGATCGCTTCGCTGGTGCCGGCCTCGCGGGCCTTGGCGATGTCCTTGGCGTTGGCCTCGATGATTTCGGCCGTACGGACTTCGAGGGCGTCGGCGATCGCCGCCAGGACGTCGTCCTTCTCCGCGCGCGGCAGCGGGGCGAGGGTGTTCGCGGCGGCGCGGGCGCGGTAGGCGGCCCGGGTGACCGGGGTCATCGAGTCGTACGGGTTCAGCGAAGGCGTCATGCTCCGCAGGGTAACGGGGGTGTGGGGGGTGTCCAGCGGGTGTTTCGGGGGGTGAGACATGGCTGAAAAAGGGTTGTGCGTGGGGCGGTCGGTTTGGTTGCCGGGTGACGGGTTTCGTCGTGGTTGCTCGCGCCGTTCCCCGCGCCCCTACGGGGCACTCAGAAAGGGTGCACGCCCACGGGAGTAGCCGGGAGGGGGCCGTAGCCCTCCGCGATGCGGTGGTGGTAGGTCTGGCGGTCGATGACCTCCAGGCCGACGATCTCCCACGGCGGCAGCTGCGACGTCTGACGGTGCTCGCCCCACAGGCGCAGGGCGACGGCCGCGGCGTCGTGCAGGTCGCGGGCCTCCTCCCAGTAGCGGATCTCGGCGTGGTCGACGGCGTAGCGGCTGGTCAGCAGGAAGGGGTGGTCGTGGGCGAGCTGTTCGAGGCCGCGACGGACTTCGGCCAGCGGTGCCTCGGTGCCGGAGACGCTGAGCGTGATGTGCCACAGGCGGGGGCCTTCCTCGGCGTCGCCCGTGGGCTCCCCGGCGGCGTCCGCGGTCTCGCCGATCCGCTCCTCGTACGCGTCCCCCGCGGCCACACTCGTCAGGGCCCGCTCAGCCGACCCTCGGGGCCCCTTGGATACGGCCCCCGGGCGCGCTCGTCTCACGACGGCCTCCTTTGCGCAATGGTCGTGACGGTCGTGCGGAACCACTCCGGCTGAACTCCCTGCGTGTAACTCCCTGCCTCAAGAGTTGAGCAGGACACGAGCCGTCATGGGGTGGTTTTGGGGAAGGTCCCCCACGGGTGGCAGGCTTTCGGCCGATTACACAGGCGGTTTCGAAGGTGACCGGCGGTGTTTCAAGCCCGGAGGAGGACCAGATCGTCCCTGTGTACGACTTCTCGTTCGTAGGCGGGGCCGAGGTCGCGGGCGAGCTCCCGTGTTGAACGGCCGATCAGCTGCGGGATCTCCTTGGCGTCGAAGTTGACCAGACCGCGGGCGACCGCGCGCCCGCTCTCGTCGCGCAGTTCGACCGGGTCGCCGGCGCTGAACTCGCCCTCCACGGCCGCGATCCCGGCGGGCAGCAGCGACTTGCGGCGCTCGACCACCGCCCGTACGGCACCGTCGTCGAGGGTGATCGCGCCCTGCGGGGTGGAGGCGTGCTGGAGCCACAGCAGCCGGTCCGCGCTGCGCCGTCCCGTGCGGTGGAAGCAGGTGCCGGTGTCGCGGGCGGCGAGGGCGTCGGCGGCGTGCGACGCGGAGGTCAGCACGACGGGGATGCCGGCGGCCGCGGCGATGGAGGCGGCCTCGACCTTGGTGACCATGCCGCCGGTGCCGACGCCCGCCTTGCCCGCCGAGCCGATCTTGACGTGCGCGATGTCGGCGGGTCCGCGCACCTCGGCGATGCGGGAGGTACCGGGCTTCGCGGGATCCCCGTCGTAGAGGCCGTCGACGTCGGAGAGGAGCACCAGCAGGTCGGCGTGGACGAGGTGGGCGACGAGCGCGGCCAGCCGGTCGTTGTCGCCGAAGCGGATCTCGTCGGTGGCGACGGTGTCGTTCTCGTTGACGACCGGGAGGGCGCCCATCGCGAGGAGCTGGTCGAGGGTGCGCGAGGCGTTGCGGTGGTGCGCCCTGCGGGCCATGTCGTCGCTGGTGAGCAGGACCTGGCCGACGCGGACGCCGTAGCGCGCGAAGGAGGCCGTGTAGCGGGCCACGAGCAGGCCCTGGCCGACGCTGGCCGCGGCCTGCTGGCGGGCGAGGTCCTTGGGGCGGCGGGTCAGGCCGAGCGGTGCGAGTCCGGCCGCGATGGCGCCGGAGGAGACGAGGACGATCTCCTTGGCCCCCTCGCCGCGGTGCTTGGCGAGGACGTCCACCAGGGCGTCGACCCGGTCGGCGTCCAGTCCTCCCGCGGCCGTGGTGAGCGACGACGATCCGACCTTGACCACGATCCGGCGTGCTTCCGCGACGCCCTGCCGCGCCGGACGAGCCGCCCCTGTTGATGCCCCTGTTGATGCCCCTGTTGATGCCCCTGACATGCTGCGCAATCTACGGGACGTGACCGGACGGACGCTCCGGGGTTTCGAGGGGCGGACGCCCGCGGTGCCGGGGCGGCGCACCCTAGGGGACCTGAGACCACGGAGTCGATGCCTTTTGTCCCTGTTTGCCGTGATTGATCTCACCGAGGATTGCTACGGGACCGCTCAAAGTCATACGGTCAGTGGTCAGCCTCTTCACCGGGGCGGACCAGCCCCCCACGGTCCTCCTCGTCCTCCTATTCCTGCCAGGAGCCCAGCCCGTGCCCTCCGCCGGACTTGCCCCCCGCCGCATCGTGCAGCTCTCCGCGCTGTTCACGATGTTTGCGCTCTATGTGGCCCAGCTCGTGAGCGCGCTCGTTCCGTATGTACCCGTGTTCGTCGTCGCGAGCGCCGCGGGCCTCGCCCTCGACACGTATCTGCAGTTCCGCCAGCCGGGCCTCCTGTCCCTCCTCGGCAAGATCCGCTTCGACGTCACCGTGCGCCAGTTGCTGCGGGACATGCTGATCTTCGTGGGGCTGCTGCGCATCGACGGCATCGATCCCCTGGGCGAGCAGGCACCCCTGCTGATCATGGTGCTCGCGGTGTACGTCATGCACTTCGCCTGTCAGGCCGCCGCCGTCCTGGTGCGCCGCAGCCGGACCCTGCCGATCGTCACCCGCAACATCGACTCCACCCCGCTGCGGCTGTCCGCGGCCCCGCCGCGCCTGCTGGCCCGCCGCTCCAGCCACCGCCTGCTGGCCTTCTCGGTGCCGGCCACGATCGGCCTGCTGGTGACGGCCGCGACAACGAACGCGCTGTGGGGCGGCCTCGGCATCGGCGTCTCGATCGTGCTGCTCGGCGGCGGCGCCGTCTATCTGGCGACCTGGCTGATGCCGAAGAAGCGCCCGCTGAACGACCAGCAGACCATCGAGTGGCTCGACCGCTGGCTTGCCGACTACCAGCCGACCGTGGCGATGTACTTCTCCGGCGGCACGACCTCCGCGTACCAGGCGAACATGTGGCTCTCCACCCTCGCCGACGCCGACGGCAAGCCGCTGATCGTGCTCCGTGAGCGCTTCATGGTGAACAAGATCGACGCGACCGACGTGCCGATCATCTGCTTCCCGAAGGTCGCCACGATGTTCTCGCTGGAGAACTCGACGCTGAAGATGATGCTGCACCCGGCGAACGCGGCGAAGACCTCGCAGGTGCTGCGCATCCCGACGATCAAGCACGCCTTCATCAACCACGGCGAGTCCGACAAGCTGTCGTCCTGCAACCCGTACGCGAAGGCGTACGACGAGGTGTGGGTGGCCGGTCCCGCGGCCCGCGACCGCTACCAGCTGGCCGACGTCGGCGTCGACGACAAGGACGTCGTCGAGGTGGGCCGCCCGCAGCTGTCCCCGATCAAGGTCGGCACGGGCCCGGCCACGGGCGCGTACACCACCGTCCTCTACGCCCCCACCTGGGAGGGCTGGGACGGCAACCCGGGCAACACCTCGGTGATCCTGGCCGGCGAGAACATCGTCAGGCACCTGCTCGCCGACGAGAAGGTCCGGCTGATCTACAAGCCGCACCCGATGACCGGTTCGCAGGTCCCCGCCGCGGGCGCCGCCAACGAGCGCATCATGGCGATGATCCGCGAGGCCAACACCCGCCGCTCCGGCGCCCGCCCCGGCCCGGAGGCCGCCGCCGAGCTGACCCGCACGGCCGCCGCCCTCGACGAGCTGACCTCCACCGCCTTCCGCACCAGCGCGGACGAGATGGAGAAGATGCTGCTCCAGGGCGCGCCCAAGGGCGGTCGTGCCACCGCCGTGGCCGAGGCGACGGCGGCCTGGGAAGCCGCCTACTGGGCGTCCTTCCCGGAGTGGGAGCACCTGATCGTCACCGAGGCCCGCCCGGCGATCTTCACCTGCTTCAACCAGGCCGACGTGCTGATCTCCGACGTCTCCTCGGTCGTCTCCGACTGGCTGAGCAGCGAGAAGCCGTACGCGGTCGCCAACACCTCGGGGCTGTCCGAGGCGGACTTCCGCACCGGTTTCCCGACGGTGAGCGCGGCGACGATCCTGACGCCGAAGGCGAAGGGCGTACCCGCCCTTCTCGCGGCCGTTCGCGGCGAGGCCGAGGACAAGTACGCCGAGGCCCGTCTGGAGCTCAAGGAGCACCTCCTGGGCCCCTCGGACCCGCCGTCCATCGTCCGCTTCAACGGCGCGGTGCGCGCACTGTGCGAGCGGGCCGACGAGCGCCGGGTGCGGATGGCCGCGCGCGGTGAGAGCGAGATTCCGATACAGCGCGAAGACTCGATCGAGGAGCAGGTGGCCGAGGTCGTGGAGGCGGAGGCCGCCGACGCGCAGGACTCCACCGAGTCCGAGGACTCCGTCACGGCGTGACACCGCACAGCGCACGAGGAAGGGCCCGGGAGAATCTCCCGGGCCCTTCCTCATGCTCGATGGCCGATGGCCGTTAGAACGGGTTGAAGTCCTCGAACTCCTGCTGTGCCTCGTCCCGCTCCGCCTGCCGGTCGCGGCGGCGCTGCGCGGCCGGTCGCGGGGCCTCCAGGCGGTGGTCCTCGCCACGGCGGCCGAGCATCTCGGCGCCCGCCATCATGGTGGGCTCCCAGTCGAAGACGACCGCGTTCTCCTCGGGGCCGATGGCGACGCCGTCGCCGTTGCGCGCGCCGGCCTTCATCAGCTCGTCCTCGACGCCGAGGCGGTTGAGGCGGTCGGCCAGGTAGCCCACGGCCTCGTCGTTGTTGAAGTCGGTCTGGCGCACCCAGCGCTCCGGCTTCTCGCCGCGCACGCGGAACAGCGGCTCGCCTTCGACCTCTTCGCGGGTGACGGTGAAGCCGGCGTCGTCCACGGCCTTCGGGCGGATGACGACGCGGGTCGACTCCTCCTTGGGCTGCGCGGCGCGGTGCGCGCCGACGAGCTCGGCGAGGGCGAAGGAGAGCTCCTTGAGGCCCTTGTGGGCGACGGCGGAGACCTCGAAGACCTGGTAGCCGCGCTCCTCCAGGTCGGGCCGCACCATCTCGGCGAGGTCCTTGCCGTCGGGCACGTCGATCTTGTTCAGGACGACCAGGCGCGGCCGGTTCTCCAGGCCCGCGCCGTACTCCCGCAGCTCCGCCTCGATGATGTCGAGGTCGGAGACCGGGTCGCGGTCGGACTCCAGGGTCGCCGTGTCGAGGACGTGCACCAGCACGCTGCACCGCTCCACGTGCCGCAGGAACTCCAGGCCGAGACCCTTGCCCTGGCTGGCGCCCGGGATCAGGCCCGGGACGTCGGCGATGGTGTAGACGGTCGAGCCCGCGGTGACCACGCCCAGGTTCGGGACGAGGGTCGTGAACGGGTAGTCGGCGATCTTCGGCTTGGCGGCCGAGAGCACCGAGATCAGCGAGGACTTGCCGGCGCTCGGGTAGCCCACCAGGGCGACGTCGGCGACGGTCTTGAGCTCCAGGACGACGTCGCTCTCGTCGCCGGGCACGCCGAGCAGCGCGAAGCCGGGGGCCTTGCGGCGGGCCGAGGACAGCGCCGCGTTGCCCAGGCCGCCGCGGCCGCCCTGGGCGGCGACGAAGGTGGTGCCCTGGCCGACCAGGTCGGCCAGCACGTTGCCCTGCTTGTCGAGGACGACCGTGCCGTCGGGAACGGGCAGGACCAGGTCCTGGCCGTCCTTGCCGGAGCGGTTGTCGCCCGCGCCGGGGGCGCCGTTGGTCGCCTTGCGGTGCGGGGAGTGGTGGTAGTCGAGGAGCGTCGTGACGTCCTGGTCGACGACCAGGATCACATCGCCGCCACGGCCGCCGTTGCCGCCGTCCGGGCCGCCGAGCGGCTTGAACTTCTCACGGTGGACGGAGGCACAGCCGTGGCCTCCGCTACCCGCGGCGACATGCAGTTCGACGCGGTCCACGAAGGTGGTCATGGTTCGGTGCCTCCAGAAACTTACGGAATGTCTTAGCTCTAACACGCGAAAGGCGGACCCGCTTCCCCGAAAGGGAAGTGAGGTCCGCCTCGCGAAAACTGCCGGTCAGGCTGCCTTTCAGGCGGCGACCGGAACGATGTTCACGACCTTGCGGCCACGGTGGGTACCGAACTCCACCGCACCGGCGTCGAGCGCGAACAGCGTGTCGTCCTTGCCACGACCCACGCCGTTGCCCGGGTGGAAGTGGGTGCCGCGCTGGCGGACCAGGATCTCACCGGCGTTGACGGTCTGACCGCCGAAGCGCTTCACGCCGAGCCGCTGAGCATTGGAATCGCGCCCGTTCCGAGTGGACGATGCGCCCTTCTTGTGTGCCATGTCTCAGTCCCTACCCTTACTTCGCAGCCGCGGGGATCTCAGTGACCTTGATCGCCGTGTACTGCTGGCGGTGGCCCTGACGACGGCGGTAGCCGGTCTTGTTCTTGTAGCGAAGGATGTCGATCTTCGCACCCTTGTGGTGGTCCACGACCTCGGCCTGGACCTTGATGCCGGCCAGGACCCACGGGTCGCTGGTCACGGACTCGCCGTCGACAACGAGCAGCGTAGAGAGCTCTACGGTGTCGCCAACCTTGGCGGTGGAAAGCTTGTCAACCTCAACGATGTCGCCGACAGCAACCTTGTGCTGGCGACCACCGCTGCGCACGATGGCGTACACGCGGATCTCTCTTTCGCTCGGAACGGAACCCCCGCAGTCCAGCCGCGCGAGGCGGCCTCTCCGGAATCGCCGAAGTCCTGGACTTCGGAAAACCCGGAGGAAGAGGTTTACGGGAGTGAGGCACGTCGATGGACACGCCGACGGTCAAGGTTACGGGGCACCCCTCAGAAGGGTCAAACCGGCCCCTCGCCCGGACCCTCAGGTCGTCTTCGGCTCACCGTCCTGCGGCAGCGTGCTGACGCCCTTGCAGAGGTTGGTGTTGTCGTTCGTCCCCGGGTAGGCGACGTTCCAGACCTTCAGGAAGTGCGTGCGGTACGTGTCGTGCACGGAGTCGTCGTCGATCTTGACGTACGCCTCGTCGTTCTCGCGCAGCGCCGGGTTCGAGGCGTTCTGCGAGCCGGTGAAGGTGACCTTGTTGCGGGCGCCGTCGTACATGCCGTCGATCGCCACGTACTTGGTGTGGATGATGAACGGCGTGCCCAGCTTGGTGCCCGGGTTCAGCGGGTCGCGGTCGTCGTTGTAGCAGCGGCGCGGCGGGGCGCCGGTGGCGTGCATCGACTTCCAGGTGCCGCTGTCGGACGTCGCGTACTCGATGGAGACGGTGCAGCCCGCCTTCTTCAGCGCGACCAGCTTGTCGGCGATGGCCTGCCGGGTGATCTGGAAGATCGCGGCCCGCACGATCGTGTGCTGCGTCGCCCCCGCGGCGTCCTTGTAGGTGCACGAGACGTTGTTGAGCACCGAGTACAGCGTGTCCGTGGAGTTCGTGGTGCCGGCCCGCGGATAGAAGTACGCCTTGTAGTGGCCGTTGCTGACCGTGCGGTAGTCCCAGTTCTTCCAGTCCTTGGCGGCGATGTCGTCGAAGTAGTCCGAGTAGGCGCCGTACAGGACCGGGTTGTTCGGCAGCTGGAGCGCGTCGTTGAAGAACCGCGTGCTGGCCGAGGGCGTGGAGTTCGCCGTGGTCTGCACGACGACGTTCTTGGCGCCGTCGACCGCCGAGAACAGCCAGAACTTGTTGTGCATGATCGACTTGCCGAACTTGGGGTCGCCCAGGCACGACTTGTCCTTCGGGCACAGCGTGACGAAGGACGACGCGGCGATGTTGGTGCCGAACGCCGTCTTCAGCTGACTGTAGATCGTGTTGGTGGGGCGGTCGTTGACGCTGGAGGAGTCCAGCGCGATCCGGATGTTCACCCCGCGGGCCTTGGCGCGGATCAGCGCGTCCGCGATCGTCTGCTCCCACACGTGGTAGACCGCGACCTTGATGGTCGAGCCGGGCAGCGCCGCGTCCGTCAGCTCGACGAGCCGGGTACGGATCGCGTACTGCTGGTCCACGGTCCCCAGCGGGTCGTTGAAGATGGGGCCCTCGGTCCAGGTCCGCGTGTCCGCCGACGCGGTGTCCGCGGCGATGCCCGCCTGCACCCCGGCGGCCGAGAGCACGGTGGCGAGGGCCACCGCCTGCCTGGCGCCCTTGACCGGCTTCACCGCTCGATGCCGGCCCGTACCTCTGAGACGCACGTGCGTCATTGTTCCCTCCCCTGGCAAGGATGCTGCCGTCTCCCCAACGGACACCCCTGCTTCTCCTGCGCATGCACTACTGCTTGAGTTTTACAGGTACTTCACGCCGGTCCAAGAGCGGGGGGCGATTCAGGTACGTTGTCCCGCCTCCTCCTCCCCGCACACGACGGCGCCCCCGTCACAGCCGAGGCTGTGACGGGGGCGCCGTCGTCGGTGGCTCAGGCCTCGTCGGCCGCGGCCGTGACGGACGGCAGCGACTGCTGCTCGGCCGCCGCGGTCTTCTTCGCGGTCGTCTTCTTGGCGGCGGTCTTGGTCGCCGCCTTCTTGGCCGTCGTCTTCTTCGCGGCCGTCTTCTTGGCCGCGGTCTTGGTGGCCGCCTTCTTGGTGGTGGTGGCCGCCTTCTTCGCCGTCGCCTTCTTGGCCGTCTTGCGGGCCGTCTTCTTGGCGGCGGGCGCCTCCTCGGCGGGCTCGTCCGTGGCCGACGGGACGACCACGACGGCCGTCTCCTCGGACGCGGTCGGGGCGGTCGCCTTGCGGACGGCACGGCGGCGCGGGCGGGCCGGGGCGGCGGCCTCGGTCTCCGGCGCCGTCTCCTCGACGGGCTTCGGCTCCTCGGCCCGCGGCGCTTCGGCCTCGGCGGCCTTCGGCTCCGACTCCACGACGGTCACCGCGGCGGCCTCGTCCGAGGACGCCTTCGGGGCACCGGCGGGGGCGCTGGCCTTACGGGTGGCACGACGGCGCGCACGCGGGGCCGGGGCCTCGGCGGCCTGCTCCACCACGGGCTCGGGCGTCTCCTGCGCCGCGGGCGCCTCGACGACCGGGGCGGCCTCGGCGACCTCCCGCTGCTCCTCGGCCTGCTCCGCCTTCCGGGCCCGCTCGGCACGCGCGGACCGCTTGTCGGTCTGCTCGGCCTTCGGGGCGCCGGCCGGGGCCGACGCGCGGCGCGTGGCACGGCGGCGCGAGCGCCCACGGCTGCCCGCCGCGGCCTCCGCCTCGGCGGCGCTGGAGTACAGCTCCTCGTCCGGGACGAACTCCGGCTCGGGCAGCGCCACCGGGGCGGCCGCCTCCGCGGCGACCTCGGCCTCGGTCTCGGCCTGCTCCGGCGCCGGCGCGTCCTCGTGCTCGTGCGTGTCGTGCTCGTGCGTCTCGTGCTGGTGGTCCGCGCCGTTGCCGCCGCGGCCGCGCTTCTTGCGCTTGCCGCCGCCACCGGTGCCGGCGGAGGACGCCTGCTCCATGTGGACGATGACACCGCGGCCGTTGCAGTGCACGCAGGTCTCGGAGAAGGACTCCAGGAGTCCCTGGCCGACGCGCTTGCGGGTCATCTGGACCAGGCCGAGCGAGGTGACCTCGGCGACCTGGTGCTTGGTCCGGTCGCGGCCCAGGCACTCCAGGAGACGGCGCAGGACCAGGTCCCGGTTGGACTCCAGGACCATGTCGATGAAGTCGATGACGACAATGCCGCCGAGGTCCCGCAGCCGCAGCTGGCGGACGATCTCCTCGGCCGCCTCCAGGTTGTTCCTGGTCACGGTCTCTTCGAGGTTGCCGCCCTGGCCGGTGAACTTCCCCGTGTTGACGTCGACCACGATCATGGCCTCGGTCTTGTCGATCACCAGGGAGCCGCCGGAGGGCAGCCACACCTTGCGGTCGAGCGCCTTGGCGAGCTGCTCGTCGATCCGGTACGTCGCGAAGACGTCGACCTCGGACGTCCAGCGGGACAGCCGGTCGGCCAGGTCGGGGGCGACGTGGTTGACGTAGCCGTGGATGGTCTCCCACGCCTCGTCACCGCTGACGATGACCTTGGAGAAGTCCTCGTTGAAGATGTCGCGCACGACGCGGACGGTCATGTCCGGCTCGCCGTACAGCAGGCTCGGCGACGACGTCGAGATCTGCTTGGACTTCTTCTGGATGTCCTCCCACTGGGCCTGCAGACGCTCGACGTCGCGGCGCAGCTCGTCCTCGCTCGCGCCCTCGGCGGCGGTGCGCACGATGACGCCCGCGTCCTCGGGGACGATCTTCTTGAGGATGGTCTTCAGGCGCGCGCGCTCGGTGTCGGGCAGCTTGCGGCTGATGCCGGTCATCGAGCCCTCGGGCACGTAGACCAGGTAGCGGCCGGGCAGCGAGACCTGGCTGGTCAGGCGGGCGCCCTTGTGGCCGATCGGGTCCTTGGTGACCTGCACGAGCACGGACTGGCCGGACTTGAGGGCGGTCTCGATGCGGCGCGGCCCGTTGGCCATGCCGAGCGCCTCGAAGTTGACCTCACCGGCGTACAGCACCGCGTTGCGGCCCTTGCCGATGTCGATGAAGGCGGCCTCCATCGAGGGCAGCACGTTCTGGACCTTGCCCAGGTACACGTTGCCGACGTACGAGGTCGACTGCTCCTTGTTGACGTAGTGCTCGACGAGGATGTTGTCCTCGAGCACGCCGATCTGGGTGCGGTCGCCGTTCTGCCGGACGACCATCACGCGCTCGACGGCCTCGCGGCGGGCCAGGAACTCGGCCTCGGTGATGATCGGCACGCGGCGGCGGCCCTGCTCGCGGCCCTCGCGGCGGCGCTGCTTCTTGGCCTCCAGACGCGTGGAGCCCTTGATGGACTGCACCTCGTCCGCGGAGGTCGAGCGCTCGGCCTTCTCGTCCTTCTTGCGCGGCTCGCGCACCTTGACGACGGTGCGCTCCGGGTCGTCCGAGGACTGCTCGGCCTCGGAGGACGCGTCACCGGCGCGACGACGGCGACGACGGCGGCGACGGCTGCTGCTCGACCCGCCGGACCCGCCGTGCGCGTCCTGCTCGTCGTGGTCGTCGGCGTGCTCGTCGTGGTCGTCGGCGGCCTCGGCCTGCTCGTCGTCGGCCTCGGCGGTCTGCTCGTCGGCGTCGTCGGAGCCGTCCTCCGTGTCGGCGGCGTCGCCACGACGGCGGCGGCGGCCACCGCGACGGCGGCGGCGGGCCGGGCGGTCGCCCTGCTCGTCGTGGTCGTCGGCGTGGTCGTCGGTGTGCTCGTCCTGCTCGTCGGCGGCGGCGTCGGCGGTCTGCTCGTCGGCGTCGGCGGCGGGCTCCGGCGCCGCGGGGGCGGCGGCCTCGGGCTCGGCGGCGGGGCGCTCGTCGGTGGCGCGGCGACGACGGCGACGGCGCGGCGTCTGGTCCTCCTCGACGACCGCGGCCGGCTCGGGCGCCGTCTCGGGCTCGGCGGCGGGCTGCTCCACGGCGGCCTCGGCCGCGGCGGCGGCAGCGGCGCGCTCGGGCGTCTGGAACATCGGCTCGGTGAAGACCGGCGCCTGGAAGACGGCGACGGACGGCCGCTTCGGGCGGCTGCCGCCCTCGGCGTCGGCCGCGTCGGACTGCTTCGCCTGGCGGCCCTTCGACTGCTTGGGCTCGGAGAAACCGCCGGCGGCCTTGCGGGTGGCGCGGCGACGGGGGCGGCGCTGGGCACCGTCCTCGGTGGCCTCGGCGGACTCGGCGGGCTCGGCGGCGGGCGCGGCCTGCTCCTGCACGGCCTGCTCGGCGGCGCGCGGGGCCTCGGGGGTCTCCGGGGCGGTCACGGCGCGGGTGGCCCGGCGGCGCGCACGGCGCGGGGCGGCGTCCTCGGCCGGGGTCTCCGCGGCCGGCTCGGCGACGGGTGCCGCGGCCTGCGGCTCCTCGGCCGGGGCCTGCTCGGCGGCCGGAGCCTCGGGCGTCTCGGCGGTGGGCGTGGAGACGGTGCGGGTCGCACGGCGGCGACGGCGCGGGGCGGCGGCCTCGGCGGGCGCCTCCTCGGCGGCCGGGGTCTCCTCCGCGACGGCCTTCGGCTCGTCGGCGGCGGGCGCGGCGGCCTCGGCGCTCTCGGTCACGGGTGCGGACGCGGTACGGGTCGCACGGCGGCGACGGCGCGGCGCGGCGGCCTCGGCCGGGGCCTCTTCGGCGGCGGGCGCTGCGGCGGGCTCAGTGACCGGTTCGACCACCGGCTCGACGGCCTCGGCCTGCGCGGGCGCACCGGTGGGCGCGGAGGCGCGCCGGGTGGCGCGGCGGCGCGGACGGGCCGCGGGCGCGGCGTCCTGCGTCTCCTGCACCGGAGTGGTCTCGGGGGTGGCAGCGGCCTCGGCGGCCTCGTCTGCGGGGTCGAGCTCGTCCTCGGCGTCCGCGGCAGCGGCCGGTATGGCCGGCGCGGCGGCCTCGGCGGCCGCTGCGGAGGGGGCCGCGGGCGGGCCCGCGGGACGCGACGCGGCCCGGCGCCGGCGGCGCGGGGGCAGGGTGTCGCTGGGGCTGTCCAGCTCGGAGGTGGTGGGTTCGGTCGGCTCGGGCATGCGGGTGGATCTCCCGTCGGGCCCCCGGGCGCCGCGCCTGATCCATGACCGGTGACGTCCGCGGCTCGCTCGCGCTTCTTGTCGGGCGCGAGGGCCGCCGGTCCGGGGCGCGGGCGCCGCACGGGGGCTCTTCTGTCTGTTCTCGCCGGTTCCGGTACGCGAGGTACGTACGGCCTGGCGAAAGTCCTTGGGTGGGTGCGCTGCCCGACCCAGGTGGCTCCCGAGTACGAGGGCGGCGCGACGACGACCGTCCTTACGGGGAACCTTCCACGGCAGGCACCTTCGCGGCGGCAGATCCTGCGGCTCCCGCGGGCGGGATGGCCTGGACTGCCTCGCGGTCGGGCGCGAGCGGGTCGGTCACCGTGCCGGTCTCTTCATCGAAAGGCCCCTGCGCCAGCCTGGTCACCGCTGCGGGGACCGGCGGCGCCAGGTCGGCCACGGCGCGGAGACCGGACAGGACGTCGTCGGGTCGAACGGCAGGCGTCACGTGCCGAACAACCAGGCGCAGTATCGCACAGGCCTTGTCGCCGGGCCTATCAGCCGTGACATCCGAGGTCCGCGCCGCATCATGTGCCTCGAGCGACACAACGGCCCCGCGGGCATCGAACGTCCGCATGCCGTTCTTGGTGCGGCGCTGCACCTCGACCGTCTCGGCGGCCCGGAAGGTCTCCGCCGCGCGGGCGGCCTCCTCGGCCGTGACCCCGTCGAGCCGCAGCTCCCACACGGATGCGGCGAGCCGGTCGGCGAGTCCCGAGGTACGGGCCTCGACGGCGTCGACGATGTCGAGGCCCTGCGGCATCGACTCGTCGAGCAGCGCGCGGAGGGTCGCGGGGTCGCGGGGCGCGGTGAGCGCGATCTCCAGATACTCGGCCTCACTGCCCGTGCCGGTGGGTGCGGCATTGGCGTAGGACACCTTCGGGTGCGGCGTGAACCCCGCCGAGTACGCCATGGGCACCTCGGCGCGGCGCAGCGCACGCTCGAAGGCGCGCTGGAAGTCTCGGTGGCTGGTGAACCGGAGGCGGCCGCGCTTGGTGTAGCGCAGTCGGATGCGCTGCACCGCGGGTGCGGGCGGCGGGCCTTCGGGCTGTCGCTTGCCCAGTGTCCTAATCCTTAATGAATGCGGTCTTCGTGAGAGCGGTCGTACTGCTACCAAGAGTACGTCCCTGCGCGTCCTCCGGTTCCCGCACCTCCCTGACCGGCGGCTCGGGCGGGCTGCCCGGACCGAACAGGGCGCGCCGCACATCGGCCCGCACCTGCCGGACCGTGGCCCGGACCGCGCCGAGCGTCTCCCGGACCACCCGGGCGGCGGGCCGCCACAGGTGGTCCCGTACGACGTGCCCGACCGGGGTGAGCACACTGCGGTACACCCAGCGCACGGGCTCCACGAACGTCCACCGCAGCAGGGTGCCGAGGAACCGTCCGACGGCGAGCGACACGTACCCGGCCACGCGCCAGGCGACGCCGAGCGCCGTGCCGATCTCCCGCAGCAGGACGCCGAGGGCCCGTCCGACGGGCACCAGCACCCAGCGCCACAGGGCGAGCGCGGGCAGCACGAGAATCCACCGGACGAGTGCCAGGGCGGCGAGGCCGAGCGGGGTGAGGAGGTATCGGTACAGCGCGACCCACGGCCACACGAACAGGGCCCTGCCGACCCAGCCGAGCACGACGGCCGCCACCCGCCCGGCAGGTGCGAGCACGCGCGCGTACAGCCACACGGCGGGAACCACGAGCAGGATCCGCCCCAGCCGGCCGAGCCCGCGTCCGGCCGCGGCGACACCGGCCGCCAACTGCCGCAGCAGCCAGCCGAGTCCCTGCCCCACCGGGACGAGCACCCGCCGCCACAACGCGACCCACGGCCACACGAACAGGGCCCTGCCGACCCAGCCGAGCACGGCGACGGCCGCCCGTCCGACGGGCGCGAGCACGCGCGCGTACAGCCAGACCGCGGGGACGACCAGCAACACCCGCACCAGGAAGGCGAGTCCGCGGCCGACGGGGGCCAGCACATACCGCCAGAGCTGGACGAGCGGCCACACGAACAGCCCGTGCAGCAGCCGTCCGACAGCGCGGCCGCACGGCACGAGCGCCTTCTCGTACAGGAAGCGCCCGCCGGTGACGAGGGCGTCCCACACCAGCCGGACCGGCACCACGACGACGAGCGCCACGATCCGCACCGGCATGCGGATCGCCGCCACCAGACAACCTTCCCCGGGGGCGGGCGCGGGGCCGGGGCGCTTCTCCATGTCCATGCAGTGTCAGACGCCGGAAAAGGTCTTCCGGATGCGGACCGGACGCGGAAGAAACCCCTCCTCGAACGCCGAATTGGACGCCGATGCTTCACAAAGCGGCTGTGCCAGGCACAATCTGCGCATGATTACGCTTACGAAGGAAGACGGCCCCGCGGATCTCGACGGTGTCACCCATCTCTCCATCGGGGTCTCCTGGGACCCGACCGCCGGCAGCAGCGGTGGCGTGCTCGGCGCGCTGCGCCGCAAGCAGGGCACGGACCTCGACCTGATAGCGGTCGCGCTGCAGGGCGGCGACCCGGTCCGGCTCGCGGGCCTGGACTCCGTGGATCCGCTGGGCAACGGCGCGTTGCTGCACAGCGGCGACAACCAGACCGGCAAGGGCGACGGCGACGACGAGACCGTCACCGTCGAGTTCTCGAAGGTGCCGCCGGTCATCACGTCGATCGTGTTCATCGCGGCGGCCTACAAGAAGGGCAGCTCGTTCCAGAAGGCCCGCAACATCAGTTTCAAGGTGTACGACGCGACCGGCGGCAGCAGCCAGCAGGTGGCGGACATCTGGCCGAGCCTGCTGAGCGCCGACAACGGCTGCCTGGTGGCCAAGGCGGTCCGCGGCGCGGGCGACGTCTGGAAGCTCGAGGTCATCAATGAGACCGGCAAGATCAAGCAGGGCGACGAGCGCGCTC
This sequence comes from Streptomyces sp. NPDC046716, assembly GCF_040645755.1. NCBI lineage: Bacteria > Bacillati > Actinomycetota > Actinomycetes > Kitasatosporales > Streptomycetaceae > Streptomyces > Streptomyces sp. NPDC046716. The sequence continues at coordinate 65,969 of NZ_JBEYYU010000005.1, forward strand.
TGATGCGCTTCGCGGTCAGCAAGTAGGTACTACACCGACGCAGAAGGGCGGGGCGACCGGTCACCCGGTCGCCCCGCCCTTCGTCATGTCGGTGGTGCGCGACGCTACTTGACGACCGTCAGCGGCAGCAGCTTCTTGCCGGTCGGGCCGATCTGGATGGACGTGTCCATCGCGGGGCAGACGCCGCAGTCGAAGCAGGGGGTCCAGCGGCAGTCCTCGACCTCGGTCTCGTCGAGCGAGTCCTGCCAGTCCTCCCAGAGCCAGTCCTTGTCGAGACCGGAGTCCAGGTGGTCCCAGGGGAGGACTTCCTCGTACGTGCGCTCACGCGTCGTGTACCAGGCGACGTCGACGCCGTGGGCGGGCAGCGTCCTGGCGGCGGACTCCATCCAGCGGTCGTAGCTGAAGTGCTCGCGCCAGCCGTCGAAGCGGCCGCCGTCCTCGTAGACCGCGCGGATGACGTCGCCGATGCGGCGGTCGCCGCGGGAGAGCAGGCCCTCGACGATGCCGGGCTTGCCGTCGTGGTAGCGGAAGCCGATGGAGCGGCCGTACTTCTTGTCGCCGCGGATCTTGTCGCGGAGCTTCTCGAGACGGGCGTCCGTCTCCTCCGCCGACAGCTGCGGCGCCCACTGGAACGGGGTGTGCGGCTTGGGCACGAAACCGCCGATGGAGACCGTGCAGCGGATGTCGTTGGAGCCCGAGACCTCGCGGCCCTTCTGGATCACGTTCATCGCCATGTCGGCGATCTGGAGGACGTCGTCGTCCGTCTCCGTGGGCAGGCCGCACATGAAGTACAGCTTCACCTGACGCCAGCCGTTGCCGTACGCGGTCGAGACCGTGCGGATCAGGTCCTCTTCCGAGACCATCTTGTTGATGACCTTGCGCATGCGCTCACTGCCGCCCTCGGGGGCGAAGGTGAGACCGGAGCGGCGGCCGTTGCGGGTCAGCTCGTTGGCCAGGTCGACGTTGAACGCGTCGACGCGGGTCGAGGGCAGCGAGAGGCCGATCTTGTCTTCCTCGTAGCGGTCGGCCAGGCCCTTGGCGATGTCGCCGATCTCGGAGTGGTCCGCGGAGGACAGCGAGAGCAGGCCGACCTCTTCGAAGCCGGTCGCCTTGAGGCCCTTCTCCACCATGTCGCCGATACCGGTGATGCTTCGCTCCCGCACGGGGCGCGTGATCATGCCGGCCTGGCAGAAGCGGCAGCCGCGGGTGCAGCCGCGGAAGATCTCGACGGACATCCGCTCGTGGACCGTCTCGGCGAGCGGCACGAGGGGCTGCTTGGGGTACGGCCACTCGTCGAGGTCCATGACCGTGTGCTTGGAGACGCGCCACGGCACGCCCGAGCGGTTCGGCACGACGCGGCCGATGCGGCCGTCGGGCAGGTACTCGACGTCGTAGAAGCCCGGGACGTAGATGTTCCCGGTCTTCGCGAGGCGGAGCAGGACCTCCTCGCGCCCGCCCGGGCGGCCCTCGGCCTTCCAGGCGCGGATGATCTCCGTCATGTCGAGCACGGCCTGCTCGCCGTCGCCGATGACGGCGGCGTCGATGAAGGCGGCGATCGGCTCGGGGTTGAAGGCCGCGTGGCCGCCCGCGAGGACGATCGGGTCGTCCAGGGTGCGGTCCTTGGACTCCAGCGGGATGCCGGCCAGGTCGAGCGCGGCCAGCATGTTGGTGTAGCCCAGCTCGGTGGAGAAGGAGAGTCCGAAGACGTCGAAGGCCTTCACCGGGCGGTGCGAGTCGACCGTGAACTGGGGGACCCGGTGCTCGCGCATCAGGGCTTCCAGGTCGGGCCAGACGCTGTACGTGCGCTCGGCGAGGACGCCCTCCCGCTCGTTCAGCACCTCGTACAGGATCATGACGCCCTGGTTGGGCAGGCCGACCTCGTACGCGTCCGGGTACATCAGCGCCCAGCGGACGTCGCAGGACTCCCACGGCTTGACCGTGGAGTTGAGCTCTCCGCCGACGTACTGGATCGGCTTCTGCACATGCGGGAGCAGCGCTTCGAGCTGCGGAAACACGGACTCGACCGCTTGGGGCGCCGCGGCGACGGCATCGGCAGGCATAACCGTGGACCTTTGTGAGCTGACAGGGATGACCCTCAACCCTAACCCGCCGAAAGGGTGGCCTCCGCCGCGCCGGCCCACACCTCGGGCAGCTCCCGCTCGCGGTCCGCGGCCGCCGCCTGCTCCTGTCCGTACAGCAGTCCCCAGGTGAACGCCGTCTCGCCGGCCGCGTGCGCCTGGATCCCGAGCTGGCGCAGCGACTCGCGGGCGACGACGGAGTCCTGGTGGTCGCCGAGGAGGGACTGGACCGCCTTCATCCGCTTGGCGAACCGCTTGGCCTGCTTGCCGAGCGCGGGGACGGCGGCCTCCCCCGCGTACCGGGCGCGCTTGGCGGCCTTGCGGGCCTCGTGCATCGCCAGGTCGCGGTCGGTGCCGGCGGGCAGCGACAGGGCGTGCTCGACGCGGGCGGCGAGGCGGGCCTGGTCCTTGCGGGCGGACTTGGCGAGCAGCTTCGCGGCCGGTTTACGGGCGACGGGGCACAGCGGCGGGTCGGCGAGCAGCGCGTCGAGGGCGTCCAGCAGGGCGAGGTAGCGCTTGCTGTCGAGCACGGCGACCGTGTGGCGGCGCGAGCCGTGGCGCCGGGCCACCGCCCAGATCCGCAGCCGGCCGCGGACCGGGCCGAGCAGCAGGGTGCGCGGCACGGCGTCGATCCGGGCGGTGAGCCGCTCGGTCAGCACCTCGTGGTCGCGGTCGATGCCGAGTTCGCCGCCGAGCCATTTCAGCTCCTCGGCGACCGGGTCGGTGGCGGCGGGGTCGAGGACCTTCTTGTACGTCTTGAACGCGCTGCGCATCCGGCGGGCGGCGACCCGCATCTGGTGAACGGCGTCCGGCAGGTCGCGGCGGACGGCCGGGTCGAGGTCGACGAGCGCGTCGCGCTGGGCGCGCAGGCGGGCGACGACGTGGTCGCCCGCGGTGCCGGACGGGGCGGAGGAAGCGGCGGCGGGGTCGGGTGCCGGTGCGCCTGCGCCCGTCTCGTCGAGGGCGCGGGCCAGTTTGGAGAGGGATCCGGAGCGGTCGGCGCCGGCCTTGCGCAGCCGCTTCTCGACCTTGCCGAGGAAGGCGGGGTCGCCGTCGTCCGCCAGCTCGACCTCGATCTCGGTCCAGGCGGTGCCGCCCAGGCCGTCGGCGCGCTCGGCTCGTACGGCGTCCACGCTGACCTCGGCCAGCAGGGTGCCGTCGGCGTCGGTCAGGTGGGAGACGTCGCGGGACGACATCAGGCGGACCACGGGGAGCAGGGGTGCCTGACGTACTCGGGAGCGGACGAGTCCGGCGAGTGCGCGGGGCAGTTGGGCGGAGAGGGGGGCGCGGATCTCGTCCCGTACGCCCTCGCCCAGGGCGACCGGGATCTTCAGGTGCCAGCCCGCGTCGTCGCCGCCGGTGCGGCGGCGCAGGGTGATGTTGTCGGCCGCGAGGCGCTGGTCGGCCGTGTCGTAGTAGACCGCGTCGAGTTCGACGACGCCCTTGCCGATGACCTCCGCCACGCCGGGGACCTTGCCCAGGTCGGGCAGCTCGAAGGGTCCGTCGGGAGCGCCCGGAACCTCATACTTCCGCTCGATTTCGCGCTTCGTCTCCGCCATGACCCGAATCTAGACGCCGAGGGGGCGCCCCGATAGAGGAACAACATTCGCGGAACGCCACCGGTCCCGCCGGCCGCTGCGATCGCGGACTGCTGCCCGCGCAGCCAGGGCGCTGTGATCCCGGGCTCCTGTCCGCCCCGCCGGGGCGCTGTGACTGCGCGGGCCGCTGTCCGCCCCGCCAGGGGCGCTCTGTGATCGCGGGTCACTATCCGCCCCGATAGGGGCGCGGGGAACTGCGCGAGAAGCCCCACCGGGGCCGCACCCGCCAACGGCGCTGCACCAACCCCCCTCTGAAGCGCTCACCCCGCGCCGGGGTGCCGCCTTGCCCACCCTGCCGCCCCAGGCGGCAGACTGCCCAAGGCTAGGGCGATGGGCGTCAGCCCGAGGCGGCGAGGCGAGGCGGAGCTGGGCGCCAACCCAAGACGGGGCGGGGCCGGGCGCCAGCCCGAGACGGGGCGCCAGCCCAAGACGGGGCGGGGCCGGGCGCCAGCCCGAGACGGGGCGCCAGCCCAAGACGGGGCGGGGCCGGGCGCTAGCCCGAGACGGGGCGCCAGGCCAAGACGGGGCGGCGTGGGGCGCCAGCCCAGGGCAGGGCCGGGCGCCCAGGGAAGGCGGGCCGCGTAGGGGGTGGCCCGTGTTGAGGGGCCGGGTCCCCGCGGAGCGGCTAGGCCGACATCGGGCGTTGAACCCTGATCGACTGCAACAACCCGATCGCCACCCACACCGCGAACATCGACGAGCCGCCGTACGAGACGAACGGGAGCGGAAGACCCGCCACCGGCATGATGCCGAGCGTCATGCCGATGTTCTCGAACGCCTGGAAGGCGAACCACGCGATGATCCCGGCGGCGACGATCGTCCCGTACAGCTCGGTGGTCTCGCGGGCGATCCGGCAGGCCCGCCACAGCACCACGCCGAGGAGCAGCAGAATCAGCCCGGCCCCGACGAAGCCGAGCTCCTCCCCCGCGACCGTGAACACGAAGTCCGTCTGCTGCTCGGGCACGAACTGCCCGGTGGTCTGCGAGCCGTGGAAGAGCCCGGAGCCGGTGAGCCCGCCGGAGCCGATCGCGATGCGCGCCTGGTTGGTGTTGTAGCCGACGCCGGCCGGGTCGAGCGCCGGGTTGGCGAACGCGGCGAAGCGGGCGATCTGGTAGTCGTCGAGGACGCCGAGCTGCCAGACCGCGACGGCGCCCGCCGCGCCGACGCCGATCAGTCCGAGGACCCAGCGGTTGGAGGCGCCGGAGGCCAGCAGCACGCCGAGGACGATCATCACCATGACCATGACGGACCCGAGGTCCGGCATCAGCATGACGACCATCATGGGGACGGCGGCGAGGCCGAGGGCCTGGAGGACGGTGCGGTGGTCGGGATGCTCGCGGTCACCGGCGTCGACCCGCGCCGCGAGCAGCATCGCCATCCCCAGGATGATCGTGATCTTCACGAACTCGGAGGGCTGGAGCGAGAAGCCGCCGCCGATGATGATCCACGCGTGCGCGCCGTTCACCGTCGCGCCGAGCGGGGTGAGGACCAGCAGCACCAGGAAGACCGAGATGCCGTAGAGGATCGGCACGGCGGTGCGCAGGGTGCGGTGGCCGAGCCAGATGGTGCCGACCATCAGCCCGATGCCGATGCCCATGTTGAGCAGGTGGCGGAAGAGGAAGTAGTACGGGTCGCCCTGGTTCAGCTCGGTCCTGTTGCGGGTCGCCGAGAAGACGAGTGCGGAGCCGATCAGCGAGAGCGCGATCGCGGACAGCAGTATCGGCCAGTCGAGCCGCCGCACCACCGAGTCGCGGGCCATGAGCCGGGACATGGTGGAGCGCTGCTGCGGGCCGTACCCGGAGACGGAGAAACCGCCTGTGTGACCTGCCATGGTCGGTCAGTCCCTCCTGCTGTACGTCGAGGCGGGCAGCCCGGCCGCCAGTTCCTGCTGCTCCGGCGCCTGCTGCTTGCTCGGGTCGTACGTGTCGATCGTCGGGGCGTCGATCGAACCGTCCTTCTGGATCTTCGGCAGGGCCTTCTCGGGCTCGGGCAGCAGGGCCTTCTTCAGGTCCTGCTGGCCCTTGTCGTCGAGGCCGTACATCGCGTCGTAGATCTTGCGGACGGCCGGTCCCGAGGCGCCCGAACCCGTACCGCCCTGGGAGATCGTCATCACGATCGAGTAGTCCTTGGTGTAGGACGCGAACCAGGACGTCGTCTGCTTGCCGTAGACCTCGGCCGTACCGGTCTTGGCGTGCATCGGGATCTTGTCCTGGGGCCAGCCGCCGAAGCGCCAGGCCGCCGTACCGCGGGTCGCCACTCCCGCCAGTGCTTCGTCTATCTCGTCGCGGGTCTTGCCCTTGAAGGGAAGCTTGGCGTTGACCTTCGGCTGGATCTCCTGGACGTGCTTGCCGTCGGCGCTGACGATGGCCTTGCCGACCTCGGGCTCGTGCAGGGTGCCGCCGTTGGAGATCGCGGAGTAGATCGACGCCATCTGGATCGGGGTGACGAGGGTGTCGCCCTGGCCGATGGAGTAGTTGACGGAGTCACCGGCGCGCATGAGGTTGCCCTCGAGGCAGTTCTCGTAGTTGAGGCGCTCGACGTAGTCGCCGTTCTTCTTGCCGGACTTGCACCAGGAGTCCTTGTTGGCCTTCCAGAACCGCTGCTTCCACTGGCGGTCGGGGACCCGGCCGCTGACCTCGTTGGGCAGGTCGATGCCGGTCTCCTTGCCGAGACCGAACTGGTGGGCGGTCTTGTAGAACCAGTCCTGGGTGTCCTTGTTGCCCTTGAGGCCGCCGTCCTTCTTCCACTCGTTGTGGGCGATGCCGTAGAAGACGGTGTCGCAGGAGACCTCCAGGGCGCGGCCCAGGGAGATGGGCCCGAAGTTCTCCGACTCGAAGTTCTTGAAGACCTGGTTGCCGATCGAGTACGAGCTGGTGCACGGGTAGCGGCCGTTGAACTGGTAGCCCGCGTTGACCGCCGCCGTGGTCGAGATGACCTTGAAGATCGAGCCGGGGGCCGCCTGGCCCTGGATGGCCCGGTTCAGCAGCGGGTAGTTGGAGCTCTTGCCGGTCAGGTTGGCGTAGTCCTTGCCGGAGATGCCGCCGACCCAGGCGTTCGGGTCGTAGCTCGGGTTGGACGCCATGGCGACGACGCGGCCGGTCTTGGCCTCCATCACGACGACGGCGCCGGAGTCGGCCTTGTAGTTGGTGCCCGTGTTCTTGTCGAACTCCTTGCGGGCGTTCTTCATCGCCTCGTTCAGCTCGTACTCGGCGACGCGCTGGACCCGTGCGTCTATCGAGGTGACGACGTTCGCTCCCGGCTGGGCGTCGTCGCTCTTGGCGCGGCCGATGACCCGGCCGAGGTTGTCGACCTCGTAGCGGGTGACGCCGGCCTTGCCGCGCAGGTCCTTGTCGTACGTGCGTTCAAGGCCGGAGCGGCCGACCTGGTCGGAGCGGAGGTACGGCGACTCGCTGTCCTTCGCCTGCTCGATCTCGGAGTCGGTGACCGGGGAGAGGTAGCCGAGCACCTGCGCGGTGTTGGCCTTGCCGGGCGCGGCGTAGCGGCGTACGGCGGTGGGTTCGGCGGTGATGCCGGGGAAGTCCTCGCCGCGCTCGCGGATCTGGAGCGCCTGCTTGGGCGTGGCCTCGTCGGTGATCGGGATGGGCTGGTACGGCGAGCCGTTCCAGCAGGGCTGCGGCGTCTTGGCGTCGCACAGCCGGACCTTCTCCTCGACCTCCTTGGGCGTCATGCCGAGGACGCCCGCGAGCTTGGTGAGGACGGACTTGCCGTCGTCCTTCATCTTCATCAGGTCGGTCCGCGAGGCGGAGACGACGAGACGGGTCTCGTTGTCGGCGAGGGCCACGCCCCGCGAGTCCAGGATCGAGCCGCGCACGGCGGGCGTGACGACCTGCTGGACGTGGTTGCCCGACGCCTCCTTGGCGTACTCGTCGCCGTTGCGCACCTGGAGGTACCAGAGGCGGCCGCCGAGCGTGAACAGGAGGGACAGGACGAGGATCTGGAGGACGACGAGACGGATCTGGACGCGCGGGGTCCGGCCGGTCTCAGGGATGTTGGTCATGGTGCCCGTGCTCCCCCTAGTACGTGTGCGAGTACGAGTAGTACGTGTACACGCCCGACCTGTGCGCGGCCCGATCGGCCGCAGCGGTCAACTGCTCTGCGCTCACAGGCGCTTGACCCCCTTGATGCGTCCGGCGCGGGCGGCGCGCGCCTTCACGGACTTCATGCGCAGGCCGCCGCGCTGGTTGCCGATGCGCAGACCGGTGCCGGCGGAGAGCCAGCCGGAGGAGACGTCGGAGACCTTGCCGGAGCCGCCGCTGTCGCCCAGCGGATCGTTCTCGGCGCGTCTGGCGAGCGCCATCACGCCGGGTACGACGAACGGCGCGAGCAGCAGGTCGTAGAGCGCGGCGGTGAAGAGCAGGCTGCCGAGGCCGACGTGGCGGGCGGCGGTGTCGCCGACGAGGGCGCCCACTCCCGCGTACAGCAGCGTGGTGCCGACGGCGGCGGCGACCACCACGACCATCGGGCCGAAGGCCGAGCGCAGCTGCCCGGTCTCCGGCTTGGCGAGGCCCGCGAGGTAGCCGATGACGCACAGCACCAGGGCGTAGCGCCCGGCGGCGTGGTCGGCGGGCGGGGCCAGGTCGGCGAGCAGGCCCGCGCCGAAGCCGATGAAGGCGCCGCCGACGTGGCCGTAGACGAGCGCCAGGCCGAGCACGGTCAGCAGCAGCAGGTCGGGCACGGCGCCCGGGAGCTGGAGCCGGGCCAGGATGCACACCTGGACGACGAGGGCGACGACGACGAGGGCCGTGGAGAGGAGGATCCGGTTGAAGCGCATGGTGGGTCAGCTCCTCCTGTTACTGCTGGACGCCGTCGGCGGGCGCGGACGGGGTGACGGTGACGGTCACGGTCGGCGCGGGCTTCGGCTTCGCGGGCTTGGTCGGCAGGACCTCGTCGCGCGGGTCGCTGCGCGGCGGCTGGACGACGACGCCCACGATGTCCAGCTTGGTGAAGCCGACGTACGGCGTGACGTAGACGGTACGGGTCAGGTCGCCGCCGGACGGGTCGACGCGGACGACCCTGCCGACGGGCACGCCGGGCACGAACGGCTTGTCGGCCGCCGAGCCGAAGGTGACGAGCCGGTCGCCCTTCTTCACCTTGGCCTTGCCGTTGAGGAGCTGGACGCGCAGCGGCCGGTCGCCCTGGCCGGTGGCGAAGCCGAGCTCGTCGGTCTTCTCCATCCGGGTGCCGACGGTGAAGTCCGGGTCGTTGGCGAGGAGGATCGTGGAGGTGCCGGGGCCGACCGTGGTGACGCGGCCGACGAGTCCTTCCCCGTTCAGCACCGTCATGTCGCGCTTGATGCCGTCGTCGGCACCGGCGTCGATGGTCACCGTCCAGGAGAAGCCCTGTGCGGACCCTATGGCGATGACCTGGGCGCCCTTGATGCCGTACTGGCCGGCGCCCGCCGTCTTCAGCATGCTGTCGAGCTGGCGGATCTTGCTGCGGTTGCGGTCGTCGCTGCCGAGCTTCGACTTCAACGCGGCGTTCTCGCGCTCCAGTTGACTGATCCGGTCGTGCCGCTTGTCGGAGTCGCGGACTGCGCTTATGGCGTTGCCGATCGGGTCGACCGCGCCGGCGACACCGCTCTCCACGGGTCCGAAGACCTTGGCGGCGCCCTGACGGGCACCGTCGACCGGCGAGTCCTCTCCTCCGCGGATGTCCACCGTGATCAACGCGAACGCGATGGCGATCAGCAGTACCAGGAGCAGCCGGCTCTCTCGTGTGTCCCTCACGTGCGGCGGCCGTGCCTTCCTCAATCAGAAATCGGGTGGGGCGGTGTCACGATGTCTGGAGATATGGGTTTGTCGGGGGGATAGGGGGATGCCGGACGGATGTAACCGATGAACCGATGTCCGGGAATTCGTGCCTTGCCTCTATATCAACGATCCGCCGCACGAAGTGGCAGGCACTCGTACGGCGGACCCACCCTTTCAGGTGTCACACCCGCTCATCTGCGCGGCGACGCGTCGAGCACCTGCTGCAGCGCCTCGAACTCCTCGACGCACTTTCCGGAGCCGAGCGCCACGCTGTCCAGCGGGTCCTCGGCGATGTGGATCGGCATGCCCGTCTCGCGGCGCAGCCGCTCGTCGAGGCCGCGCAGGAGAGCGCCGCCACCGGTGAGAACGATGCCGCGGTCCATGACGTCACCCGACAGCTCGGGCGGGCACTTGTCGAGGGTGGTCTTGACCGCGTCCACGATCGCGTTGACCGGCTCCTCGATGGCCTTGCGGACCTCCGCCGCCGAGATGACGACGGTCTTCGGCAGGCCGGACACCAGGTCACGGCCGCGGATCTCGGTGTGTTCGTCGGAGTCCAGGTCGTACGCGGAACCGATCGTGATCTTGATCTGCTCGGCGGTCCGCTCACCGAGAAGGAGCGAGTACTCCTTCTTGATGTGCTGGATGATCGCGTTGTCCAGCTCGTCGCCCGCGACGCGGATCGACTGTGCTGTGACGATTCCGCCGAGCGAGATGACCGCGACCTCGGTGGTGCCGCCACCGATGTCCACCACCATGTTGCCCGTGGCCTCGTGGACCGGCAGGCCCGAGCCGATGGCCGCGGCCATGGGCTCCTCGATGATGTGCACCTGACGGGCACCGGCCTGCGAGGAGGCCTCGATGACGGCGCGGCGCTCGACGCCGGTGATGCCGGACGGCACGCAGACCACGACTCGGGGCCGGGCGAGGTAGCGCCGCTTGTGGATCTTCAGGATGAAGTAGCGGAGCATGCGCTCGGTGATCTCGAAGTCGGCGATCACGCCGTCCTTCAGCGGGCGCACCGCGACGATGTTGCCAGGGGTGCGCCCGATCATCTTCTTGGCTTCGGCGCCGACCGCGAGAATGCCACCGGTGTTGGTGTTGATCGCGACCACGGACGGTTCGTTGAGCACGATCCCGCGACCCCTGACGTACACCAGCGTGTTGGCGGTCCCGAGGTCGACAGCCATGTCACGGCCGATGAACGACATTGAGTTCCCCATCAGGATTCGTCTGGCCTTCCCAAGTGGAGCGTTTGATTGCTTGTCAGGTAGGCGAGAGGTGGACGCGGTGTGGCGTGGAGGCTCCATCGTAGTCTCGCCTGCACGATCACGGCGCGAGGGTCTTCGCCATTGTCAGCAGATGAATCTCCGTCCCGCTAATGGGGACGTGCCGACGGAGGGTTGCGTTCCCCCAATCGGGGCGCATATGCCAAAGAACGGCCCGAATTCTCAGGCCGTTCCAGGTCAGTGGCGCTCCGTGACTGACGAATCGTCAGAAAGGGAATGCGGTTCGTCTCAATGGGCGAGATCCGGCGTCAGACCAGGTTCGGGAAGAAAATCTTCAGCTCGCGCTCGGCCGACTCCTCGGAGTCCGACGCGTGAATCAGGTTCTCGCGGACGATGACACCGAAGTCGCCGCGGATCGAACCCGGGGCCGCCGCGATCGGGTCGGTCGGACCGGCCAGCTGGCGGACACCCTCGATGACGCGCTCGCCCTCGACGACCAGCGCGACGACCGGGCCGGACGCCATGAACGTCATCAGCGGCTCGTAGAAGGGCTTGCCCTTGTGCTCGCCGTAGTGCTGCTCCAGCGTCTCCTGGCCGAGCTCGCGCAGTTCGAGGGCGCTGATCGTCCAGCCGGCCTTGCGCTCGATACGGCCGATGATCTCGCCGATCAGGCCACGGCGGACCGCGTCGGGCTTGAGCAGGACGAGCGTGCGCTGGGTCATTTTGGGTGGGCTCCTTGTGCGGCCGGGATTGTGCGGTGGTGGGCCCTGAGGTTACAGGGGGTTATCACCCGCCCGGCACCGGGGTTGCACCCACTTCCCGGTCGCCCCTCGCCCGCGGGTGCGCGGGGGCTTCTCGCGCAGTTCCCCGCGCCCCTGAAGGGTCGTCGGTCGCGCGCGGGCCGGTGGCCGCTTCTCGCGCAGTTCCTCACGCCCCTGAAGGGTCGTCGGTCGCGCGCGGGCCGGTGGCCGCTTCTCGCGCAGTTCCCCGCGCCCCTGAACGGCAGTCGGTCACGCGCGGGCCGGTGGCCGCTTCTCGCGCAGTTCCTCGCGCCCCTGTGCGAGCTGCGCTCGCTCAGGGGTAGGGGAAGGCTGCGCGCAGCGCATGCCTTCAGGGGCGCGGGGAACTGCGCGGCCAGCCCCCACCGGGCCGCAGACGAAAGGCAGCCCGGAAAAAGCTCAGGCCGCGCTCGACTCCTGCTGCGCCGCCCAGCGGGCCTTGGCCGTGTCGATCTTGCGCCCGAAGTGCACCGAGGCCCACCACAGCGCCGCGAAACAAGCCCCCAGGAAGAACATCACCGGCACCCAGAACCCGCTGACGATCAGCGCGATCTGCAGGGCCCAGCCCAACTGGATGCCACCGGGACGCATGACCATGCCGCACAGCAGCACCGAAAGCACCATGGCGATGCCACAGACCGTCCACACCAGCCCGCTCGACAGGTCCTGGTCCTTCATGGCGACAAGCCCGGCGAACCCGATGACGAAGAACTCGCCGATCAGCGTCGACGCACACAACGTACGCACAGTGCTCAGTCCTTCCCCAGCAACAGCAGCCGGGCTTCCCCGACCGTGATCACGGAACCGGTGACGAGCACGCCGCCGCCCGCGTACTCGCCCTCTTCCTCGGCCAGCGTGATCGCGGCCTCCAGGGCGTCGTCGAGCCGCGGCTCGACCTGGACCCGGTCGTCACCGAAGACCTCGACCGCGACGGCCGCCAGCTCGTCGGCGTCCATGGCGCGGTGGCTGGAATTCTGGGTGACGACGATCTCCGCGAAGATCGGCTCGAAGGCTTCGAGCAGCCCCCGTACGTTCTTGTCGCCGCTGGCACCGACGACCCCGATGAGCCGGCTGAAGTCGAAGACCTCGCTGATGGCGTCGGCGGTGACCCGCGCGCCCGCCGGGTTGTGCGCGGCGTCGAGCACGACCGTCGGCGACCGCCGCACCACTTCCAGACGGCCCGGCGAGGTGACGGACGCGAAAGCGGCGCGGATGGTGTCGATGTCGAGCGGGCGGGCGTGCTCCGAACCGATGCCGAAGAACGCCTCGACGGCGGCGAGCGCCACCGCCGCGTTGTGCGCCTGGTGGGCGCCGTGCAGCGGGAGGAAGACCTCCTCGTACTCGCCGCCCAGGCCGCGCAGGGTGACCAGCTGGCCGCCGACGGCGATCTGCCGGTCCACCACGCCGAACTCGAGTCCCTCGCGGGCGACCGTGGCGTCCGTCTCGACGGCCTTCTTCAGGATCACCTGCGCCGCGTCGACCGGCTGCTGCGCCATGATCACGGTGGCGTCCTGCTTGATGATCCCGGACTTCTCCACCGCGATCTCGCCGGGCGTGGAGCCCAGCCGGTCGGTGTGGTCGAGGTCGATGGGGGTGATGACCGCGACGGTCCCGTCGATCACGTTCGTCGCGTCCCAGCTGCCGCCCATGCCGACCTCGACGACCGCCACGTCGACGGGGGCGTCCGCGAAGGCCGCGTAGGCCATGCCGGTGAGCACCTCGAAGAAGGACAGCCGGTACTCCTGCTGGGAGTCGACCATCTCGACGTAGGGCTTGATGTCCTCGAACGTCTCGATGAAGCGCTCGTACTCGATCGGCGCGCCGTCCAGGCTGATGCGCTCGGTGATCGACTGCACGTGGGGCGAGGTGTAGCGGCCGGTGCGCAGGTCGAAGGCGGCCAGCAGGGCCTCGATCATGCGGGCCGTCGACGTCTTGCCGTTCGTCCCCGTGATGTGGATCGAGGGGTACGCCTTCTGCGGCTCCCCCAGCACGTCCATCAGCGCCGCGATGCGGTCCACCGACGGCTCCAGCTTGGTCTCGCCCCAGCGGGTGGCGAGGTCCGCCTCGACCACGCGCAGCGCCTTCTCCACCTCCGGGTCCCGCGGCCGGGCCGGGATGCCGTCGCCCTGCGGGGGGCCGCCCTGCGTGCGCAGGGTGCGGCTGCCCGCCTCGATGACCGCGAGGTCGGGGTCGCGGTCGGTCTCGGCGCCCACGATCTCCTCGAAGGCGTCCGGGCTGTCGCTGGGGCCGTGGTCGTCGCTGCTGTCGCGCGGGGGGAGGTCACTCACGTACGCCAGTCTACGGAGGTCCCCGACAAGTGCAGACAGCGGTGCGGATACCGCCCTCCGGGACGGAACGGGACTTTGGGCCTGTCCGAATCAGGACTTTGGTCCCACCGGATCACAGCATCGCCCTGCAAACTTGGCGATCATGGACATAGGCATCGATCTCGGCACCGCCAACACTCTTCTCTACGTACGCGGTCAGGGGATCGTGCTGAACGAACCGTCGGTGGTCGCCGTCAAGCAGGGCGGCAAGCACGGCTCCGTGCTCGCCGTGGGCACCGAGGCGAAGGAGACCATCGGGCGCACCCCGGGCTCCATCACCGCCATCCGGCCGCTGCGCGACGGCGTCATCAGCGACTACGAGGCGGCCGAGCAGATGATCCGGCACTTCGTCCGCAAGGTCGCGCCGGGCCGCCGGCCCCGTACCCGGATGGTGGTGTGCGTGCCCAGCGGGGTCACGCCGGTCGAGCGGCGGGCCATCGTCCACGCGGCGCAGGGGTCGGGGGCGCGGGCCGTCCATCTGATCGAGGAGCCGATGGCGGCGGCGATCGGGGCCGGGCTGCCGGTGGCGGAGCCGCGCGGGTCGATGGTCGTCGACATCGGCGGCGGGACCACCGAGGTCGCCGTCATCTCGCTCGGGGGTGTCGTCACGGCGCGGTCGCTTCGGGTGGGCGGGGACCGGCTCGACGAGGCCATCACCGATTACGTCCGCAGGGAGCACGGGCTGCTGATCGGGGAGCGCACCGCCGAGGACATCAAGGTCGCGATCGGCTCGGCGTGGCCCGTGCCCGGTGAGGACGCGTTCGAGATGCGGGCGTTCACCGTGCGGGGGCGGGAGAAGGTGGCCGGGCTGCCGAAGACCGTGGAGCTGACGGTGCGTGAGGTGCGCTCCGCGCTGGACGAGCCCGTGGAGGCGGTCGTCTCGGCGGTGAAGGCCACCTTGGAGCAGTGCCCGCCGGAGCTGTCCGGGGATGTCATGGAGCACGGGATCGTGCTGACCGGTGGGGGTGCGCTGCTGCCCGGGCTCGATCTGCGGATCGCCTCCGGCACGGGGATTCCGGTGTTCGTCGCCGAGGAGCCGTTGGACAGTGTCGCGCTGGGGTGCGGGAAGTGTGTGGAGGACTTCGACGGGTTGGAGCGGATGTTGGGGGCCGCCTAGGGGGGGGTGGGGGTTCCGTTGGGTTCGGCGGGCGCGGGTGCGTCGTGGTTGCTCGCGCAGTTCCTCGCGCCCCTGACGGGGTGCCTCTTCGTGGAGACGTGCGGCGCCGTCGTGGTTGCTCGCGCAGTTCCTCGCGCCCCTGACGGGTGCCCCTCCGTGGAGACGTGCGGCGCCGTCGTGGTTGCTCGCGGCCCGGACGGGGCGCCCTCCGTGGAGACGTGCGGCGCCCTCGTGGTCGCTCGCACCCCGGACGGGGTGCTCCGCCGCCATATGTCGTAACGGGGCACCCCTGTTCGGCGCGGTGAGCGCCCCGTACGGGCGACGAGGGGTCCAATCGGACCATGTGGTACGCACATCAGCCGAGTCGGCGTGCTCGGCAGATCATCGGTGACGGGGCGGCTCTGCTGTGGGTCGCGGGGTGGGCCGTGATGGCGGTCGTCGCCCATCGGGTGCTCGGGGCCGCGGCCCGGCCGGTGCCCGCCGGGCCCCGCATCGGGCTGCCCGGACCGCTGCACGGAGTGGCGCGGGCCGGGGACCGGATCGTGAGCGCGGCGCCGGAAGGGGCGGGGCCGCTGCGGCTGCTGGTGCTGCTCGCCGCCGTCGCGGTGTTCGTCGTCCCGGTCGGGCTGCTCTGCGCGCTGTGGCTGCCGCGCCGGGTGCGCTGGGTGCGGCGGGCCGCCGCCGCCCGGGATCTCGCCAACAGTGAGGACGGGCGCGAACTGCTGGCGCTGCGCGCGCTCCTGCGGCCGCTCGACGAGGTGGGCCGCACCGCCGAGACGCTGCCCGAGAGCACGCCGGGCAGCCTCGCCGAGGGCTGGCGCGAGGGCGACCCGGCGACCCTGGACGCGCTGGCGGAGGCGGAACTCATCCGGCTCGGACTGCGCACCGCCTGACGCCGCACGACCGAGGCCCCGGAACCGAAGGGTTCCGGGGCCTCGGTCGCGTACGGATACGCGTCACGCCTGCGGCAGGCGCTCCAGCTGTGCCTGGATGCGGGCGATGTCCTCGTCCGCCTTGGCCAGGCGGGCCCGGATGCCGTCGACGACCTTCTCCGGGGCCTTGCCGAGGAACTTCTCGTTCCCGAGCTTGCCCTCGGCCTGCGCCTTGTCCTTCTCGGCGGCGGCGAGGTCCTTGGCGAGGCGCTTGCGCTCCGCAGCGACGTCGATCGCGCCGGACAGGTCGAGCGCGACCTCGGCCCCGGCGACCGGAAGCGTGGCCGCGGCCGAGAAGTCCTCGCCCTCCGGCTGCAGCTTCAGCAACTGGCGGATGGCCGGCTCGTGCGGCGCGAGCGCGGTGCCGTCCAGGGTGAGGCGGGCCGGGACGCGCTGGCCCGCCTTCAGGCCCTGCTCGGCCTTGAAGCGGCGGACCTCGACGACGACCTGCTGCACCGTCGCGATCTCCCGCTCGGCCGCCTCGTCGCGGAAGCCGCTGTCCTTGGGCCAGTCGGCGATCACGACGGACTCGCGCCCGGTGAGCGTCGTCCACAGCGTCTCGGTGACGAAGGGGACGATCGGGTGCAGCAGGCGCAGCGTGACATCCAGGACCTCACCGAGGACCCGGCCCGACACCTTGGCCGGCTCGCCGCCCGCCATGAACGTCGTCTTCGACAGCTCGACGTACCAGTCGAAGACCTCGTCCCACGCGTAGTGGTAGAGCGCGTCGGAGAGCTTGGCGAACTGGTAGTCGTCGTAGAACGCGTCGACCTCGGCCACCGTCTTGTTCAGCCGGGACAGGATCCAGCGGTCGGTGGCCGTCATCTCGGACGGCTCCGGCAGCGGGCCCTCGATCGTCGCGCCGTTCATCAGCGCGAAGCGCGTGGCGTTCCAGATCTTGTTGGCGAAGTTGCGGGACGCCTGGACCCAGTCCTCGCCGATCGGGACGTCGGTGCCCGGGTTGGCGCCGCGCGCCAGCGTGAAGCGGAGCGCGTCCGAGCCGTACTTGTCCATCCAGTCCAGCGGGTCCACCACGTTGCCGAAGGACTTCGACATCTTCTTGCCGTTCTCGTCGCGGACGAGACCGGTCAGGGCGACCGTCTTGAACGGAACCTCGCCGTCCATCGCGTAGAGACCGAACATCATCATCCGGACGACCCAGAAGAAGATGATGTCGTGGCCGGTGAGCAGGACGTCGGTCGAGTAGAACTTCTCGAGGTCCGGCGTCTGCTCGGGCCAGCCCAGCGTGGAGAACGGCCACAGGCCGGACGAGAACCAGGTGTCGAGGACGTCCTCGTCCTGCTTCCAGCCCTCGGCCTCGGTGCCGGGCGGCTGCTCGTCGGGGCCGACGCAGACGACCTCGCCGTTCGGCCCGTACCAGACCGGGATGCGGTGGCCCCACCACAGCTGGCGCGAGATGCACCAGTCGTTGAGGTTGTCGACCCAGTCGAAGTACCGCTTCTCCATCTCCTTGGGGTGGAGGGTGACCCGGCCGTCGCGGACGGCGTCACCGGCGGCCTTGGCCAGCGTCTCGACCTTGACCCACCACTGCAGCGACAGGCGCGGCTCGATGGTGGTGCGGCAGCGCGAACAGTGGCCGACGGAGTGGACGTACGGGCGCTTCTCGGCGACGACGCGGCCCTGCTGGCGCATGGCGTCGACGATCGCGGAGCGCGCCTCGAACCGGTCGAGACCCTGGAACGGGCCGGGGACCGTGATGACCCCGCGCTCGTCCATGATCGTCATGAACTCGAGGTCGTGCCGCTGGCCGATCGCGAAGTCGTTCGGGTCGTGGGCGGGCGTGACCTTCACGGCGCCGGTGCCGAACTCCGGGTCGACGTGCGTGTCGGCGACGACGGGGATCGTGCGGTCCGTCAGCGGCAGCTTGATGCGCTTGCCGATGAGGTGCGCGTACCGCTCGTCGTCCGGGTGGACGGCGACCGCGGTGTCGCCCAGCATCGTCTCGACCCGGGTGGTCGCGACGACCACGGTCTCGTCGCCCTCGCCGTACTTCAGCGAGACCAGCTCGCCGTCGTCGTCCTGGTAGTCCACCTCGATGTCGGAGATGGCGGTCAGGCAGCGCGGGCACCAGTTGATGATGCGCTCGGCGCGGTAGATCAGCTCGTCGTCGTAGAGCCGCTTGAAGATGGTCTGGACGGCGCTCGACAGCCCCTCGTCCATCGTGAAGCGCTCACGCGACCAGTCGACGCCGTCGCCGAGGCGGCGCATCTGGCCGAGGATCCGGCCGCCGTACTGCTCCTTCCACTCCCACGTCTTCGCGACGAAGGCCTCGCGGCCGATGTCGTGCCGCGACTTGCCCTCCTCGGCGAGCTGCTGCTCCACCTTGTTCTGCGTCGCGATGCCGGCGTGGTCCATGCCGGGCAGCCACAGCGCCTCGAAGCCCTGCATGCGCTTGCGGCGGGTGAGGGCGTCCATGAGCGTGTGCTGGAAGGCGTGGCCCAGGTGGAGCGAGCCCGTGACGTTCGGCGGCGGGATGACGATCGTGTACGGCGGCTTCTCGCTCTTGGCGTCCGCCGTGAAATAGCCCCGGTCTACCCAGCGCTCGTACAGCGTCTCCTCTACCTCGGCCGGCGCGTACTGGGTCGGCAGTTCGGTGGTGGGCGCTGAGTGCTGCTGCTGAGAGTTCTCGGTCACGCAGCCAGTTTAGGGGGGTCACAGTCCCGTACTGAAACCATATCCGGTGGCCCGATCCGCACGGCGGTACGCCAGGATGTCAGGAGCACATAAGCATCGGGAGGGAACCCATTCCATGAGCTACAACCAGCCGGGCCCCTACGGAGGCCAGCAGCCGCAGCAGCCGGGGCCGTACGGCCAGCAGCCGCAGCAGCCTGGCCCGTACGGCCAGCAGCCGCAGCAGCCCCCGCAGCCCGGCTACGGGTATCCCCAGCAGGCACCCCCCGGTGTCCCGCCCCAGCAGCCGCCGAACCCCTACGGCCAGCAGCAGCCGCCGCAGCCCCCGCAGGCGGGCTACGGCTACCCGCAGCAGGCGCCGTACGGCCAGGACCAGTACGGCCAGTACCCGCCGCAGCCCCCGGCCGGCGGTGGCGGCGGCAAGAAGGCCGGCCTCATCATCGGCGCGGTCGCCGTGGTGGCGGCGATCGGGGTGGGGGCGTACTTCGTGCTCGGCGACAGCGGGAGCGGCAGCGCGAGCGTCTCCGACGACGGGGCCCACAAGCTGTCGACACCCGCGACGGTCCTCACCGAGTACAAGAAGGACGCCAGTACGACCGGTGGCTTCAGCTCCTCGGACATGCAGGACGCCGAGAAGAACGGCCTGAAGAACGGCACGCCCGTCAACGCCTCCTACAAGGCCGGGGACACCTCCGACCCCCTGAACGGCAAGATGTTGCAGTTCCAGGGCGCTTACGGCGAGATCGACGACCCCGGCAAGCTCGTCACCGGCATGTTCGACAAGGGCGCGCTCGGCAGCAGTGGCGACGACAATGCCTCGCTGGTCGGCAGCCCCACGGACTACAGCACGGACGACTACGTCATGAAGTGCCAGGAACTGAAGATGTCCGGCTCCTCGGCCGGCTCGACCACCGGCAAGGACGTGCACATGCCGGTCTGCATCTGGGCCGACAACAGCACGGTCGCCGTGGTCATCCCGGTCACGCTCTCGGACATGATGTCCGGCAAGGACGCGGACCTGAAGTCCGCGGCGGACATCGCGACGAAGCTCCGCAAGGAAGTCCGCGTCCCCGCGTAACACGCACCGCGACGCGACGAAGGGCCCCCACCGGAGATCCGGTGGGGGCCCTTCGCTGCGTCAGATGCCGTACGGCTAGGCCGACTTCTGCTCCCCGCTGCCGCCGCCCCGCGCATCCCGCGGGATCAGCGTCGGGTTCACGTTCGAGTGAACGGCGTCCGCCGTGATGACGACCCGGGCCACGTCCTTGCGGGACGGGACCTCGTACATCACCGACTGGAGGACCTCCTCCATGATGGCCCGCAGGCCACGCGCGCCGGTGCGGCGCAGGATCGCCTGGTCGGCGATGGCCTCCAGGGCCTCGCGCTCGAAGTCCAGCTCCACACCGTCGAGTTCGAACAGGCGCTGGTACTGCTTCACCAGTGCGTTGCGCGGCTCGACGAGGATCTGGAGGAGGGCCTCGCGGTCCAGGTTGTGGACCGAGGTGATCACGGGGAGACGGCCGATGAACTCGGGGATCATCCCGAACTTCACCAGGTCCTCCGGCATGACCTCCTGGAACTGGTCCTTCTCCTCCAGCTCGCGCTTGGAGTGGATCGTCGCGCCGAAGCCGATGCCCTTGGCGCCGGCCCGCGACTCGATGATCTTCTCCAGACCGGCGAAGGCGCCGCCCACGATGAACAGCACGTTCGTCGTGTCGATCTGGATGAACTCCTGGTGCGGGTGCTTGCGACCGCCCTGCGGCGGAACCGAGGCCGTGGTGCCCTCGAGGATCTTCAGCAGCGCCTGCTGGACGCCCTCGCCGGACACATCGCGGGTGATCGACGGGTTCTCGCTCTTGCGGGCGACCTTGTCGATCTCGTCGATGTAGATGATGCCGGTCTCGGCCTTCTTGACGTCGTAGTCGGCCGCCTGAATGAGCTTCAGGAGGATGTTCTCGACGTCCTCTCCGACATAGCCGGCCTCGGTGAGCGCCGTGGCGTCCGCGATCGCGAACGGGACGTTCAGCATGCGCGCCAGCGTCTGCGCGAGGAGCGTCTTGCCGGAGCCGGTCGGGCCGAGCAGCAGGATGTTGGACTTCGCCAGTTCGATGGCGTCCTCACGGCTGCTGCCCCCGCCGTTCTCCCCGGCCTGGACGCGCTTGTAGTGGTTGTACACCGCCACGGAGAGCGCCTTCTTGGCGGCCTCCTGGCCCACGACGTAGCCCTCGAGGAACTCGTAGATCTCGCGCGGCTTGGGAAGCTCTTCCCAACGCACTTCGCTCGTCTCCGCGAGCTCTTCCTCGATGATCTCGTTGCAGAGGTCGATGCACTCGTCGCAGATGTATACACCGGGGCCTGCGATGAGCTTTTTGACCTGCTTCTGGCTCTTTCCGCAGAACGAGCACTTGAGCAGATCGCCGCCGTCACCGATGCGTGCCACGAGGTGCTTCCCCTTCGCCTGGGAGACGCCACGTTCAGCGACTCCTGGTGCCTGTATCCGACGGTACCTTGCCGGGCCCCCCGTTCGGGCCCCCCTTGGCACGGTTCACTTTGACGTGAACCGTGCCGGGGAATGGCAGACGATACAGCGCGCGGTTACGCGATCGCCTCGTTGTTCATCTTGCGGGTGGAGATGATCTGGTCCACCAGGCCGTACGCGAGGGCGTCCTCGGCCGTGAGGATCTTGTCGCGCTCGATGTCGTCGCGGATCTTCTCGATCGGCGTCGTCGAGTGCTTGGCCAGCATGTCTTCCAGCTGCGTACGCATCCGGAGGATCTCGTTGGCCGCGATCTCCAGGTCGGAGAGCTGCTCACGGCCGGTGCCGCCGGAGGGCTGGTGGATCAGGACGCGCGCGTTCGGCAGGGCCATGCGCTTGCCCGGGGTGCCGGCGGCGAGCAGGACGGCGGCCGCGGAGGACGCCTGGCCCATGCAGACCGTCTGGATGTCCGGCTTCACGAACTGCATCGTGTCGTAGATGGCCGTGAGGGCCGTGAACGAGCCGCCGGGGCTGTTGATGTAGATGGAGATGTCGCGGTCCGGGTCCATCGACTCCAGGCACAGCAGCTGCGCCATGACGTCGTTGGCCGAGGCGTCGTCGATCTGCACGCCGAGGAAGATCACACGCTCCTCGAACAGCTTCGCGTACGGGTCGTACTCACGCACGCCCTGCGAGGTGCGCTCGACGAAGCGCGGGATCACGTAGCGGTTGTCGACCTGCGGGCCCGTGTAGAGGCCGCTGCCGGGGATGTTGTTCATGATGGCGGTGTTCCGTCCTGGTGAGGGAGGCAGTGGGCTGGAATCGGGGCCTGGGCTCAGGCGCCCGTGCCGCCGCCGCCCGGAACACCCGTAGCGGCAGTGATGATCTCGTCGATGAGGCCGTAGTCCTTGGCCTCCTCCGCGGTGTACCAGCGGTCGCGGTCACCGTCACGGATGATCTGCTCGATGGTCTGGCCGGAGTGCTCGGCCGTGATCCGCGCCATCCGCTGCTTCGTGCGCAGCAGGTACTCGGCCTGGATCTTGACGTCCGAGGCCGTACCGCCGATGCCGGCGGAGCCCTGGTGCATCAGGATGTCGGTGTTCGGCAGCGCGAAGCGCTTGCCGGCCGTGCCACCGGTGAGCAGGAACTGGCCCATCGAGGCCGCCATGCCCATACCGATCGTGACCACGTCGTTCGGGATGTACTGCATGGTGTCGTAGATCGCCATGCCGGCCGTCACCGAGCCGCCGGGGCTGTTGATGTAGAGGTAGATGTCCTTGTCCGGGTCGGCGGCAAGGAGCAGCATCTGCGCGGTGATCTTGTTGGCGATTTCGTCGTCGACCTGCTGGCCGAGGAAGACGATCCGCTCGCCGAGCAGCCGGTTGTAGACATGGTCGCCGAGGCCACCACCGATGGACGGCTCGCCTGCGGCGGAAGGCATCTGAATCGTCACGTATCCACCTGCTCGTCTCTGACGGCCACGCGCCGTCTCGCGTCTCTAGCTGGGGGCGGGGCCCTTGCTCAGGGACTCCCCTGCCCTCCTCTTCATGGACCCTAACGCGCGGGTCCCTTCGGGGAATCCCGCAGATGGAACTGTTCGCTGTGAGCGCAGGTTCAGGTCAGCGCCGCCAGGGGCGCGGGGAACTGCGCGAGAAGCCCCACCGACCCGCAGACGCGTCTGCCACGCGAGGACCTACGGCGAGCGCGGCTCGTCCGTGGCTGAGCGCGCAGTTCCCCGCGCCCCTACAGGCAGGCCCCCGGGACGCGAGCGCGTCCCGGGGGCCTGCCTGTAGGGCGTTAGGGAGATCAGGCCTCCGTGGACTCCTCGGCCGGGGCCTCGGCGGCCTCGGCGGCCTCGTCCTCGTCGTCCTCGAGGTCGACGACCTCGCCGTTGGTGTCCTTGACGGTGGCGGCCTCGACGACCACGGCAAGGGCCTTGCCGCGGGCGACCTCGCCGACCAGCATCGGGACCTGGCCACCCTCGACGACCGCCTGGGCGAACTGGTCGGGGGACATGCCGGAGGAGGCGGCGCGACGCATGAGGTGCTCGGTGAGCTCCTCCTGGTTCACGTTCAGCTTCTCCTTGTTGACGAGCTCGTCGAGGACGAACTGCGTCTTGATGCCCTTGACGGCCTGCTCGCGCGTCTCGGCGTCGAACTCCTCGACCGTCTTGCCCTGGATCTCGAGGTACTTCTCGATGTCCAGGCCCATCTGGCCGAGCTGGTGGTGCTCGAGGTTGTGCTTGCGGGTGTTGACCTCGTCCTCGAGCAGCTTCTCGGGGACGGGGACCTCGACCAGCTCGAGCAGCTTCTCCAGGACGCGCTCCTGGGCCTGCGTGGCCTGGTCGTACTGCTTCATGTTCTCGAGGCGCTTGCGGCTGTCGGCCTTCAGCTCGTCGAGGGTGTCGAACTCCGAGGCGAGCTGGGCGAAGTCGTCGTCCAGGGCCGGGAGTTCGCGGGCGGCGACCTGGGTGACCTTGACGGTGACCTCGGCGTCCTTGCCCTCGGCGGAGCCGCCCTTGAGCTGGGAGGTGAAGGTGGCCTCGCCACCGGCCTCCAGGCCCTTCACGGCGTCGTCGATGCCGTCCAGCAGCTCACCGGAGCCGATGGTGTAGGAGACGCCGGACGCGACGCCGTCCTCCAGGACCTCGCCGTCGACCTTGGCCTCCAGGTCGATGGTCACGACGTCGCCGTCCTCGGCGGCGCGCTCGACCGGGGAGGTCGAGGCGAAGCGGTCGCGCAGCTGCTCGACCGACTTCTCGATGTCCTCGTCGGTGACCTCGACGGCGTCGACCTCGACCTCGATGCCGGAGTAGTCCGGGATCTCGATGGCCGGGCGGACGTCCACCTCGGCGGTGAAGTTCAGCGTCTCGCCGTCCTTCAGCTCCGTGATGTCGACCTCGGGCTGGCCGAGGACGTTCAGCTCGGCCTCGTTGACCGCCTCGGTGTAGAACTTCGGGAGGGCGTCGTTGACGGCCTCCTCCAGCACCGCACCGCGGCCGAAGCGCTGGTCGATGACGCGGGCCGGGATCTTGCCCTTGCGGAAGCCCTTCACCGTGACCTGCTGGTTGATCTTCTTGTACGCCGCGTCGAGGCTGTCCTTGAGCTCCTCGAAGGGCACCTCAATGCTGAGCCGAACCCGGGTCGGGTTCAGGGTCTCGACGGCGCTCTTCACGGTTCGGTCTCCTTGGGGGCTGACTTTAGGGATCTGCCCGGCTTAGAGACACACGGGCATGCAGCTTGCATAGTAACGGCAAGCCGCTGCCCAGCCACAATGCGATCTTGAGAGAGCCCGGGAGGCGCCGGTGAGGCGGGTGCGGGGCTGGGGGTATCAGCTGGTCGGGGTGGCGGGATTTGAACCCACGGCCTTCCGCTCCCAAAGCGGACGCGCTACCAAGCTGCGCCACACCCCGTTCGGTGCGACACGTAGGGTACATGCCCCCGGGCGGTACGGCCCCCGACTAAAAGGGGGTGTGCGGGCGAGGCCCGTGACCCGCTACGATGCCTCTCGTGCCGCCGCCGGTCATCGGTGGTGGGTGCTGTGCGGGCGTAGCTCAATGGTAGAGCCCTAGTCTTCCAAACTAGCTACGCGGGTTCGATTCCCGTCGCCCGCTCCACAGATCACAAGGCCAGGCCGGAGGATTCGTCCTCTGCCTGGTCTTGTGTCGTTTCGCGGCCGGTTCCGGGCGGCGCCGTGGGCGTACGTCCTGGCCGCGGGCAGCACGGAGCGACGCCATGACGCCGGCGGCCGGTCGCCACTCGGGTTCTCGAACCCGGGTCTCAGAAATTGATCGAGCTGATGCTCTCCGCGACCGAGTTGAGGAAGTTGTTGATCGCGGGTGCCATTCCGGTCGACGCCAGGAAGAAGCCGAAGAGCACCGCGACTATGGCGGGTCCGGCCTTGATCGACCCTCCACGCATGAGCACCACGAGGACGATCGCCAACAACAGCACCACTGACAGCGAAATGGCCACACTGATCACACCCTAGGTCGGTCCGCTCTCCCGGCCCGGGGGGCACAGCCCCGCACACCCCCCGCCAGGACCATCGTGCCACCAACCCGGCCCCTGTATGCGGTCGGTGACGCATCGTCGGCCACGCGCGCACGGGGGCGCGAACCGCGCGCATGCCCGCGGCGTGGGTGCGGCGCACGTCGCAGCGGGGGCGACGGGGTGCGGGAGGGGTGGCGGCGGGGGTCGGAATTCGGCTTGATCGTTTCCATCGGGGCACGTGCGGCGCACACATGCCCCTCGCATGTCGTTCCTGGTTTTCACGCACTTTCCCCTTGCCATACGCACAGGTAAATCCAGGGAATTCAGCGGCTCATTACCGTCGCACGACAGTGCCGTACGGAAAGGTGCATACAGGCGCATTCCGCCGTAGTCGAACGAGGGCGATATGCGGCGTTTAAGTGGGATTAACAGTGTGATGGCGGACAGATCGGCACGAGTTCGACGACGTACGGACGCATGTCGACTTCCGTGAATCCGGGGGTACCCGGGAGCCATAAGGAGGAATCACCTTGCGGGTTTTACGAAATCCCACAGGCGCTACTAGGGTGCCTCAGATGTCCCACACTGCCATGACCCCCTCCGGCGCAGTGCGGTCCTGGACGGTCTCCCCGGGTCTTCGACGGGAGGGCCTGTGACCAGCTCGCTGTATCCGCACGGCTCGCATCGCACGCCACTCCCCCCGGCCGCGGTGCCCGCGGACGGCGTGCCGTCCCCCCAGACCCGGCGGCCCCCCGCCCCGGCGCCCGCTCCCGCCCCGGCCGGCGCCACCAGGCCGAAGCAGCGGGACGCTTTCTTCGACAACGCCAAGTACCTCGCCATCGTGTTCGTGGCGATGGGGCACTCCTGGGAGCCCCTGACCGACGGCAGCCGCGCCGCCGAGGCGCTGTACATGGTCGTCTACACCTTCCACATGCCGGCGTTCATCGTCATCTCCGGCTACTTCTCGCGCTCCTTCGACATGAGCCCGCACAAGCTCAAGCGGCTCATCACCGGGGTCGCGGTCCCGTACGTCCTCTTCGAGATCGCGTACACCTTCTTCAAGCGGACCGCCGGGGGCGACCCCGACTACCCGATCAGTCTGCTCGACCCCTGGTACCTGACCTGGTTCCTCGTCGCGCTGTTCGTGTGGCGGCTGACCACGCCGATCTGGAAGATCGTGCGGTGGCCGCTGCCGCTGGCCGTCCTCATCGCGGCGCTGGCGTCCGTCTCGCCGGAGGTCGGGGACGACCTCGATCTCCAGCGCGTGCTGCAGTTCCTGCCCTTCTTCGTCCTCGGTCTCTGCCTGAAGCCCGAGCACTTCCAGCTCGTGCGGCGGCGCGAGGTGCGGATCATCGCCGTGCCGGTCGCGCTGTGCGCGGTGGCGCTCGCGTACTG
Organism: Streptomyces sp. NPDC046716; assembly: GCF_040645755.1. NCBI lineage: Bacteria > Bacillati > Actinomycetota > Actinomycetes > Kitasatosporales > Streptomycetaceae > Streptomyces > Streptomyces sp. NPDC046716. The sequence goes on from NZ_JBEYYU010000005.1 coordinate 92,315, forward strand.
GGCCGGGCCCCGCATGACGTCCGCCTGGTTCTACCACCGCGACAGCGCGCAGGAGCTGGGCGCTCCGTGGTGGGCCGGCATCGTGATGACGCTCGCGCTGTTCGGCGCCTCGGTCGTGCTCACCGCGTGCTTCCTCGCCTGGGTGCCCGGGCGCAGGATGTGGTTCACGGTGCTCGGCGCCGGGACCCTGTACGGGTATCTGCTGCACGGGTTCCTGGCGAAGGGCTCGCGGTTCTGGGGCTGGTTCGACGCGGCCTGGGTGCACACCCCGTGGGGCCAGATCGTCGTCACCGTCATCGCCGCGTCCGTCATCACCGTGCTGTGCACGCCGCCGGTGCAGCGGCTGTTCCGGTTCGCCATGGAACCGAAGATGGAGTGGGCGTTCCGGCGGGATGCCGCTGAGCTGGCTCGGCGGCGGCACGGGGCCTAGTTCTTCTCCTGGGCCGGGGCGTCGTCCAGGCCCAGGAGGGCGCGCATCGTCGCGTACTTCCCGGTCAGGCGGGTGCGGGTCGGCTCGTCCAGGATCGCCAGGCGGGCCGGGTTCGCGTTGTGGGCCAGGTCCGCCTCCTTGATCAGGCGGGCGCCCGGGGTGGCGAGGATGCGGTGCGCGTACGTCGCCGGGTCCTCGCCCTTCTGTTTCGTCAGGGCCCTGATCAGGGCCTTGGTGTGGTCCGTGAGGGGTGCCGTCGTCAGCCATTGCTCGGAGAGGGCCGCGTCCTCGAGGGCGTCGTGGAGCCAGGCCGCCGCGATCTGTTCTTCTGTGCCGCCGCGGGCTGTGACTCCGTCGGCCACGGCTTGCAGGTGTTCGGTGTAGGGGTGGCCGGCCTTGTCGGTCTGGGTGGCGTGGGCCCTGCGGGCCAGGGCCTCTACTTCGGTCAGGGTGAGCATGGAGTGAGGGTAGGCGGGTTGTCGTTCGGCTGACGGTCGGTGGGGGCTGGTCGCGCAGTTCCCCGCGCCCCTGGGTCGTACGTCGGCTGACGGCCAGTGGCCGCTTCTCGCGCCGTTCCCCGCGCCCCTAGGTGGTTCTTCGACCGCGGGCCGGTGGTCGCTTCTCGCGCCGTTCCCCGCGCCCCTGGGTGGTTCCTCGGCTGACGGCCGGTGGTCGCTTCTCGCGCCGTTCCCCGCGCCCCTAGGTGGTTCTTCGACCGCGGGGCGGTGGTCGCTTCTCGCGCCGTTCCTCGCGCCCCTAGGTGGTTCTTCGATCGCGGGGCGGTGGCCGCTTCTCGCGCCGTTCCTCGCGCCCCTGGGTCGTACGTCGGCTGACGGCCGGTGGGCGCTTCTCGTGCTCCTGGAAGCGGGTTTCGCTCGTCCAGGGGAGGGTGTGTGGAGTGCATGCCTCAGGGGGGCGCGATCAGCGAAAGTGCTATCTGCGTACCGCCCACCTCGCCGGGAACGTTGTCGATGCCAGGCCCAGGAGCAGGGCCGATGCCGCGAATGTTCCGTACAGGAGGGGTGGGATGTACGGGGAGCGGCCCGTCAGGCCCTGGGTCATGGGGATCAGGGTCGCCAGGGCGATGGCCGTGCCGAGGACGATGCCGGCGCCCGCCACCAGGAGGGCCTCCCAGTGGATCATGCGGAGCACCTGGCGCCGGGTCGAGCCGATGAGGCGCAGGGTGCCGAGTTCGCGGCGCCGGTCGAGCACCGTCATGACGAGGGTGTTCGCGGCGGCGATCGCCGCGAAACCGCCCAGGACGGCGGCCATGGTCGTGTTCGCCCAGGCGTTCAGCTCCCGGTCGAGGGACTGGGCGGACGTGTAGTCGGCGCGGGCGAGCGGGGTGCCCAGGGCGGACAGGGCGCGGGGCGTACCGCCCTTGGTCCAGAGCTCGGTGGCGTACGGGTTGGTGACGTGGCCGGCGAGCGCGGCGCGGGGCAGCGTGACCTGGGCCAGGCCCAGGCCGCGTTCGTACGTGGCCGAGACCCTCGGGGACGCCTTCGTGCCGTCGGGCAGGCGCAGGGTGACACGGTCGCCGACGCCCGCGTCCAGGCTGTCCGCGAGGGAGGCGTCCAGGGCGACGCGGTCCGGCGCGGACAGGTCGAGGGCGCCGTGGGTGACCTTGAGGTCCTGGACCCGGGCGAGGTCGGACGCGGTGCCGGTGACGGCCTGGGTGGAGGCCGGCATCAGGGATCCCGCGGCCGGGACGAGGACCGAGGAGCGGTACACCCCGACCGCGGCGGTGACCCCGGGGACGTGGCCGGCCTCGGTGACCGCGTCCGGGGCGAGGCCGGCCGGGGACGTGACGATGTGGTCGGCCGTGATGCCGGCCTTCTGCTGCTCGGCGGTGGCCCGGTCCTCGCTGGTGTGCAGGAAGACCAGGACCGAGGAGAAGGCGATCGCGAGGACGATCGGGGTGATCGCAGAGGCGAGACGGCGGGCGTTCGAGCGGGAGTTGGCCGCCGCGAGGGAGGCCGGGGCGCCCGCGCCGCGCAGCGGGAGCCCGAACAGCGCGGCGCAGGCGCGGGCCACGAGCGGGCCGAGCAGTGCCACGGCGAGCATGAAGCACATGACGACGCCGAGGGCGGTGTTGGCCGCGTCGTCGCCGCTGAGCTGTCCGGCGACGACCGCGAGGACGACGCCGCCGACCGCGGCCGCGATGCCCAGGGGCGTACGGATCCAGCCGACGCGCAGCCGCTCCACCGACGCCTCGGCGAGGGCCTCTCCCGGCTTGCTGCGGGCGGGGCGGCGGGCCGCGAGGTATCCGGCGAGGAGCGCGGTGAGCAGGGCGGCGCCCAACGCGGCGACGAGCGGGATCCAGGACACGGCGAGCCCGACGGCCTCGGGCACGGCACCCTTGTCGCGGAGCTGGCCGAACCACCAGTGGGCCAGGGCGATGCCGGGCAGGCAGCCGACGGCGGCCGCGGCCGGGGCGACCAGCAGGGTCTCGGTGGCGACGGCGCGGCGGATCTGGCGCGGGGTGGCGCCGATGGCCCGCAACAGGGCGTATTCGCGGGCCCGTTGGCCGACGGAGAGGGCGACGGTGCCGGCCGCGGTGAACACGGCGACCAGGGTGGCGATGCCGCCGAAGGAGCCGCCGACGCCGATGAGGGTCTCCTTCGCCTCGGCGAGGCTCGCGTCCTCGACGGCGCCGCGGTCGTCGCCGGTGTGGACGTGCGCCGTCCTGGCGCCGGACAGGGCGTGCGTGACCTGAGCGCGGAGGGTGGCCGTGGAGACGCCCGCCTCGGGCAGGACGGCGATCGCGTCGATCCGTCCCGGATGGCCCGAGGTGCGGAGGGCTTCGGTGTCGGCGAGCCAGTAGGTGCCGCCGTCGCCCCGTGTCGTGCCGGAGACGCGGTAGGTGCGCTCGCCCTCGGGGGTGGTGAGTGTGACGCGGTCGCCGGTGCGGGCGCCGCCCGAGGTGACGGTCTCGCCGGTGCGCGGGGCGCGGCCCGAGGTCAGTTCCTCGCCGGTGAAGGCGGTGGAGGCCCAGTTGTGGGCGTCGGCGGCGCGGCCGTCGCGCTGGACCGGGAAGGTGAGGTCGGCGACGGCCGTACGGGCGCCGGGGGCCGTGCCCGCCTTCGCCACGAGGGAGTCGGCGAGCCGGGCCCGGTCCGGGAGCGGGACGGCCTCGTCCGAGCGGGTCTCGCCGGAGCCGGTGATGCGGTGGGCCTTCTGGTCGGCGGCGACCACGACGGGGGCGTCCGCGTAGCGCTCGGGCGGGACCGAGGCCCGTAGGCCGGTCTCCAGGAGGATGCCGCACGCCGAGACGATCAGGGCGGCCATCATCAGCGCGACGAAGGTGCCCGCGAACGCGGCGGGCTTGAAGCGGAGTGCGGCCCGGGCCAGGCCGTTGGGGCGGAGCATCAGGCGGCCGCCCCGACCGTGGTGCGGGCGGTGAGGGTGGTCATGCGGGCGGCGATGGCGTCCGCGGGGGCGCCTTCGAGGTGGTCCACGATCGCGCCGTCGGCGAGGAACAGGACGCGGTCCGCGTGGGCGGCGGCGACCGGATCGTGCGTGACCATCACGACGGTGGCGCCCATCCGGTCGACGGCGCCGCGCAGCAGGCCCAGGATCTCGCGGGCCGTAGTGGTGTCGAGGGCGCCGGTCGGCTCGTCGGCGAAGATCACGTCGGGGCTGGTGACGAGGGCGCGGGCGATGGCGACGCGCTGCTGCTGGCCGCCGGAGAGTTCGCCGGGGCGGCGCTTTCCCTTGTCGCCGAGGCCGACGCGGGTGAGGACGTCGGCGGCGCGACGGCGGTCCGGGCGCTGTCCGGCCAGGCGCATCGGGAGCAGCACGTTCTGCTCGACGGTGAGCGAGGGCAGCAGGTTGAAGGCCTGGAAGACGAAGCCCAGGCGGGTGCGGCGCAGTTCGGTGAGCCTGTTCTCGTTCAGGCCGGTGATCGTCGTGCCGCCGAGGACGACGGTGCCGCCGGTGGGGCGGTCCAGGCCCGCAGCACACTGCAGGAACGTCGACTTGCCGGAGCCCGAGGGGCCCATCACGGCGGTGAACGTGCCGCTGGGCAGGGCGAGTTCGATGCCGCGCAGGGCATGGACCGCGGCGGCTCCGCGACCGTACTGACGGCGCACGCCGCGCAGTTCGACGGCCCATCCGTCGTCGCGCGGTGCCTCGTCGTGACGCTGGCGCTTCTTGCGCAGGCCCATGATCGCCCTCTCGTACATGCCGGTTCGGATACCTCGAACGTACGGATTTCAGGGGGTCGCGAACCATGAGGGCGGCTGGCGGATCCGGGGTGGGGAGAACCCCACCCCGGGACCTTGGACCCCCCTCCCGAGTACTTTGGTAAGCTAACTATTGACGTTTTCTTGACGATCCCTTTACCAAGGCTGGTCGCCAGTACAAGGAGGAACGGGCCCATCGGACACGCAGACACCTTGATAGCCATGGGCGGTGCCTTTCTCGCCGCCGCCGTTCTCGCCCGCCTCGGCGGGCGCATCGGACTTCCCACCATCCCGCTGTTCATCCTGGCCGGGATCCTGCTCGGCCCCCACACACCGGGCGTCGTGCTCCTGTCGGACCCGCACGACCTGGAGATGCTCTCCGCCCTCGGCCTGGTCCTGCTGCTCTTCTATCTCGGCCTCGAGTTCCACATCGACGACCTCAAGGCGGGCGGCCGCAAGATGGCCGTCGCCGGCGGGACGTACCTCGCGCTGAACGTCGGCGCCGGCCTCGGTTTCGGATTCGCCCTCGGCTGGGGCACCTCCGAGGCTCTGGTCCTCGCCGGGGTGCTCGGCATCTCGTCGTCCGCGATCGTCACGAAGGTGCTGGTCGACACCGGGCGTCTCGGCAATCCGGAGACCAAGCCGATCCTCGGCATCATCGTGGTCGAGGACATCTTCCTGGCGCTGTACCTGGCGGCGCTGCAGCCGATCCTGTCCGGCGCCGACTCGCTGTCCGCCGCGGTCATGGACGGCGGGAAGGCGTTCGGGTTCCTGCTGCTGCTGGCGCTCGCGGCGCGGTTCGGGACCCGGGTCGTCGGCAAGCTGTTCAACACCAAGGACGACGAGCTTCTGGTGATCTCGTTCCTCGGTGCCGCCGTGTTCGTGGCGGGGGTCTCCGAGTGGTTCGGGGTGGCCGACGCGATCGGGGCGTTCATGGTCGGGCTCATGCTCGGGTCGACCTCGTCGGGCGCGCGCATCCTGAAGCTGGTGCATCCGTTGCGGGACGCCTTCGGCGCGATCTTCTTCTTCGGGTTCGGGTTGTCGATCGATCCCGGGGATCTGCCGAGTGTGGTGTGGCCGGTGCTGGCCGCTGTCGCAGTGACGCTGGTGATGAATGTGCTGGCCGGGCTGGGGGCTGCGCGCGTGTACGGGTTCGGGGCCGGGCCCGCCGCCAATATCGCCACGACGTTGCTGGCGCGGGGGGAGTTCGCGTTGATCCTTGCCACGATGGCCGCCGGCGCGGGGCTCGACGCACGGCTTTCGCCGTTCATCGCCGGGTATGTGCTGGTGCTGGCCGTTCTCGGGCCGCTGGCAGCGGGGCGCTCCGCTTGGCTGGCCCGGATTCTGCCCGGGGGGCGGGTGCCTGAGCCGGTGGAGGAGCGGGCGGTCGGGGCGGGGGTGTGACGTCTCGTTGCCGAGTGCGGTGGCGTGGGGGCTGGTCGCGCAGTTCCCCGCGCCCCTGAGTAGTTCGTCGCCCGCGGGCCGGTGGCCGCTTCCCGCGCAGTTCCCCGCGCCCCTGGAAACGAGCTTCGCTCGTCCAGGGGAGGCTGCGCGCAGCGCATGCCTCAGGGGCGCGGGGAACTGCGCGACCAGCCACGACGAGAGCCGCGCGTGGGAGATGGTTTCAGGGGCGCCGGGAAGTGCGCGACCGGCCACGGCGAGGGCCGCGGACGAACCGCAACCCGACGCGAGGCGCGGAGAATCGGCCCGCACACAACGACCGGCCCCCGCCCGGCAGGGCTACGCGTCGCGGCAGATCAGCAGGAGGGCCCGGTCGTCGTTGACGTCCTTGGCCACTGCTTCGATCAGGTGCCAGGCCGCGCCGTGGAAGCCGCCCTGGACGTAGCGGTCGGCCTCGCCGGTGAGGCGGTCGATGCCCTCGGCGATGTCGCGGTCGGAGGTCTCGACGAGGCCGTCGGTGAAGAGCATCAGGACGTCGCCGGGCCGGAGAGAGCCCTTCGTGGCGTCGAACTCGGCGCCGTCGTAGACCCCGAGGAGCGGGCCCTCTGCGGCCTTCTCCTCCCAGCGGCCCGTGCCGGCGCTGAGCTGGAGGCCCGGCGGGTGACCGGCCGAGTAGAGCTCGTAGTCGCCCGATTCGAGGTCCAGGACGAGATGGATGGAGGTCGCGAAGCCCTCGTCCCAGTCCTGGCGGAGGAGGTAGCCGTTGGCCGCCGGGAGGAAGGCGTGGGGCGGGAGGGAGCCCAGGAGGCCGCTGAAGGCTCCGGCGAGGAGCAGCGCACGGGAGGCCGCGTCCATGCCCTTGCCGGAGACGTCGGTGAGGACGACCTCGAGGGTGCGGCCGTTGTTCGTGCGGGCCGCGACGACGAAGTCACCGGAGAAGGACTGCCCGCCGGCCGGCCGCAGCGCCATCTCGCGGTGCCAGCCGACCGGCAGCTTCGGCAGCCGGGACTGGGTGCGGATGCGCTCGCGGAGGTCGAAGAGCATCGTGCCGCCGCGCCGCCAGGGCACACCGACCCGGCTGCGGAACTGCGCTATCAGCAGCCCGAAGAAGCCGCACGCGGCGACCGTGAGGACGGTGCCGGGCGTGACCGCCGCGGGATGCTGCTCGTAGGGGCCCAGCCGGTACGACTCGACGATCAGCGCCGTCGCGGCCGCCGCGTACAGGCCGAGCAGGCTGGCCGGGCGCAGCAGCAGACCGCCCGCGACGATCGGCAGGACCAGCACGGCCGGGGAGCACCAGACCGGGTTGAGGATCGTGGCGCAGGCGATCAGGGGGACCATCAGCAGCAGGCCGGCCAGGGCGATCCAGTCCGAGCCGTCCCCGCGGAAGTAGTCCACCCCGGACTTGCGCACGGCGGTGCGGACCCGGTGGATGCGCATTCTCAACCGGGCCGGGAACGTCTCGGCTTCCGCGCGCTGTTCGCGCGCCCGCCCGTCTCGTCGTACGGCCATTGCTCGTGGACCTTATCCATCGGGCCTGGACCTGTGCACGGGAGGTCCCACTTGTCCCCCTTTCCGGGCACGTCCGGCACCGGGACGGGACGGAAAATTCGTTCGCTCTTGTCCCGCTTGCCCTGGTAGGCATGGCGGATGACGATCGACCTGCGCACGCTGAGCCGCGAAGAGCACGACCGCTGGTACGGGAGGCTGATCCTGGCCTTCGGCGGGGTGCCCGAGGCGCCGCAGGAGCGGCGGCTGATGGACGACCTGACGGAGTTCGACCGGTCGATCGGGGCCTGGGACGGCGCGGACTGTGTGGGGACCGCGAGCGCGTTCTCGTACCGGGTCGCGGTGCCGGGCGGCGCGTTCCTGCCCGCCCCGGGCGTGACGATGGTGAGCGTCGCCGCCACCCATCGCAGGCGCGGCATCCTCACCTCGATGATGCGGCGTCAGCTGGACGACGTACGGGAGCGGGGCGAGGTCCTCGCCGTGCTCACCGCGTCGGAGCCGGCGATCTACGGCCGCTTCGGGTACGGCGTCGCCACCCGTCAGCTGGCCGTCACCCTGGAGTCGTCGCGGGTGCGGATCGAGGCGCCGGCCGGGACGGACGAGGTCACGCTGCGGTTCGCGGACGTGACGGAGGCCGCCGAGCGGTGCGAGGCGGTGTACGCGCGCACGATCGGTACGCGGCCGGGGAACCTGGCCCGCTCCCCCGGCTGGGAGCGGCTGCCGCTGCTGGACCCGCCGGAGGATCGCAACGGCGCCTCACCGATGCAGTGCGTGCTCGCGGAGCGGGCGGGCGAGCTGGTCGGGTTCGTGCGCTTCCACATCAAGCCCAGCTCCGAGTGGTCGGTGCCGACCAGCCGGATCCAGGTGCGGCACATCAGCGCGCTCGACCCGGCGGCGTACGCGGCGCTGTGGCGGTTCCTGCTCTCCGTCGACCTGACGGAGTTCGTGGAGGCGCGGAACGTTCCGGTCGACGATCCGCTGCTGTCGATGGTGTCGGACATCCGCCGGTGCGCCGTCCGGATGCGCGACTCGATGCACGTACGTCTGGTGGAGGTGGGGGCGGCGCTCGAAGCGCGTACGTATCTCACGCCGGTGGATGTGGTGTTCGAGGTCGAGGACGCCTTCTGCCCCTGGAACGCCGGGCGTTGGCGGCTGACCGGCGACGCGAAGGGGGCTTCCTGCGAGCGGACCGAGGACGCCGCCGAACTGTCGCTCTCCGTGCGGGAGTTGGGTTCCGCGTATCTCGGTGACACGTCGCTGGCCGCGCTGGCGGCGGCCGGGCGGGTGCGGGAGCTGCGGCAGGGGGCGCTCGCGGAGGCGTCGGTGGCGTTCGGCACGGCCGTCGCGCCGTGGCTCCAGCACGGGTTCTAGTACGCGCCGGGAGGCTGGCAGGTCGGGCACCAGAAGAGGTTGCGGGCCGCCAGCTCGGCGGTGCGGATCTCGGTGCCGCAGAGGTGGCAGGGCTGCGGGGCGCGTCGGTAGACGTAGACCTCGCCGCCGTGGTCGTCGACGCGCGGCGGGCGGCCCATCGCCTCCGGGGTGTGCTCGGGGCGGACCGTGTCGATGCGGTTGAGGCGGACGCCCTCGCGCATGAGCATCACCAGGTCGTCCCAGATCGCGGTGAACTGCGGCTCGGTGAGCGCTTTGCCCGGGGTGTACGGGTCGATGCCGTGGCGGAAGAGGACCTCGGCGCGGTAGACGTTGCCGACGCCCGCGATGACCTTCTGGTCCATGAGGAGCGCGGCGATCGTGGTGCGGCTGCGGGCGATGCGGGCGTACGCCTTGGCGGGGGTGTCGGTGGGGCGCAGCGGGTCCGGGCCGAGGCGGTCGTGTATCGCCTGCTTCTCGGCGTCCGTGATCAGCGCGCAGGTGGTGGGGCCGCGCAGGTCCGCGTAGTGGGTGTCGTTCAGCAGGCGCAGGCGGACCGTGTCCGTGGGGGGCGGGGCCGGGGTCCCGCCGAGGGTGTACTTGCCGAAGAGGCCCAGGTGGATGTGGATCCAGGCTTCGCCGAACTGGAGGAACAGGTGTTTGCCGTGGGCCTCGGTGGCGGTGAGTTTCTGGCCTGTGAGCAGTTCCGCCGCGTCGGAGAATTTTCCCTGGGGGCTGGTGACCTGTGTCGTGCGGCCTGCGAAGCGCTCCGCGTGGTCTTCTGCCAGGCGGTGGATCGTGTGGCCTTCGGGCACGACTTTTCCTCTCGGGGCGGGCACGGCGACGGCGATCGAGGGCAGGACACGGGGCTCCGCCCCGGGCCCAGCTCCTCAATCGCCGGAGGGGCTTGTATCGGCCGCGACTACGCCTGCGGGTGGTGGGACGGGATCGCCGGGAGTTCGCCGGTCTCCTCGTAGTGGGTCAGCATGTCGATGCGGCGCTGGTGGCGCTCCTCGCCGGACCACGGCGTGGTGAGGAAGGTCTCGACGAACTTCGTCGCCTCCTCCTGCGTGTGCATGCGGCCGCCGACCGAGATCACGTTGGCGTTGTTGTGCTCGCGGCCCAGCGCCGCGGTCTGCTCGCTCCAGGCGAGGACGGCACGGACGCCCTTGACCTTGTTCGCGGCGATCTGCTCGCCGTTGCCCGAACCGCCGATCACGACACCCAGGGCCTCGGGGTCCGCCGCCGTGCGCTCCGCGGCGCGGAGGCAGAACGGGGGGTAGTCGTCGACGGCGTCGTAGATGTGGGGCCCGCAGTCGACGGGCTCGTGGCCGTGGGCCTTCAGCCATTCGACCAGGTGGTTCTTGAGTTCGTAGCCGGCGTGATCGGAGCCGAGATAGACGCGCATGGATCCGAGTGTGGCACGGCACGGGCCGGGTAGTCGCTGGCGGGGCCCTGACCTCCTGCTTCACCGGCGTGACCCGACGTAACAAAGACAACAATCCGGAGTCGACCCTTCCGCACAGACCGATCCTGAGCTTTGAATGCCAGGGCTCGCCCCACCGAGACCTAAGGAAGTCTGCATGTCTTCGCAGTCAACCCTGGCACCGAACGAGACACCGCCCGAGGGGGACGGCCTCAAGGCCGGACTCAAGAACCGTCACCTGTCGATGATCGCCATCGGCGGTGTCATCGGCGCCGGACTGTTCGTGGGGTCCGGTTCCGGTATCGCGGCCGCCGGACCCGCCATCCTCGTCTCGTACGCCCTGGTCGGCGCGATGGTCGTCCTCGTGATGCGGATGCTCGGCGAGATGGCCGCGGCCCGGCCCTCCTCCGGCTCCTTCTCCGCCTACGCCGACCAGGCGCTCGGGCGCTGGGCCGGGTTCTCCATCGGCTGGCTGTACTGGTTCTTCTGGGTCGTGGTGCTCGCCGTGGAGGCCACCGCGGGGGCGACCATCCTGAACGGGTGGATACCGGCCGTGCCGCAGTGGGCCTGGGCGCTGATCGTGATGGTCGTGCTCACCGTCGTGAACCTGGCGGCCGTCGGCAGCTACGGCGAGTTCGAGTTCTGGTTCGCCGGGATCAAGGTCGTCGCGATCGGCGCCTTCGTGATCATCGGGCTCCTCGCCGTGTTCGGCGTGCTGCCGGGCTCCGACAACCCGGGCGCCGGGTTCGGGCACCTCACGGACGCCGGCGGGTTCTTCCCCAAGGGGCCCGGCGCGATCCTCACCGGTGTGCTGATGGTCGTCTTCTCCTTCATGGGCAGCGAGATCGTCACGCTGGCCGCCGGTGAGTCCGAGGACCCGCAGAAGGCCGTCACCCGGGCCACCAACTCGGTGATCTGGCGGATCGGCATCTTCTACCTCGGCTCGATCTTCGTCGTGCTGACGCTGCTGCCGTGGAACGACGCCTCGATCGTCAAGGACGGTTCCTACGTCGCCGCCCTGAACTCCATCGGCATCCCGCACGCCGGACAGGTCATGGACGTCATCGTGCTGACCGCCGTGCTGTCCTGTCTGAACTCCGGGCTCTACACCGCCTCCCGCATGGCCTTCTCGCTCGGGCAGCGCGGTGACGCGCCGAAGGCGTTCGCGAAGACCACCTCGCGGGGTGTGCCCCGCACCGCGATCCTCGGCTCGGTCGTCTTCGGGTTCCTCGCCGTCTGGTTCAACTACCAGTGGCCGGACACCGTCTTCAACTTCCTGCTGAACTCGTCGGGCGCCGTCGCGCTGTTCGTGTGGCTGGTCATCTGCTTCACGCAGCTGAAGATGCGCGGCATGATCCTGCGCGAGCAGCCGGAGAAGCTCGTCGTGAAGATGTGGCTGTTCCCGTACCTGACGTGGGCGACGATCGCCATGATCTCGTTCGTCCTCGTCTACATGCTGACCGACGACGCCGGGCGCGAGCAGGTGCTGCTGTCGCTGCTGGTGGCGGTGTTCGTGGTGGCGTTCGCGCTCGTTCGGGAGAGGGTGCAGCGCGGCAGGAGCTGACCACTGCGCCCGACCCGGCCCCGTTCACGGTGCCGCGGCTACGGCCGCAGCACCGTGAACGTCTTCTTCACCTGCTCGTACCTCGCCTTCGCGGGGCCCGCCACCTGCGGCTGGTACCAGGTGCCGATCTGGTACGAGCGTGCTTCCTGGTCGAAGCCGAGGAGTTCGGCGTGCCAGCGGCGGCCGTCGAGGGTGAAGAGGTACTCCCAGACGACCGCGGGGCGGCCCCGGAACGTCGTGCGGTCGAGCCGGATCTTCACGTAGTCCTGGCCCTGGTGGGCGTCGCGCTCCGACTTCTGCCAGGTCGACAGCAGGTCGTCCTTGGCGAGTGCGGACTGGGTGACCAGTTCCTGGGTGCCGTCGGGGGCCGTGTAGTGCACCTCGGACGCCGTCTTCACCGCCCGCTTCCAGCCCTTCGGCGGCACCCACGCGTACCCGACCTCGCGGATCGATCCGGGGGGCAGGGTCTGGGCCGTGGGCGGGCGTGAGGTGCCCTCGACGGTGGGCGGGAGCGAGGTCACCGTGGGGCTCGCGCCGCCCGCCCGCGTACCGCCCCCGTCGCCGGGCAGCGTGAGCGCGAGGGCCGCCGCGACGCCCGCGGCCAGCGCCACCGCGAGGGCGATCAGCGGGCCGCGGCGCCGGGGCCCGCGGCGCGGACCGGCGGGTGGACCCGGCGGTCCGGGCGGGCCCGGCGGATCCTCGCCGGGGGCCGGTTTCCCGCACTCGGTCGGGGCCTCCTGCCGGACGGCGGCGGGCCGCACCGGAGGCGGCGGCACCGGGCGGCGCAGGCCGATGTCCAGGGTGGGGGTGCCCGGGTGGGTGGCCGGGACCGGGCCCGGCGGTGCGAGCGCCTTGACGATCTCGTCGAGACCGGGGCGGTCCTGCGGCTCCTTCGCCAGGAGCCGGGTCAGCAGCGGTGTCAGCCGGCCGGCCTCGGGCGGCAGCCGGGGTTCCTCGTACAGGACGGCGTGCAGCGTCGCGAGGGTGGTGTCCCGGCTGAACGGGGAGCGGCCGCCGAGCGCCGCGCAGAGCGTCGCGCCCAGCGACCACAGGTCGGAGGGCGGGCCCTGCGGCCTGCCCGAGATCCGCTCCGGCGCCATGTAGTCGGGCGAGCCGACGAGCATGCCGACCATGGTGAGCGCCTCGGTGTCCTGGATGGCGGCGATCCCGAAGTCGGTGAGCATGACGCGGCGCCTGCCCACGCGCTCCAGCAGGACGTTGCCCGGCTTGATGTCGCGGTGCAGGACACCGCCCGCGTGCACCTCGCGCAGCGCGTCGGCCAGGCTGTGGCCGATCCCCGCGACCTCGTCGACGCCGAGCGGCCCGTCCTCGACGAGGGTCTGCTCCAGGGAACGGCTGTCGATCAACTCCATGACGATCCAGAGTCGTTCGCCCTCGTCCACGACGTCGTACACGCGCACCACGCCCGGGTGGTCGATCCGGGCGGTGGCGCGGGCCTCGCGCAGGGTGCGCTCGCGGCGGGTGCGGGCGTCCTCGGGGTCGAGGCCGTCGATACGCATCTCCTTCACGGCGACGGGCCGGTCCAGCATCTCGTCGGCCGCACGCCACACACGCCCCATGCCCCCCTGGCCTATGTGTTCGTCCAAGCGGTACCGCCCGGCCACCACCAATCCCCGGACGCCTCCCCTTGCATTTCCTGACTGCCCTGGCAATCGACTGCACCCCCGAAACACAGAGAAACACAAAATCGATACATCGCGCCGTCCCAGCATAGTGGGGAGAAATCTTGTGGTACCTCTTCAAGGACTGCGAATTCGGACGCAGTTGCAGCCGTCACGGGGGAAACAGAAACACCAAGGGGGACGAACATGAGTTCAGTTGCGCGTGTACGGCGTCGGGCCGGCTCGACCGGGTCGCTGCTGGCCGCGGCCGTCGCGGCGGCGCTGGTCCTGCCCGCCACCGCGGTCGCGGACGACGCTCCGGGCCAGGGCAGCAGCGAGGGCGGCAAGGTCATGGGCAAGGCGCCCGACGGCGTGGAACCGACCACGACGCTGCCCGAGAAGATCTCGGTCGACAACGCGACGGGAAAGACCAAGGATCTCGTCGCGACCGTCCAGAACAAGGGCACCAAGGACAGCGGGAAGATCAATCTGGTGGTCGTCGGTTTCGACGGGCTGACCGTAAAAGATGTATCGGGGTGCACACCTATTCCCGCGAACAAGCTGCCGAAGGGATCCAACAGCGGATTTTCCTGTCCGGTATCGAATCTCGCGGCCGGGAAATCGAAATCATTCCCGGTCTCCGCGACCTTCGACCTGTCGAAGACCGGGAAGATCTGCCTGCCGGTGCAGAGCGCGGACGGCAAGACGACGTTCTGGCAGCAGGGCCCGGTGCCGTTCGGCACGACCAGCCCCTCGCCGAACGCGCCGGTGACGCCGCTGCTGCTCAACACCGTGAACAAGCCCGCCACCCCGGCCGGTGACAAGAACGGCGGCACGGGCGGCGACAAGGGCGGCGGCAGGGGCGAGCTTCCCAAGACGGGCCCCGCCGACCGGGTGCTGCCGCTCGGCGCGGTGGGCGCGGCCCTGCTGGCGGCCGGCGGAGCGGGCATGTGGTGGACCCGGCGCCGTCCGTCGGAGGCGTCCTCGCCGACCCGCTGAAAAGCTGACGGAATCTGTCAGGTTGGGCGCGCAGAGTGCGGGACATGACGACGATCCATGACGCTCATGGCCCGCACGAAGCGCGCGTCCTCCGCCCGGCGGACGCCGGCTACGACGACGAACGCACCGGTTTCCAGACCGGTTTCACCCAGCGCCCCGACGTGATCCACGCGGCGTCGGGACCGGACGACGTGGTGGCCGCCGTGGCGTACGCCGCGCGGGCCGGCCTGCCGGTGGGCGTCCAGGCCACCGGTCACGGGCTGCCCGGCGACTCCACGGGCGGGGTGCTCATCAGCACACGGCGGATGGACGGGGTCCGCGTGGACCCGGCGGCCCGCACCGTGCGCGTCGGCGCGGGCGCCACCTGGGGCGCGGTGGTGCGGGCGGCGGAACCGCACGGCCTCGCCCCGCTCAACGGCTCGGCGCCGGGCGTCGGCGCGGTCGGCTACACCCTGGGCGGCGGACTCGGCATCCTGGCACGGGAGTTCGGCTACACCGCCGACCATGTGCGCGCCCTGGACGTGGTGACCGCCGACGCCGTCCCGCGCCACGTCACGGCCGACAGCGACCCGGAGCTGTTCCGGGCGCTGCTCGGCGGCGGCGCCGGGCTCGGCGCGGTGACGTCCCTGGAGGTCGGCCTGGTGCCGGTGGCCCGGCTGTACGGGGGCGCGCTCGCCCACGACGGACGGGTGACCGACGTGACGGACGCCGTACGGGCCTACACGGCCTGGGCCGCGACCGTCCCGGACACCCTGACCTCGTCGCTGGCCGCGCTGGTCTACCCGGACTCCCCCGCGATGCCGCCGCACCTGCGCGGGCGGTACGTGATCTCCGTACGGATCGCGTTCACGGGGCCGGCGGCCGAGGGCGAGCGGCTGGTGGCGCCGCTGCGGGCCGCGCTCGGGGAGCCCGGCACGGACTCGCTGCGCGAGATGCCCTACGCGGACAGCCACACCATCCACGCCGATCCGGACTTCCCGCACCCGTACTACGGGGACAGCGTGTTCCTGGACGACCGTGCGGACGTGGCGGACGGGCTCGGTGAGCTGTTCCGGCTGTCGGGGCCGGATGCCGACGGCATGCACATCGTGCAGCTCAACCATCTGGGCGGCGCGCTGTCGCGGCCCGCGCCGAACGCGGTGCCGTACCGGTCGGCGGGCTGGCTGGTGCGGATCCTGTCGCCGCTGGGCGAGGGCGGCAGGGCCGCGGCGCGGGTCCATCACGCGCGGGCGTTCGCGGCCGTCGGGGACCGGACGCTCGGCCGCTCGCTGAACTTCTCCTTCGGCGGCGGCGACCGTACGGACGGGCTGCACGACCCGGAGACGCGAAAGAGGCTCGCCGCTGTGAAGGCCGCGTACGACCCGGCGAACCTCTTCCGGAGGAGCTGAGGAACCGCTGCCGCTACTTGTCGGCGAGCTTCCAGGCGGCGGGCAACGCGCCCATCGCCAGGACGGCCTTGAGCACGTCGCCGATCAGGAACGGGGTGAGGCCCGCGGCGAGCGCGGCGCTCAGGCCCATGCCGGTGGACAGCGCGAGGTACGGGACGCCGACCGCGTAGACGATGGCCTCGCCGATCAGGAAGGCGCGGGCGGTGCGCCACACCGAGCGGTCGTCGCCGCGGCGGGCGAGCGCGCCGACGGCCGCGGCGGCCAGCATCAGGCCGATGACGTAGCCGAACGAGGCCGTCGCCCAGCCGGAGCCGCCCTCGGCGAACCACGGCATGCCCGCCATGCCTGCGAGCGCGTACAGCGCCAGCGAGAGGAAGCCGCGACGGGCGCCGAGCGCGGTGCCGACGAGCAGCGCGGCGAAGGTCTGCCCGGTGACCGGCACCGGCGAGCCCGGGACAGGGATCGCGATCTGCGCGGCGATGCCGGTGAGGACGGCGCCGCCGACGACCAGCGCCGCGCTCTTCGCGACGACGGCGGCCTTGGTGCGGGACGCGGGGAGGAGGTCGGCCAGGACCTTGCCCGGGCGGGCGACTGCGGCGGCGGTACTCATGGGGACTCCGCGAGGTTCGTGGGTGGGCAGGGTGGGACGTGGTGACGCTATCCCAGGGGGGTTGAGCCGATCACGGTCTCCGATCGACAAAGGCTTGAGCGCGGCATTGGTGGGCTCTGTACAAAGAAGCGCATGTACACCGCATCCGGGGTGACGCTCGTCACTGGGACAGGTCCGTTTTGCGTGCGGGGGCGCCCGAAAGCGAGACTGTAGGTTCCCGCCAATGCTCAGAACGGCTGAACCCCCATGCACGACGACGTGACCCCCGAACCGCTCGCCGGGGGCCTCAAGCAGCGCCACCTGACCATGCTCGGCCTGGGCGGTGTCATCGGGGCGGGGCTCTTCGTCGGTTCGGGCGCCGGGATCCAGGTCGCGGGCCCCGGCATCGTGCTCTCCTATCTGATCGCGGGCGCCATCGCGATGTGCGTGATGCGGATGCTCGGCGAGATGTCGGCGGCGATGCCCGCGTCCGGCTCGTTCTCGGTGCACGCGGAGCGGGCGCTCGGCCGGTGGGCCGGGTTCAGTGCCGGCTGGCTGTACTGGTTCCTGCTCGTGGTCGTGCTCGCCGTGGAGGCGACGGGCGCCGCGCAGATCGCCAACGGCTGGGTGCCGGGCGTCCCCCAGTGGGCCTGGGTGCTGCTGTTCATGCTGGTCTTCACCGCGGCGAACCTGGCGGCGGTGAAGAACTTCGGCGAGTTCGAGTTCTGGTTCGCCACCCTCAAGGTCGTGGCGATCGTCGCGTTCCTGGTGCTCGGCACCCTCGCGATCTTCGGCCTGCTCCCCGACACCGACCCGGTCGGGCTGACCCATCTCACCGGCGACGGCGGCTTCCTGCCGCACGGCTGGCAGGGCGTGGTCTCCGGCGTGCTCGCGGTGGTCTTCGCCTTCGGCGGTCTGGAGGTCGTCACCATCGCGGCCGCCGAGTCCGACGACCCGGTGCGCTCGGTGGCGCGGGCGGTGCGCAGCGCGGTCTTCCGGATCCTGTTCTTCTACGTCGGTTCGATGCTGGTCATCGTCACGGTGCTGCCCTGGACCGCGCAGAAGGCGGGCATCAGCCCGTACGTCACCGTCCTGGACTCGATCGGCATCCCGTCGGCCGGGCAGATCATGAACATCGTCGTCTTCGTGGCACTGCTGTCCGCGCTCAACGCCAACCTCTACGGCTCATCCCGCATGATCTTCTCGCTGGCCGAGCGCGCCGAGGCGCCGAAGTCGCTGCTGAAGGTGGGCGGGGGCGGAGTGCCCCGGCGGGCGGTGCTGGCGTCGGTGGCGTTCGGCTTCGTCTCCGTGCTCCTCAATCTGGAGTGGCCGGACACCGTCTTCCTCTACATGCTCAACTCGGTCGGCGCGGTGCTGCTGTTCGTGTGGGCGCTGATCGCGCTGTCCCAGCTGCGGCTGCGGCGCCGGATCGAGCGGGAGGCGCCCGAGCGCCTGGTGCTGCGGATGTGGGCGTTCCCGTGGCTGACCTGGGCGGCGCTCGTGGCCATGGCGGCGGTCTTCGTGCTGATGCTGACCGACGACACGGCGCGGCCGCAGCTGCTGTGGTCGACGGGGGCGACGCTTCTGGTGCTCGCCGTCGCGGGTGTGCGGGAGCTGCGCGCACGGCGTGTCTGATCGTTCACGGTACGTCGACACGAACGTCGCCGAGTGTGAGCGTCGTGTCCGTATTCCGGAAACGTCTTCCCTGTAGGCGGACCGCGCGCTCAGACTGTGGCGGTTTTACGCGCTCATTACATGGGCGCACCGCACCTCGTCTCAGCTACTGAACAGGGCCATTCCATGTCTCGGACGTCAGCGCAGCCAAGCGAAGAGGTCGCCGACGCGAAGCCGGTGGACACCTCGTCACTGTCGCCCGGCCTGAAGCAGCGCCACCTCTCGATGATCGCGCTCGGCGGCGTGATCGGCGCGGGGCTCTTCGTGGGCTCCGGCACCGCGATCGCCGCGGCCGGTCCTTCGATCATCCTCGCCTACGCGATATCGGGCGCCCTCGTCATGCTCGTGATGCGCATGCTGGGCGAGATGGCGGCGGCCTACCCGGCCTCCGGCTCGTTCTCCGTGCACTCCGAGCGGGCCATCGGCCCGTGGGCGGGGTTCACGGCGGGCTGGGCGTTCTGGTTCCTGCTGTGCGTGGCGGTCGGGCTGGAGGGCATCGGCGCGGCGCAGATCGCGCACGGCTGGGTCCCCGGGGTGCCGGAGTGGGCCTGGGTCGCCCTGTTCATGCTCGTGTTCACGGCGACCAACGTCTCGGCGGTGAAGAACTTCGGCGAGTTCGAGTTCTGGTTCGCCACCCTCAAGGTCGTGGCGATCGTCGCGTTCCTCGTCATCGGCGTCCTGGCGATCTTCGGGCTTCTGGGCAACGACGCGCCGGGCACCGAGAACCTCACGGGCCACGGCGGCTTCATGCCGAACGGCACCGAGGGGCTCATCGCGGGACTGCTCGCGTCGGTCTTCGCGTACGGCGGTCTGGAGACCGTCACCATCGCCGCGGCGGAGTCGGAGCACCCGGTGCAGGGTGTGGCGAAGGCCGTGCGGACGGCGATGTGGCGCATCGCGCTCTTCTACGTCGGCTCGATGGTCGTGGTCGTCGCGCTGATCCCCTGGTCGGACAAGGCGCTGGTGGACCCGGACAAGGGGTCCTACGTCGCCACCCTGGAGTACCTGGACCTGCCGGCCGCCGGCGTCATCATGAAGATCGTGGTCTTCGTCGCGCTGCTCTCGGCGATGAACGCCAACATCTACGGCGCCTCGCGCATGGCCGGGTCGCTGGTCGCGCGCGGCCAGGGCCCCAAGGTCATCGGCAGGATCCACGGCGGCGTCCCGCGCATCGCCGTGCTGCTGTCCGCGGTGTTCGGCTTCGTCTGCGTGCTGCTCAGCTACTGGCGCCCCGACGACATCTTCCAGTGGCTGCTGAAGACGATCGGCGCGATCATCCTCGTCGTCTGGTTCTTCATCGCCGCGTCCCAGCTGATCCTGCGGCGCAAACTGGAGCGCGAGGCTCCGGAGCGGCTCGTGGTGAGGATGTGGGCCTACCCGTACCTGACCTGGGTGGCCCTCGCGGGCATGGCCGTCGTCTTCGTCCTGATGGCCCGCGAGGAGGGCACCCGCGAACAGCTCTACTACGCGGGCGGCCTCACCGTGATCCTCGCGATCGTCGGTTACACGCGGCAGAAGCTCGCCGAGAAGAAGTAACCCTCCCCCGCGACATCTGAAGGACCCCCGGGCCGGTCGGCCCGGGGGTCCTTCTCGTTGCGCGCGGCGCTGTTGCTGTTAGCCTGCACTTGCGAATAACTTGCAATAAGCAGCCGGAGGGCACGGAGAGACATGGCCACGTACACGCTTCCTGAACTTCCGTACGACTACGCGGCACTTGAGCCGGTCATCAACCCGCAGATCATCGAGCTGCACCACGACAAGCACCACGCGGCGTACGTGAAGGGCGCGAACGACACCCTGGAGCAGCTGGCCGAGGCCCGGGACAAGGAGCAGTGGGGCTCTCTCAACGGGCTGGAGAAGAACCTGGCCTTCCATCTCTCCGGCCACATCCTGCACAGCATCTACTGGCACAACATGACCGGTGACGGCGGCGGCGAGCCGCTGGCCGCCGACGGCGTGGGCGACCTCGCGGACGCGATCGCCGAGTCGTTCGGCTCGTTCGCCGGGTTCAAGGCGCAGCTGACGAAGGCCGCCGCGACGACGCAGGGCTCCGGCTGGGGCGTGCTCGCGTACGAGCCGGTGAGCGGGCGGCTCATCGTGGAGCAGATCTACGACCACCAGGGCAACGTGGGCCAGGGCTCGACCCCGATCCTCGTCTTCGACGCCTGGGAGCACGCCTTCTACCTCCAGTACAAGAACCAGAAGGTCGACTTCATCGAGGCCATGTGGGCCGTCGTCAACTGGCAGGACGTCGCCAAGCGTTACGCGGCCGCCAAGGAGCGGGCGTACAACCTGCTGCTCGTGCCCTGACGCCCTGAAGCGTCCCGCCTCGTGATCGTCTTCTCAACCTTCACGCAGGTGGGCGGCGGAAAAGGACAGACCCCGCGAGGACGTGACTCGCGGGGTCTGTCGGTATGCGGGGTTCCGGGAGACTGTGACCCTTATGCCTATGTCCAAGCACTGCCCGAACTGCAAGGGTCCCTTGCAGGACTTCCGTCCCGCCAATGACGACGAGAAGAAGTACCTGGTCGAGGAGGAGAAGCTGACGTGGGCCGACGCCCACAGCTTCTGGCGCTGCCAAGGTCACGAGGGCGCGTGCCGATGGGTGCAGCCGCACCTGAGCCAGGGCAAGGGACTCACGCTGCCCGAGCGGTTCGCCTGACTCAGTCGAAGACCGGGCCCTGCGTGCGCGTCCGCTTGATCTCGTAGAAGCCCGGGACCGAGGCGACGAGCAGCGTGCCGTCCCAGAGCTTGGCCGCCTCCTCGCCCTTGGGGGCCGGGGTGACGACCGGGCCGAAGAAGGCGATCTGCTCGCCGTCGGCGCCCGGCACCGCGATGACCGGGGTGCCGACGTCCTGGCCGACCTTGTCGATGCCCTCCTTGTGGGAGGCGCGCAGCTCGGCCTCGTACTTCGTGCCGTCCCAGTGGTCGAGGAGCGAGGCGGGCAGGCCGACCTCCTCCAGGGCGCCGGCGACGGCCTCCTTCGTGGGGCCCTCGCCGCGGTTGTGGATGCGGGTGCCGAGCGCGGTGTAGAGGCCGCCGAGGACCTCGGGGCCGTGCTCCTCCTGCGCCGCGATGACGACCCGGACCGGACCCCAGGCCTTGGTCGCGAGCATCTCGCGGTACTCCTCGGGCAGCTCGTCGAGCCTGTTCTCGTTGAGAACGGCCAGGCTCATCAGGTGCCAGCGGACCTCGACGTCGCGGACCTTCTCGACCTCCAGCATCCAGCGCGACGTCATCCAGGCCCAGGGGCACAGGGGATCGAACCAGAAGTCGACGGGGGTCTTCTCAGCCGTGGTGGACATGGTTCTCCTCAGAAGTCACCGGGGTGGTCTTGCCTGCGGCAACGCGACGGCCGCGGCCCTCATTCCCGTGCGAGGATCGTAGGAGCCCGAACAGTCCCGCACAGTCCCACGAGGACGCCGCGACGTCAGAAGGAGTGCCGCCCGTGCCCGGAGAGAATCTGTCCCGCGACGAGGCCCGCGAGCGGGCGGGCCTGCTGTCCGTCGACGGGTACGAGGTCGCGCTCGACCTGCGCTCGGCGGTCGGCGACGCCCCGGCGGACGGGCCGCGCACCTTCCGGTCCGTGACCACGATCCGGTTCCGGGCCAACGAGGCGGGCACGAGCACCTTCGCCGACCTGATCGCGCCGTCGGTGACGGCCGTGACGCTGAACGGCGAGGACCTGGACCCGGCGGCCGTGTTCGACGGCAGCCGCATCCAGCTGGAGGGCCTGGCGGAGGACAACGAACTGGTGGTCGACGCCCAGTGCGCGTACTCGCGCACCGGCGAGGGCATGCACCGCTTCGTCGATCCCGAGGACGGCGAGGTCTACCTCTACACGCAGTACGAGCCCGCCGACGCGCGCCGCGTCTTCGCCAACTTCGAGCAGCCCGACCTGAAGGCGCCCTACCGCTTCTCCGTGCAGGCGCCGCAGGACTGGACGGCCTGGTCCAACGGCGTGGGCGAACTCGTCGACGGTGTCTGGCGGTTCGCGGAGACCAAGCCGATCTCGACGTACATCACGACGGTCGTCGCCGGTCCGTACCACTACGTGAGCGACTCCTACGAGCGTGCCCTCGACGACGGCTCGAAGCTGGTCATCCCGCTGGGCGCCATGTGCCGCAAGGGTCTCGCGCCGTACTTCGACGCCGACGACATCTTCGAGATCACCAAGCAGGGCCTCGACTTCTTCCACGACAACTTCGACTACCCGTACCCCTTCGGCAAGTACGACCAGGCGTTCGTGCCCGAGTACAACCTCGGCGCGATGGAGAACCCGGGCATCGTCACCTTCCGCGAGGAGTACATCTTCCGCGGGAAGGTCACGACCGCGTCGTACGAGCGGCGCGCGAACGTGATCCTGCACGAGATGGCCCACATGTGGTTCGGCGACCTCGTCACCATGCAGTGGTGGGACGACCTGTGGCTGAAGGAGTCCTTCGCGGACTTCATGGGCGTGTTCTCGATGGTGGAGGCGACGCGCTTCACCAACGGCTGGATCACCTTCGCCAACAACCGCAAGGCCTGGGCGTACCGCGCCGACCAGCTGCCGAGCACCCACCCGGTCACCGCCGACATCCGGGACCTGGAGGACGCGAAGCTCAACTTCGACGGCATCACCTACGCCAAGGGCGCCTCCGTCCTCAAGCAGCTGGTGGCGTACGTGGGACGGGACGCGTTCCTGGAGGGC
The DNA here is from genome assembly GCF_040645755.1 of Streptomyces sp. NPDC046716. Classification (NCBI taxonomy): domain Bacteria; kingdom Bacillati; phylum Actinomycetota; class Actinomycetes; order Kitasatosporales; family Streptomycetaceae; genus Streptomyces; species Streptomyces sp. NPDC046716. Next base: position 115,162 of record NZ_JBEYYU010000005.1, read on the forward strand.
GCCCGCCGCTACTTCAAGCGGCACGCGTACGGGAACACGCGCCTCGGCGATCTGCTGTCCGTCCTGGAGGAGACCAGCGGGCGCGACATGGCGTCCTGGTCGCGGTCCTGGCTGCAGACCGCGGGCGTCAACTCCCTCACCCCGCAGGTGATCCTGAGCGGCGAGGGCCGGATCACCGAGCTTGCCGTGGTGCAGGAGGCCGCCGAATCGCACCCCGAGCTGCGCCCGCACCGGGTCGCCGTCGGCCTGTACCGGCGTACGGCGGAGGGCGCGCTGGAGCGGTACGCGCGCGCCGAGGCCGATGTCGACGGGCCGCGCACCGTCGTCGGCGAGCTGGCCGGGGCCGAGGCGCCCGAGCTGGTGCTGGTCAACGACGACGACCTCACCTACTGCAAGATCCGGTTCGACGCGGAGTCCCTCGCCACGCTGCGCGAGCGGCTCGGCGACATCACCGACCCGCTGGCCCGCGCGCTGTGCTGGTCCGCGCTGTGGAACCTGACGCGGGACGCGCTCATGCCGGCCCGGGACTTCATCGGCCTCGTCCTGCGGTTCGCCGGGCGCGAGTCGGACATCGGCGTCCTGCAGATGCTGCACGCCTGGGCGCGCGGCGCCCTGGTGCACTACGCGGCTCCCGAGTGGCGCGAGGAGGGCGGGCGGCTGCTCGCCGAGGGCGCCCTGAAGGAGCTGCGGCTCGCCGAGCCGGGCAGCCAGCACCAGCTGACGTGGGCCCGCTTCTTCGCGTCGGTCGCCGCCGGCGACGCCGACCTCCAGCTCCTGAACGGGCTGCTGGCCGGCACCGCCCGGATCGACGGTCTCGAGGTCGACCAGGAGCTGCGCTGGGCGTTCCTGGAGACGCTCACGTCGAACGGCGTCGCCGACGAGTCCGTGCTCGCCGCCGAGCTGGCCCGGGACGACACCGCGTCCGGCAAGCGGCACCAGGTGCGCTGTCTGGCCTCGCGCCCGTCGGCGGCCGTCAAGGCGCAGTCCTGGGCCCAGGTCGTGGAGTCGGACGCGCTGAGCAACGCGCTGGTGGAGGCGACCATCGCCGGGTTCCAGCAGTCGTCGCAGCGCGAGCTCACCGCGCCGTACGCCGAGAAGTACTTCGCGGCGATCGAGCGGGTCTGGGCGGACCGGTCGATCCAGATCGGCATGGACGTGGTGCGGGGGCTCTTCCCCGACCTCCAGGACTCGCCGGAGACCCTGGCGGCGACGGACGCGTGGCTCTCCGCGCACGAGCAGGCAGCTCCGGCCCTGCGCCGGCTGGTGCTCGAGGCGCGTGACGACCTGGCCCGGGCGCTGCGGGCGCAGGCGTGTGACGTGGCGGCCGCCGGATAGTTCTCGGCGCTGGACGATTCCCGGGGCGGGCGCTCGGAAAAGCGCTCGCCCCGCGCACGTCCCGCGTGCCTATGATGCGCGGGATGACGAACTTCTCCTTGTACGGATTGGGGGACTCGTTCGCGCAAGGTGAGTGCTGATGGCACCCCACCTCGTGAACGGGATTCCGCCCCGACTGTCGATGTGGCAGCGCGTACGTGCGTACGCCGTGCCACCGTCCATGATCGAGACGTGTACCGCGCGGCGTGCCGCCGGTGACTGGGCCGGGGCCTGCGCCGCCGCCCGGGTCGACGTCGATCTCGATCTGCGCGCCGTGCGCCGTCGCCACGGCAGTGACCTCGCTCGAACCCTCCAGGCCGATCTGCGGTGCCTCGCACCGGATCTGCTGCGCTGGCACCTGCCCAGGATCGCCCCCGACGGGCGGCTGCGGCCCGCGCTGACCGTCGCCCTCGCCCGGTACGGGCCGCTGCGCCTCGTCGTACGGACGCCTCCGGCGTCGGCGGACGGCGGACAGCGGCTCTCCCTCTCCCTGTGGGAGGGGCCCGGGACCGGCCCGGGCCGCCCCCATCCCCATCCGCACCCGGCGCGGCGGTTCCGGCTCGATCTGCACCGGCATCTGTGGGACGCCGGACGCGCTCCCGAGCTGGCGGTACGCGCCCGTGCCGGGTGGGCCGTCGACGCGGAGCTGCTGCTGCGCGCCGAACGGCGTTCCCCTCGTGGGGCGTTCACCGTGCGGCGTGCCGCGCGCGAGCACGACGTCCTCGAACTCCTCGCCCCGGACGACAGTCATGCCCCGGTCTGCCGTCCGGTGCGCGAGGTCCTGCCGGCGCAGGTCGTCGCGGCGCTTCCGGTGCTGCCGGAGGCCGCGGCGCGGCCGCTGCCCGATCTCGAACTGCTCCGCGCCGGGCTCGTCACCGCCGACCGGTTGCATCCGCTGGTCGGCGCGGCGCTGGGCGGGGTCGGCACCGGTGCCGCCGTCGGCCCCGTGGCCGATCCCGGTGATCCGCACCGGGTCGAGTGCCGGGGTGAGGTGCACCGGATCGCGCTGCGGGACGGGGTGCTGGTGGCCGTCGACCACGATCCGGGCCAACTGCGCCGCGAGGAGCTGCTGGTGGCGCTCGGCGGGCCCGGGCTGCCGTGTCTGCGGGCCATCGACGCCGTGCATCATCGGCCCGAGGCGCTGCCCGCCGTGCGGGAGCGGTTGTTGCACGGGGACGGGGCCGGGGCGCTCCGCGTCGTCGAGGGGTTGCTCGGGAGCGGGGCCGTCCTGCGGGACGGGGCGCTCCGGGAGGAGCTGGAGTCTGCTGCCGGGCGGCTCGTCGGGCACGGGCTGTTCCGGGCCGGGCTCGACGCCGCGCCGCCCTTCCCGGGGTGCCCTCCGGCTGACGGCCGGTGGGGCTTCTCGCGCAGTTCCCCGCGCCCCTGAAGGGAGGCGCGCGAAGCGCAGCCCCAGGGGCGCGGGGAACTGCGCGACCAGCCACGACGAGAGCCGCACCCGAACGCACCACCCTTCCCACCCCTACTCCCTCCCAGGTGATGCCCCATGACGAATACCAGCCAACTCTCCGTAGCCGACACCCTGCTGGGCATGCTCCGGACCGCGGAGTCCGAGCCACGCCCCGACGAACAGCTCGAAGCGCTCACCCTCGCCGTCGCCGCCGACCTCCCGGTCCTGCTGTGGGGCGAACCCGGCATAGGCAAGACCGCGGTGCTCACCCGCCTCGCCGACTCGCTCGGGCTCCCGCTGACCACAGTGATCGCCAGCGTCCACGAACCGTCCGACTTCTCCGGCCTGCCGATCGTGGGCGACGACCCCGCAACGCAGGGAGTCCCGATGGCGCCACCGCAGTGGGCGGTGGAACTGGTCGCAGCCGGTCGCGGGCTGCTCTTCCTCGACGAACTCTCCACCGCCACCCCGGCCGTCCAGGCGGCCCTGCTCCGCGTCGTCCTGGAACGCAGGGTCGGCGCGCTCCAACTGCCGCCCGGCGTCCGGATCGTGGCGGCGGCCAACCCGCGCGCGTCGGCCGCCGACGGCTGGGAGCTGAGCCCGCCGCTGGCCAACCGATTCGTGCACCTGCACTGGGTGCACGACAGGGAGGTGGTGGTGCGCGGACTCGGCGGAGTCTGGCCCCGCGCCGAACTCCCGAGCCTCGACCCGGCGGCACTCGCCCCGGCGGTGGCGTACGCGCGGCGCGCCGTGTGCGGGTTCCTGGAGGCCAGGCCCACGCTGATCCACCGGCTGCCGAACAGCGAGACGCGCCGCGGCGGCGCCTGGCCCTCGCCGCGCAGCTGGGAGACCGCGCTGACCCTGCTGGCGTTCGGGACGGCCGCATCGGTCTCCCGCGAGGTGCTGGCGCTGCTGGTGCGCGGCGCCGTGGGCGACGGGCCGGGGCTCGAACTCCTCGCCCACCTCGACCGGATGGACCTTCCCGACCCCGAGTCCCTGCTGTCCGACCCGCCGACCGCCGAGCTCCCCGAACGCGGCGATCTGCGGCAGGCGGCCCTCGAAGCGGTGGTCGCCGCCGTCGGGGCACGGCCCGAGCGGGACCGCTGGGAGGCGGCCTGGGCCGTCCTGGTCCGCGCCCTGGAGAGCGGCGCCCCCGATCTGCTGGTCGCCCCGGCGTCCGCGCTGGCCGCGCTGCGCCGCGACGACTGGGAGGTGCCCGACGCGGTGGAACGGCTGGCCGGGGTCGTCGGGATCGCCGAGCGCGCCGACCGCTCGGTCGCCAGGACCCTGGCGGGCGCGGCCACGGCGGTACGCCGATGAGCGCGCCCGCACGGCGGCCCGTGCCGCGCCCGGCGCCCCGGCGCCCCGAGCCCGCGCCGCCCCGGGCCGACCCGGTCCGGTGCGTGCTCCCGCTGAACCGGGACAAGCTGCTGGCCGCCCGGCTGCACGCGGTGAAGGTCCGGCCCTATCTGGCCGCCGCGCTCTTCGCCCTGCACGTCGTGGAGGACCCGTCGGTGCCGACGATGGCCGTGGACCCGCACTGGCGCTGCTACGTCTCGCCCGGCTTCGTGGCCCGCACCCCCGTCGAGGAGTTGGCGGGCGTCTGGGTGCACGAGGTGTCCCATCTGCTCCGGGACCACCACGGCCGGGGCGAGCGGTACGCCCGCGCGCACGGCGAGCACGGTCCCGGCGAGCGGCTGCGGCGCAACATCGCCGCCGACTTCGAGATCAACGACGACATCTACGGCGACGGTCTGAAGCGGCCCACGGGGGTCGTGCTGCCCTCGATGCTCCGGCTCGACGACGGGCTGCTGATGGAGGAGTACCTGCGGACCGCGTCGATGGCGGACCTCGGCCCGGAACTCGCCTGGCTGGACTGCGGCAGCGGCGCCGACGGGCACGCCCGGCCGTGGGAGCTGGGGCCCGGGGGCGCGCACGGGCTGACCCGGCAGCAGCGGGACGCGGTGCGGTTCCGGGTCGCGGAGGGGATCAAGGGCCGGCCGGGTTCGGCGCCGGAGGGGTGGCGGCGGTGGGCGGACGAGGCGTTCCACGCGCCGCAGCCCTGGCGGCAGTTGCTGGGGGCGGCGGTGCGGTCGGCGGCGGGGGCGCCCGGGGTCGGCGAGAACCACAGCTACCGGCGGCCCTCGCGCCGCTCGGCGAGCCTGCCCGGAGTCGTCCTTCCCAGCCTGCGGCGCAATCCGCCGCGGGTCTGCGTGGTGATCGACACGTCCGGCTCGGTGAGCGATGCCGAGCTGGGCGCGGCGCTGCTGGAGGTCGCGGCGATCGCGCGGGCCGTGGGCGGGCGGCGCGATCTGGTCTCGGTGGTCTCCTGCGACGCGGCGGCCGGGGTGGCCGTGCCGTTGTGCCGGGCGGAGAGCGTGGAACTGGTCGGGGGCGGCGGGACGGATCTGCGGTCCGGGTTCGCGCGGGCGCTGCGGGGGCGGCACCGGCCGGACGTCATCGTCGCCCTGACGGACGGTCAGACCCCGTGGCCGTCGGAGCGGCCGCCGTGCCGGGTGGTGGTCGGGCTGTTTCCGCGGCCCGCCGGGGGCGTCGACGAGGACGATCCGGAGTATGTGCCGGAGGCGCCGCCGGGGTGGGCCCGGGTCGTCGACATCGGGTGACGCCGGGGGTGCGGGCGGCGGGGTGTTACCCAATGCGGGCATCCCGAGCCGTAACCCCCGGTACCGCCTGGGCTTTTCGGCACGGGGAGAGGCCGACTTTAGGGCGGGCTTGTCCGGTTTTGCCGACAGGGCTGTAACAGCGGTTAGCGCAGGGGGTGCTGATGGGCACATCCACCTCATGAACCACAACACCCCCCTTTCCCCCCGCCCCCTGCGCCACCTGGTCACGGCCCAGCGGCGCGTCCTGAGCGGCGCCCAGTTGAAGGCGCACGGGGTCTCCGCCGCCACCGCGCAGGAACAGTGCCGGGCGGGCGGGCCCTGGCAGCAGCCGCTGCCGGGGGTGTTTCTGCTGCATCCCGGGCCGCCGACCGGTGAGGAGCGGCTGCACGCGGTGCTGTTGTACGCCGGGCGGACCCCGCAGCGGCGCGTCCCGGCCGCCGCCGTGCCCGTACAGCCGGCGGCGGGCGACCCGCACGCCGCGCCCGCCGCCCCGTACACCGACGTCCTGGTCACCGGGCTCGCCGCGCTGACCCTGCACGGCTTCTCGGGCGCTCCCCCGCTGCTCTCCCTCGACCACGTCGACGTGCTCGTCCCGCGCACCCGGCGGCTGCGGTCGACCGAGTTCGCGCGGCTCGTGCGCACGCCGGGGCTGCCGGACCCCGTGACGCTCGACGGCGTTCCGGTGGCGCCGGTGCCGCGGGCGCTCGCGGACGCCGTGGCGCAGCTCGCCGACGCGGAGGCGGTGCGCCGGCTGCTCACCGAGGCGGTGCGCGGCGGGCACTGCGAGCCGGCGGCGCTGGTGCGGGAGTTGACGGCGGCCCGGCTGCTGACCCGGCCGCACGTGGTGGCCGCCGTGGATTCGCTGCTCGCGGAGGGGCGGGCGATCGCCGAGGACCGGCTGTACGCGATGGTTCGCGAGGGCGGCCTGACGGACCCGGTGTGGAACGTGGACCTGCGGCTGCCGGGCGGACCGCACCTGGGCGGGGTGGACGCCTACTGGCCGGACCACGCGGTCGCCGTCGAACTGGACACGCGGGCGCCCAGGGCGGGCCTCGGCGGGGACGACGACCCGCTGTTCAGCCAGTACGTCCGCAAGCGCGAGCACCTGGAGCGGCTCGGGATCACGGTCGTGCACATCACGCCGAGGAAGCTGCGCGAGTCGATCGAGCAGCAGGCCGCCGTCGTCCGGACCGCGCTGATGGCGTCCGGCGACCGGGACCCGGCGGCGTATGTCGTGGTGCTGCCCCGGTAGTGACGGACCGGGGCGACATCAGGAGGGGAGCGAAGGGGCGGGCCGCGCGAGGCCCGTCCCTTCGCATGCGCGGTGAAGAAGACCCGGCTACTTGCGGAGCACCAGCTCCGTGTTGCGGTCGCCCGGCGTGCCGGACAGCGTCGCGCGGGATCCCGGGGCGTTGAAGGCGAGTTCGCGGTAGAGGGCGGCCAGGCCGGTCTGGCTGAGGTCGGAGAAGTCGGTGCGGTGCGGCGCCGAGGACTCGATGAGCGTGGTGAACAGCGAGAGCGTGCCGTCGTGGTTGTCGGTGATCTCGATGATGCGGGCCAGCTGCGGGAAGTCGACGTGGGAGGCGGTGGAGATCTCCCAGAAGCCGTTCGAGCCGCCGGTGCCCTTGTGCGGGGTGATGGCGTTCTTGTGGCTGTGGCCGTTGACCCAGGCGAGGACCGGGCGGTGGGCGGCGAGGAGGGCGGCGAGTTCGTCGCCGCCGTGGCGCCGCTCGCCGGGGTGGCCGGGGTCCTCGTTGAGGTTGCGCATCGTCTTGCTGGTGTGGTGGGAGAAGACGACGACGTGGTCGCCGTTCCGCTCGGCCTCCTTCAGCTGTGCGGTGAGCCACTTGAGCTGGGTGGTGCCGAGCGAGCCCTCGTAGTGGCCGCCGGGGTCGGTCGAGTCGAGGCTGATGCCGACGACGTCGTCCGAGACGCGGAACGCGTAGTACTGGGTCTTCGCGGCGAGGTTGGCCTGCGTGTAGCCGTGGCCGACCGGACCGGGCCCGGTCCTGGCCGGGTCGAGGTGGGCCGCGACGTACTCGGTGGGCGTGAAGGGTGCGCGGGACTCGTCCGGGGTGACCGGGCGCATGTGCCGGGCCTGCGCGCGCAGCAGCCGCTCGAACTCTCTGCCGCGCGGGTCGCCGCCCTGCTTGACGTTGTCCCAGATCGCCTTTCCCTGCGCGGCCGGGAGGTCCATCAGCTTGCGGCCGCCGACGGCGAGTTCGGCGAAGTAGGAGTCGCCGGGGGCGTAGCAGCCGCCGGGCAGCGCGTCGTGGTTGCCGACCGTGGAGTACCAGGGCAGCTTCAGGCCGGGGCTGCGCACCTCGGAGATCGCGGCGGCCAGGAAGCCGTCGAGGCGCGGGAAGTGGTGGTCCCGCTTGTCGGTGTCGCGCAGGCCTGAGTCGGGGTGCCAGTAGAGCGGGATGCCGCTGTTCTGGACGCCCTCGTAGTGGCGCGGGTCGCCGGTGTTGGGGGTGATGCGGCCGCCGCTCATCGCCGTGAGGAACCAGTCGAGTTCGCAGCGGGCGTTGTTGTCGGTGTTGTCGCCGGTCGTCATCACGAAGTGCAGCGGCGCCGCCGTGACGGGCGCGCCGCGCAGGGCGTTGACCCGCTCGACGAGCGCCACCGCGCCGGCGACGGACAGCGACTCCTGGGGACGCCAGGCGCTCGACGTCTGGGAGCGCAGGTACTCGTAGCGCAGCGGGTGCTGCACGTCGACCAGGTGCAGGTCGGTGAACTGGACGAAGGCGGCGAGCGCGGTGCGGCGGGCCGCGCGGCCGGAGCGGGCGGCCCTGAGGTCGGAGCGGACCACGCGCGGCCAGGCCGGGCCGCCGCCCAGGCGCCGGAAGCCGGAGCCGTGCCCGGCGGCGACCGAGGCGAGGGTGGTGCCGCGGCTGTACGGGACGCCGGGCGCCTCGGACGCGTCGGGAACCTCGCGGGTCAGCGCCTGTGCGGGTGCGGGACCGGCGGCGGCCTCGTGCCCGCCGGGGCCCAGGAGGTAGCCGAAGCCGGCGATCGCCGCCGTCCCGGTGAGCGCGCCGGTCGCGGCCAGCACGGTACGGCGGTCAATGTCTGCGGCGGCCTTGGTGACAGAGCGTGTGCGCGGCATGGCGCGGTCTCCCCGAGTGCGAACGCGTCGACAGTGGCGGCCGGGTGGTGCCGTGGGGCACTGCCCGTCCGTACTGGATCGTTGGCATCGGGGGTGACCTGCGCGTGAACAGCGACGCAACGCGCAGCGCCGATCACCGTACGTGGATCACCGGGGTCCGCGCCGGGGCGCGCGTCGGGTCCGTGATGTCATGCGCGGGAGGGTGAGCCGCTCTCTCGCGGTCACTCTGTGTTCACTTCGCGGGGAAGGGTGGGCCCGCCGCCGGGCTTCGGCGTCAGATGTCCGTCGGCCGGGCGCTCGCGCCACAGGGCGAGTCCGACGTCGACGAGTTCGACCCGGGGCAGGTCGGGGACGGCGGTCAGGTCGTGCCAGGCGGCCATGTCCGTGGAGCCGTTCTCCTCGTGCCGCAGGGTGCCGCCGGTGATCGCGCCCTCGTAGACGAGGCGCAGCCCGTGGAAGTCGGCGATCTTGCCCAGCTTGCGGGGGTAGCGGCGCAGCACCGAGTGGACGCCGAGGAGGGTGCCGGGCGCGAGGGTGTAGCCCGTCTCCTCGTCGACCTCGCGGATCACCGTGTCGTACGGGTCCTCGCCGTGGTCCATGCCGCCGCCGGGCAGCGTCCAGCGGCGGCTGCCGTCGCTCGCGACCCAGCGGGCGAGAAGCACCTGTCCGTCCCGCACGCACACCGCGTACGCGGCCACCCTCAGCTCTTTGTGCATTCCCGAACGCTAGAGGCATCCGGGCCGATGCGCAGGGGGATGGGCGGGTTTCGCCCGGTGCCGGGGGCCGGGCTCTACGCCCGTAGCGGAGGCCGGTGAACCACGAGATCTTCAAAAGCGTTCAAGGGGTTGGACAATTACGTCCGGATGGCGGGGGTTTGGGCGCGATGGCGTATGGCGGAATGCCGCCATGGCCACCCCCCGTCTCGGGCAACTCTCCCCAAACCGTGGTCACTTAAGTAAAGCTGAGCGGTCATCCGGCACCGAAATCCGGAGTCGTTCCGATCATCTCGATCGTCCGTCTTCACCTTCACGTAGCAGGGATGCTGATGACCCTCGATCCCCAGCGCGCACCCATATCCGGTGCGAGACGCGCGGCCCGGCTCGCGGCCGCCGCCGGCCTGGTGGCTGCCCTCACCGCGGCCGGGCCGATACCCATGGCCGTCGCGGCAGGCGCGGACTCCGCGCCGCCCGCCGACCCGGCCGTCAAGTCCGCCAGCGACAAACTCGGCTCGCAGGACGCCCAACTGCTCGCCGCGGCCAAGGCGGACGGCGACAAGAACGTGACCGTCATGGTCGCCACCGCCCCCGGGAAGACCGAGGCCGTGGCCGGGCAGTTCGACTCCGTCAAGGGCGGCTCCGTCGGCCGCACCTACGACAAGCTCGGCTACGTCCGGGCGACGCTGCCCACCGGTAAGGCCGAGGCCGCCATCAAGGCCGCCGAGAAGCTCGACTCCGTGCTCGGCATCGATCTGCGCCAGGAGATCGCGCTCGACGACCCGACGCCGTCCGCCGACACCGCCAAGGGCGCGTCGCGGCACTCCACCGGCTCGTACAGCGGCCCGGGGAAGAACACCCCCGCCAAGAACCCGTACAACCCGTCCTTCGAGACGGGCGCCGTCGACTTCGTGAAGGACAACCCGAAGGCCGACGGGCGCGGTGTCACCATCGGCATCCTCGACTCCGGTGTCGACCTCGGCCACCCGGCGCTGCAGAAGACCACGACCGGCGAGCGCAAGATCGTCGACTGGGTCACCTCGACCGACCCGATCGTGGACGGCGACGCGACGTGGCGGCCGATGGTCACCCAGGTGTCCGGCCCGACGTTCACGTACGGCGGCCGCACCTGGAAGGCGAAGGCCGGCTCGTACGGTGTCAGCACCTTCGCTGAGGCGGCCACCACCGGCGGCGACGCCGCGGGCGACGCGAACCGGGACGGCGACACCACCGACAAGTGGGGCGTGCTGTACGACGCCGCCGCGGGCACCGTCACCGTCGACCTCAACGACAACGGCGACTTCACCGACGACACCCCGATGAAGCCGTACAAGGACGGTTACCAGATCGGCTACTTCGGCAAGGACGACCCGTCCACCGATGTCGTCGAGCGCCAGCCGTTCGTCGTGGAGATCCGCAAGGACGTCCCGATGGACCCCTATGGCGGTGACTGGGTCGGGCAGAAGCGCGACTTCGTCAACATCGGCGTCATCGAGTCCGAGCACGGCACCCACGTCGCGGGCATCACCGCGGCCAACTCGCTGTTCGGCAACAAGAACATGAACGGTGCCGCGCCCGGCGCGAAGATCGTCTCCTCGCGTGCCTGCACGTGGACCGGCGGCTGCACCAACGTCGCGCTCACCGAGGGCATGATCGACCTCGTCGCCAATCGCGGCGTCGACATCGTCAACATGTCGATCGGCGGTCTGCCCGCGCTGAACGACGGCAACAACGCGCGCTCGCTGCTGTACACGCGCCTCATCGACCAGTACGGCGTGCAGCTCGTGATCTCGGCGGGCAACTCCGGCCCCGGCGCGAACACCATCGGCGACCCGGGCCTGGCCGACAAGGTCCTCTCGGTCGGCGCGTCGATCTCCAAGGAGACCTGGGCCGCCAACTACGGCTCCAAGGTCGAGAAGTCGTACGCGATGATGCCGTTCTCGTCGCGCGGCCCGCGTGAGGACGGCGGCTTCACGCCGGCCATCACCGCGCCCGGCGCGGCGATCAACACCACCCAGACCTGGCTGCCCGGTTCGCCGGTCGCCGAGGCGGGCTACTCGCTGCCGGCCGGCTACTCGATGCTCCAGGGCACCTCGATGGCCTCGCCGCAGGCCGCGGGCGCGAGCGCGCTGCTGATCAGCGCCGCCAAGCAGAAGCACATCGGCCTGGCCCCGGCGACGCTGCGCACCGCGCTCACCTCGACCGCGGACCACATCAGGGGCGAGCAGGCGTACGCGGAGGGCTCCGGCCTCATCGACATCGAGGACGCCTGGAAGTCGATCCGCCGCGGGGCGAGCGCGCACACGTACACCGTGAAGGCGCCCGTCGACACCGCGATCGACTACGCGCTGGCGACGCCGGGCTTCGGCACCGGCATCTACGACCGCGAGGGCGGCCTGAAGGCCAAGCAGAAGAAGACCTACGACGTCACGGTCACCCGTACGTCCGGGTCGGCCAAGTCCGTGCGCCACAAGCTGTCGCTGAAGAACAACTCCGGCGGCACCTTCGACATCGTCGGCTCCAGCACGGTGTATCTGCCGCTGAACAAGCCGGTCACCGTGAAGGTGCAGGCCAAGCCGGGCTCGGCCGGGCTGCACAGCGCGATCCTCCAGGTCGACGACCCGCGCACCGAGGGCGTCGACCAGCAGATCATGGCGACCGTCGTCGTCTCGACGCCGGTGGCCAAGCCGTCGTACACCTTCACCGCCAAGGGCTCGGTGCAGCGCAACGCCACCACGTCCTACTTCGTGACGGTCCCCGAGGGCGCCAAGGCGCTCCAGGTGCGGATGAGCGGGCTGAAGGACGGGAGCCAGACCCGGTTCATCTCCATCCACCCGTACGGCGTTCCGGTCGACGTCACCTCGACGCCGAACTGCTACCCGAACTACGGCGACGGATCGGGCAACGGCTGCCGCCCCGACCTGCGTTCGTACGCGGACCCGCAGGCCGGTGTCTGGGAGATCGAGGTCGAGGCGCGCCGCACGTCGCCGCTGCTCGACAACCCGTACGCGCTGGAGGTCCAGGCCCTCGGCGCCGCGTTCGACCCGGCCGTGCAGACGGTGACCGAGGCGAAGGTCGGCGTTCCGGCCGACGTCTCCTGGAAGGTCACGAACAACTTCGCGGCCATCACCGGCGGCAAGCTCCAGGGCGGTGCGCTCGGCTCGTCGAAGACGGACCGGCCCACCATCGCCAACGGTGACACGCAGACCTCCGAGGTCGTCGTGCCCGAGGGCGCGGAGAAGCTCACCGTCGCCATCGGCAACACGGCCGACAAGTCCGCCGACCTGGACCTGACGGTCTACGACGCGGCCGGCAACCAGGTCGCGCAGTCCGCGGACGGCGACTCCGAGGAGGCGGTGACGATCACCAAGCCGGCCGCCGGCACGTACACGGTGGAGGTCGCCGGGTACTCGGTGCCGGCGGGGACGACCGCGTACGACTACTCGGACGTCTTCTTCTCGTCGGCGCTCGGCACGGTCACGGTGGACGGCTCGAAGCCGGTCACGCTGGCCAACGGCGCGTCCGCCTCGGTGGCCGCCCAGGTCACGGCGGCGGCCCCGGCTCCCGAGGGACGCGAGTTCTTCGGGCAGGTGCAGCTCCTGAACGAGCGCGGTGTCGTCACCGGCACCGGCAGCGTGCAGATCGAGAAGGTCACCCAGTAGTCCTGGGCTGATCCACGGAAGGGGCGGACGCCATCGGCGTCCGCCCCTTTCCGCCGTCAGTACCCGGGCCCCGGGCACTCCAGGCCGCGGGCCTCCGGCAGCGCGTCGACGATGCCGCCGCGCGCGTCCTTCACCCCCCAGCCGGTCTCCCAGTCCTGGCGATCCTGGGGGAACACGGGCGTCCGGATCAGCGTGTACGTGCCCGGCTTCAGGTCCGCCTTCGCCGAGCCGTGCAGGGTCACGGTGAGCATCGGGTGCTCCTCGGCCGAGCGCTCGGGGCGGTAGGAGCGGGTGACGTCGAGGACGACGCGCACGTCCCCGTCGGCGCGCGGCGTGATGCTCACGACCCGGCCCTCGACGAGCACCTTGGAGCAGGCGATGTGCAGGGCGGGCGAGGAGGCGTCCGCGCCGCCCTGCCCCCGTCGGGCATCGGCCACGGACTTGTCGCTGTCGCCGGAGGAGGAGCTGATCCCGGCGGGCGCGGTCACGGCGAGCCAGCCCAGGCCGCCCACGACCCCGGCCACGCAGGCGGCCACGAGCACGCCGAACGCGATCCGCAGCGGGCGGCGACGGCGGACCGGCGCGGGCGCCGGTACGGGCTTCGGCGCGGGGCGGGCCGCCAGCGCGTCGCCGATGCCGCGCACCTGCTCGCGCAGCAGCGCGACGTCGGCCGCGAGCCCCGCCGCGTCCGGGTCGTCGTCCGGCAGCGGCTCGCCGCAGACCGCCAGCATCAGGAGCCGGTCCTCACGGTCCATGCCGTCCGTGCCGTCCGTACCTTCGATGGCGCCCATGTCACACCACCTCCCCTTCGCGCAGGCGGGCCCGCAGCATCCGCACCGCCGTGTGCAGCCGGCTCTTGACGGTGCCCTCGGGCACGCCCAGCTCCGCCGCGATGTCGCGCACCGGCAGATCCGCGTAGAACCGCAGCACGACCACCTGCCGCTGCTGGTCGGGGAGCTGGTCCAGGCCCTCGGCGACGGCGAGGGAGAGCACGCGCGACTCGGCGGCGTCCCGGGCGTCCTCCTGGCGCAGGGCGGCAAGGCGCTCGCCGAGCCGTTCCTGGCGGCGCTTGGCCCGGTGCCAGTCCATGGCGAGGTTGGAGGCGACGACCGCCGCCCACGCGGAGACGTCGCGCGGCGCCTCCTCCCCCTTGGCGGCCCGCTCCAGGAGCCGCAGCCGCACCTGCTGCACCCCGTCCGGCAGATCCGCGTACGGCATCCCGCCCAGGGACAGGACGGCCCGCACCCGGTCCTCGACGGCCGCGTCCAGGGGGTCGTCCGGCCCGGACCGGCCCCCCGTTCTTCTCGGCTTGCCGCGCAGCAATGCCCCTCCCCTCCCCCGCGTGTGTCCTACGACGCCGCAGGCGCCCGGAACGTTCGCCGCGGCCGCGAGAAGTCTGTGGCGAACCCCACGCGTCCCGCGCCTCGGACAATCGATTGGACAAGGCGGGCCTGGACAGACGCATCATGGAGCGGCACCTCGCCGCCTGTGTACGTACGGAGGAACCCTGTGAAGGTCGGAATCGTCGGAGCCACCGGTCAGGTCGGCACGGTCATGCGCAAGATCCTGGTCGAGCGGGACTTCCCGGTCGACGAGCTGCGCCTCTTCGCCTCGGCGCGCAGCGCGGGCAAGACCGTGGACGGCGTGACGATCGAGGACGCCTCGACGGCCGACTACACGGGCCTGGACATCGTGCTGTTCTCGGCGGGCGGCGCCACCTCCAAGGCCCTCGCGGAGAAGGTCGCCGCGCAGGGCGCCGTCGTGATCGACAACTCGTCGGCCTGGCGCAAGGACCCCGAGGTGCCGCTCGTGGTCTCCGAGGTGAACCCGCACGCGATCGCGGACCGCCCCAAGGGCATCATCGCCAACCCGAACTGCACCACGATGGCCGCGATGCCGGTGCTGCGCCCCCTGCACGACGAGGCGGACCTCGAAGCGCTGGTCGTCGCCACGTACCAGGCGGTCTCGGGTTCGGGCGTCGCGGGCGTCGCCGAGCTGCACGGCCAGGCGCAGAAGGTCGTCGCGGAGGCCGACAAGCTGACCCACGACGGCGAGGCGGTCGACTTCCCCGAGCCGGAGGTCTACAAGCGCCCCATCGCGTTCAACGTGCTGCCGCTCGCGGGCGCGATCGTCGACGACGGCCTGCACGAGACGGACGAGGAGCAGAAGCTCCGCAACGAGTCCCGCAAGATCCTGGAGATCCCCGGGCTCAAGGTCTCCGGCACCTGCGTCCGCGTCCCGGTCTTCTCCGGCCACTCCCTCCAGATCAACGCCCGCTTCGCGCGCCCGGTCTCGGTGGAGCGCGCCACGGAGCTGCTGGCCGGCGCCCCCGGCGTCGTGCTGTCCGACATCCCGACGCCGCTGGAGGCGGCGGGCAAGGACGCGTCCTTCGTGGGCCGCATCCGCCCCGACGAGACGGTCGAGAACGGCCTGGCGCTGTTCGTCTCCAACGACAACCTCCGCAAGGGCGCCGCGCTCAACGCGGTGCAGATCGCGGAGCTGGTGGCGGCCGAGCTCAAGAGCTGACCCCGTTCCGCGGTTTCGCGCTGTTGTGCGAAACCGGCCACACGCTCGTGGAGCTTGTGTGAAGATCCCGGCATGACCGAGATGGCCAAGGGCGGAAACCTTCCTGTTCCCTCAGCGGCTCTGCACGTGGCGGTGGCCTGGCAGCAGGGGCCCGGGACTCCCGATGTGGACGTCTCGGCCCTGCTGCTCGACGCGGCGGGCACGGTCCGCTCGGACGCCGACCTCGTCTTCTACAACCAGCGCGAGCACCACTCGAAGTCCGTCCGCCACCTCGGCAAGGGCCAGGACCCGGGCCCCTCGGGCACCGACTGGATCTGGCTCGACCTGAGCGCCGTGGAGCCCGAGGTGGCGCGGGTGGTGGTCGCCGCATCCGCCGACAACGAGGCGTTCGGCCGGATACCCGGTCTCGCCGTCCACGTCGCCACCCCCGAGGGCGCCCCGGTCGCCTCCTTCGCCATCGGCGACGCGAGCACGGAGACCGCCTTCGTCTTCGGCGAGTTCTACCGCAGGAACGGCACCTGGAAGTTCCGCGCCGTCGGCCAGGGCTACGACTCGGGGCTCGCCGGTCTGGCGACGGACTTCGGGATCGGCGTCGAGGACGCGCCGCCCGCGCCCGCCCCCGCGGCACCCGCCGCAGGAGCGTGGGCAGGCCCCGGCGGCCCCGACGAACTCACCGTCGACTTCCCGCCCTACGTCCACCAGGGCCGGGCCAAGCAGCGGGTCACCTGCCCGCCGAACCTGCCCCCGGGCCGCCGGGTCGTCGTCGACATCGAGTGCCGCGACAGCATCTCGGTCACCATCTACTCCTGCGACGCGTACGGGCGCAGCGACGAACTCCTGCTGGACGCCTACGAGGACGAGGTGCACGGCCGCACCCTCGCCACCGTCCCCGACGACCGCCCGCTGGCGCTGCTGGTGGAGGCGGACTCCCCGTGGACGCTGCGGGTGCTGCCGCTCGGCCAGGCCCGGCGCCTCGACCGCGCGGTGCACGGCGCGGGCCCCGATCTGCTGGTGTACGAGGGCGGCCCCGGCGTCCTGTCCTTCGCGCACCAGGGCGAGAGCAACTTCACCGTCTGGCACTACCTCCGCTCCTCCGACCCCGACTGGCCCGACGACCAGGACCTGCTGGTCAACGAGGTGGGCCGGCTCGATGTGCTGGCCCCCGTGCAGGGCCCGGGCCTGCTGCGCATCGGAGCGGACGGCCCGTGGCAGATCTCGGTGGGCGGCTGACGCGTCCCGCGCTCAGCGCGGCCGGCGCACCGCGAAGTGCAGACAGCCGTACTCCACGGCCCTGATGTGCACCAGGACGACGGCCGGGTCGGCGAAGGCCTCGTCGAGGGCCGCGTCGAATCCGGCCGTCGCGTCGCCCGGGATCTCCAGGAGCCGGCCGCCGGCGATGTGGCCCCGGGCGTCGTAGCGGCGCAGCGTGCGCAGGGCGCCGGGCCGGTCGAAGGGGTAGCGCTCCGGGTCCCGCTCCGGGCCGGGGCAGTCGTCGGCGAAGGCGTGCAGGAAGACCGGGCCCTGTTCGTCGTACGCGCCCGGCGTCGCACCCGTCTCCGCCGCCCAGCGGCGCAGCGGCGCGTAGGAGACCAGCGCGATGCGGTCGCACTCCCGGACCGGGCGCAGGCAGCAGCGCAGCGGAGAGCCCGCGTCGGCCGCGGTCGCGGTGTACGGGACGCAGGCGCGGCCCGCGTCGTCGACGTCGCGCAGTTCCTTGAGAGCGGTGGGGTCGATGGGCAGTGCGGTGTACCTGGTCATGCCCTCCACGGTCGCGCGGGACGGGCGTGTTCACCGGCGGAAAACGGACATCGCGTTCGGGTACCCCGCGTGGAAGGATGGCCGGAATCGTCACAAACGCAGAACGCACTAGGAGATGACCGCGTGCCTGGCACCAATCTGACCCGAGAAGAGGCGCAGCAGCGGGCGAAGCTGCTCACCGTTGACTCGTACGAGATCGATCTCGACCTCTCCGGCGCGCAGGAGGGCGGCACGTTCCGGTCCGCGACCACCGTGCGCTTCGACAGCGCGGAGGCGGGTGCCGAGACCTTCATCGACCTGATCGCGGACGCCGTGCACGAGGTGGTGCTCAACGGGCGCTCGCTCGACGTCGCCGCCGTCTTCCGCGACTCGCGGATCGCGCTCGCGCACCTGGAGTCGGGGCCGAACGAGCTGCGGATCGTCGCCGACTGCGCCTACACGAACACCGGAGAGGGCCTGCACCGCTTCGTCGACCCGGTCGACCAGCAGGCGTACCTCTACACCCAGTTCGAGGTGCCCGACGCGCGGCGCGTGTTCGCCAGCTTCGAGCAGCCGGACCTCAAGGGCACCTTCCAGTTCACGGTGAAGGCGCCGACGGGCTGGACGGTGATCTCGAACTCCGCCACCCCGGAGCCCAAGGACGACGTCTGGCACTTCGAGCCGACGCCGCGCATCTCCTCGTACATCACGGCCCTGATCGTCGGCCCGTACCACTCGGTGCACTCGTCGTACGAGGGTCCGGGCGGGCAGAGCGTGCCGCTGGGCATCTACTGCCGTCCCTCGCTCGCCGAGTACCTCGACTCGGACGCGATCTTCGAGGTGACGCGGCAGGGGTTCGCCTGGTTCCAGGAGAAGTTCGACTACGCGTACCCGTTCGCCAAGTACGACCAGCTCTTCGTGCCGGAGTTCAACGCGGGCGCGATGGAGAACGCGGGCGCGGTGACCATCCGCGACCAGTACGTCTTCCGCTCCAAGGTGACGGACGCGGCGTACGAGGTGCGGGCCGAGACGATCCTGCACGAGCTGGCCCACATGTGGTTCGGCGACCTGGTCACCATGGAGTGGTGGAACGACCTGTGGCTGAACGAGTCGTTCGCCACGTACACGTCGATCGCCTGCCAGGCGTACGCGCCGGACTCGAAGTGGCCGCACTCGTGGACGACGTTCGCCAACTCCATGAAGACCTGGGCGTACCGGCAGGACCAGCTGCCGTCCACGCACCCGATCATGGCCGAGATCAACGACCTCGACGACGTGCTCGTCAACTTCGACGGCATCACGTACGCGAAGGGCGCCTCGGTCCTCAAGCAGCTCGTCGCCTACGTCGGCATGGACGAGTTCTTCCAGGGCGTGCAGGCGTACTTCAAGCGGCACGCGTTCGGGAACACGCGGCTCAGCGATCTGCTGGGCGCCCTGGAGGAGACCAGCGGGCGTGACCTGAAGTCCTGGTCGAAGGCGTGGCTGGAGACCGCGGGCATCAACATCCTGCGCCCCGAGATCGAGACCGACGAGCACGGCGTCATCACCGCCTTCGCCGTCCGCCAGGAGGCCCCGGCGCTGCCCGCCGGTGCGAAGGGCGAGCCGACGCTGCGGCCGCACCGGATCGCCATCGGCTTCTACGACCTCGACGACTCCAGCGGCAAGCTGCTGCGCGGCGAGCGCGTCGAACTCGACGTCACCGCCGGTGAGTCGACGCAGGTGCCGCAGCTGGTCGGCAAGCACCGCCCGGCCGTCGTGCTGCTCAACGACGACGACCTGAGCTACGCCAAGGTCCGGCTCGACGACGCGTCCCTCGCCTTCGTCACCCAGCACCTCGGCGACTTCGAGGCGTCCCTGCCGCGCGCCCTGTGCTGGGCCTCCGCCTGGGACATGACGCGCGACGCCGAGCTGTCCGCCAGCGCCTATCTCGACCTGGTGCTCAGCGGGGTGGCCAAGGAGTCCGACATCGGCGTGGTCCAGTCGCTGCAGCGGCAGGTGAAGCTGGCCCTCGACCTGTACGCGGCCCCGGCCCACCGCGACGCGCTGCTCACCCGCTGGACCGAGGCGACGCTGACGCATCTGCGCACCTCGGAGGCGGGCAGCGACCACCAGCTGGCCTGGGCCCGCGCCTTCGCGGCGACGGCCCGCACGCCGGAGCAGCTCGACGTGCTGGACTCCCTGCTTGAGGGCAGCCAGACCATCGAGGGGCTGGCCGTCGACACCGAGCTGCGCTGGGCGTTCGTGCAGCGGCTCGCGGCCGTGGGCCGGTTCGACGAGACGGAGATCACCGCCGAGTACGAGCGGGACCGGACGGCCGCCGGTGAGCGGCACGCGGCCACCGCGCGTGCGGCGCGGCCGACTCCCGAGGCCAAGGAGGAGGCCTGGGCCTCGGTCGTCGAGTCCGACCAGCTGCCGAACGCGGTGCAGGAGGCCGTGATCGGCGGGTTCGTCCAGACCGATCAGCGGGAGCTGCTCGCGCCGTACACCGAGAAGTACTTCTCGGCGCTCCGGGGTGTGTGGGACTCGCGGTCGCACGAGATGGCGCAGCAGATCGCCATCGGGCTGTACCCGTCGGTGCAGGTGTCCGCCGACACCCTGGCCGCGACGGACTCCTGGCTGGGGTCGGCGGAGCCGAGCGCCGCGCTGCGCAGGCTCGTCTCCGAGTCCCGTGCCGGGGTCGAGCGCGCCCTGAAGGCCCAGGCCGCCGACGCGTAGCCCTCTCCGGGGGGCGCGGGGTACTGCCGATCACGCAGTACCCCGCGCTCCCTGGGTCGTTCTCCGCGTGCAGGCCGGTGGCCTCTTCTCGCGCAGTTCCCCGCGCCCCTGAGATGCGCACTTCGTGCGCCGTCTCAGGGGCGCCCCGTAGGGGCGCGGGGAACTGCGCGACCGGCCACGACGAGAGCCGCGCGGGGAACTGCGCGACCAGCCCCCGCCGGAGCCGCGGGTCAGGAACGGTCGAACCGGGCCGCCAGTGCCGAGCGCCCGGTCTCCGTCAGAGCGCCGTGCACGCGCATCCGGGCCACACCCCCGTCAGGGAACGCGTCCAGCCGGACATGCGTGGCGACGGCCCGCCCGGCCAGCGGGAACCGGTGCAGCGTGTCGGGCTGCAAGCGCGTACGCGGGATGATCTCGAACCAGTCCCCCGTCTCCCCGTCCCGCCCGCTCAGCGCGATCCACCCCGCCGAGTTCCCCTTGAGGTACGCGGTGTCGATCTCCACGGCCCGGATCTCCCCCTGCGCGGCGAGCCGGAAGCGGACCCAGTCGTTGGTGCCGTGCACGCGGCGGCGCCGGTTCTCCCAGCCGTCGTCCATCTTCCGCGAGGTGCCCGGCAGGATGATCTGGGTCGGCGACGAGTAGAACTTGTCCGACGCGTCCTCGTACACACCCCCGTTGAGTACGGAGACCAGGTCGAAGGTGCCGAGCAGACCGAGCCACTCGGGGTCGGGCACGACCTCGCCGTGCACCCGCAGGCGGGCGATCCCGCCGTCGGGGTGCTGGCAGACCCGGACGTGCGTGAAGCGGGCCTGCGAGGTGACGGTGAAGTGGTTCGCGGCGTGCCCGCGCACCTGGCTGACCGGCACGATCTCCTCCCACTTCACGTCGTCGGCGAGCAGCTCGTCCGGGCCGGGCGCACCGGCGACGGCGGCCGCCTGAACGCTGACGCGCTGCGGGTAGTTGCCGCGGAAGTGGGCGGTGTCGACGACGATGCCGCGCACGACGCCGGGCGCGCCGAGCCGGACGATCGCCCAGTCGTGGTCCTCGGGCGCCGGGAACGGCTCGTCGGCGGTGCCGCGGCGGCGCCGGGTCTCCCAGCCGTCCATGACCTTGCCCTTGTGCCCGAAGTGCTCGGGGTCGAAGACGGCGCGCTCGCGCACCAGCAGGTTCTCGCGCTGGGCGAAGAACTCGTCGTTGGCGGCGATGACGCCGGCGCCGAGCCGCCGGTCGGCGAGGTCGACGAGCTCGGCGAAGGCGGCGGGGTCGCCGAAGGTGCGGTAGTCGGCGTACGGGTCGCCGCCCGCGTAGGGGGCGGCGTCGTTGGCGTGCGGGTCCGTTCCGGGCGTTGTCGTCATGGCCCCACTGTCGGGCGCGGAGAGCCATCAGGTCCATCGAAAGTTTCCGGGGTGGTTGTTCAGTTCCGCTGAACGGTCAGGGCGTCGAGGACCCGCCGCACGGCCGCGCCCTCCTCCGCGCCCCGGCGCACGGCCGCCACCACGTGCCGGACGGGACGGTCGGCGCCCAGCGCGCACATGACGACCCCGTCGCGGCGCGCGGCGGCCATGCGCGGGACGAGGGCGACGCCCATGCCCGCCTCGACCATGGCGAGGATGGCGGTCCAGCCGGCCGCGCTGTGCGCCTGCTCGGGCACGAATCCGGCGGCCTCGCAGGCGGTGGTGGTGATCTCCGACCAGGGGCCGGAGCCGCCGAAGATCCAGGGCTCGTCCGCGAGATCGGCGAGCCTGAGGCCCGGCCGCCCGGCGCGCGGATGCCCGGCGGGCAGGGCGACGTCCAGCGGGTCGGCGAGCAGTGGCACCCGCGTGAACTTGGGGTCGCGGGCGGTCGGCGCGTGCGCGGCCAGCGACAGGGCCAGGTCGACGTCTCCGGCGGCGAGCAGTTCGTAGGCCTGCGCGGCCTCGGCCTCGCGCACGCGGACGGTGATGCCGGGGCGGTCGGCGCGCAGCGCCCGTACGGCGGGCACGACGAGCGCGGGCACGGCGGTGGAGAAGGCGGCGACCCGGACGACGCCCGACTCGCCGTGCAGATAGGCCGCCAGCTCCGCGTCGGCGCGCTCCAGTTCGGCGAAGACGGCCTCGCCGTGCCGCAGCACCAGATGCGCCGCGTCGGTGAGCCGGACCCGGCGCCCCTGCGCCTCGAGGAGCGGCACCCCGAGCTGCCGGGAGAAGTTGGTGAGTTGCTGGGAGACGGCCGACGGCGTCATCAGCAGGGCCTGGGCGGCGGCGGTGACGGTGCCGCGCTCGCGCAGGGTGCGCAGGATCATCAGCTTCCTGACGTCCCAGCGGTCGGGGTGCGAGGGGCGCGGCGCGGCGTCGGTCATGGCGTCAAGGTACGGGCCGCCGTCCTCGGCGCTCCAGCAGCGCGCTCCCGCCGGTCCGGGCGCCTCCCACAAAAACCTTGACATCAAGATTCTTGATGACGAGACTCTGGCGGGCGGACGGAGATCACCGGCCGGCGAACGGGGGGCGGGGCTCAGTGCGGCGACGGCGGGGCGGAGCAGGGCTGCTGGCGGGGCTGCGGCGGCCGCCGGGCGGGCGCGACGCCCGGCTGATGCTGTGCGGGCAGTTCCTCGACCGGGCCGGGACGGGGGTGTGGGCGGCGGCCGCGGTGCTGTACTTCACCTTCGTCACCGGCCTGGACGGCGGGCAGGTCGGGCTGCTGCTCGGCGCGGCCGGGGTCGCGGGGATCGCAGGTTCACCGGTGGGCGGGCGGCTCGCGCAGCGGTTCCCGGTCCGGACGCTGCTGATCTGGTGCCACACGCTGCGGCTCGGGGCCGTCCTCGCCCTGCCGGCACTGCACGGCTTCTGGGCGCTGCTGCCCGCCGTCGCGGTGATCTGCGCCGGGGACCGGACGGCGAAGACCCTGGAGATGATCTTCGCGACGGAGGCGGCCGGGGACCGCCGCGCCGTCTATCAGGCGCTGTCGCGCAGTGTCGCCAACGCCGCGTACGGAGCCGGTGCCGGGGTCGCCGCGATCGGGCTCGCCGTGGGCACGGTCGGCGCCTACCACGCGCTGATCCTGGCGGACGCCGCCTCGTTCGTCGCCGCGGCGGTCCTCGTGGCCTGGACCTCGGCGCGCCGTCCGCCCGCCGCCCGCGTCCACCGGCAGGCGCGCGGGGGCGGCCCCTGGCGCGACCGGGGCTATCTGCTCTTCGTGCTGCTCGACATCCCCCTCACCCTGGACGGCGCCGTCCTCGATGTGGGGCTGCCGCTGTGGCTGGTCCACCGCACCGACGCGCCGCACGCCCTCGTCCCGGCCTTCCTCGTGCTCAACACGGTGCTGGTCGTGCTGCTCCAGCTCCGGGTCACCGCACGCTTTCCGGGCCCGGACGGCGCCCTGCGCGCGCTGCCCCGGTACGGCCTGCTGATCGCGCTCGCCTGCCTCCTGCTCCCCCTGTCCGGCGCGGGCGGCGCCTGGCCGGCGTCCGTACTGCTCCTCGCCTGTACGGCGCTGATCACGCTGGCCGAGCTGATGCGCTCCGTCAGCTCCTGGGAGCTGGCCGTGTGCCTGGCCCCGGAGCGGGAGCGCCCCGCCTATCTGGGCGTCGCCGGGATGTCGCAGTCCATCGAGAAGTCGGTCGGCCCGCCCGTGCTGACGTCGGGGGTGATGGCGGCGGGCCCGGCCGGCTGGGTCGTCCTCGGCGCGGGCATCCTGGGCCTCTCGCTGCTCCAACGACGCTTGTGCGCCCACCGGCTGGCGTCCCCGCCCGTGCCCGGTGCCGCCCCTGTCCCGGCGGCCTCCTGACCGCGCCCCGTCAGGAGGGTCGCCTGCGCACCGCCGTGGTGAGGCCCACGATGAAGAGGGTGGCGAACATCCAGGCGGTGACCTGGGCGACCCAGGTCGCGAGGATGAAGGCCAGGCCCGCCGTGCCGTCGTCGGCCGAGCAGCCTTCGAGCTGCTGCACCCGGATCAGCGGCAGGCTCGCCTCCACGGCGCGGCCGATCCGCTGCACCGCGTGGCAGTCGGTGCCGGTCAGCCCACCGCCCCACAGGGCCAGCATGCCCATGACGAAGAAGATCGCGACGAGGCCGAACACCGCTCGCCAGGGCTGGTGTCCGAAGCCGATGGTCAGGCCCTCGGTCTTCTGCCACGTGCGCACGAGGAAGCCCTGCCCGTCGGAGCGGGTCAGCTGGTCCCGGTACTGCGCCATGAGGACCTGCCGCGCGTCGCGCTCGTCGCCCTGGTCCCGGTACAGGCCCGCGAGGTGCTGGTAGGGCTGCGAGGTGTACGCGGGGGTGTCGTGGGACAGGACGTGGATCCAGTCCTTGACGGTGATCCGCGGGTCCAGGACGCCGAAGACCATGTCGTCGAGGGCGATGAGCTTGCGCCGGACGGCGGCGCGGTTGTCGGCGATGGTCTGCGGTGACATCGCGAGCCGCCCGCGGACGCTGGTGTCGCGCAGGTCGATCATGGGCGGCAGCGCGGTCGCCCCGGCCGCGCCCCGCGACCTGACGGTGACGGCGTCGGCCCTCAGGTCGGCGAGGACCTCCATCGACCGGGCGGACAGGGCCGGTCCCCGGGTCGCGGTGAGCCGGGCCGTCCGGATGTCGAGGACGCCGCCGATCCTGGACGCGTGCAGCCGCACCGCCCCGTCGGTGCCGCCGCCCGCCGCCCTGAACCCCTGGTCGAGCCGCAGGTCGCCGGAGACCTTGAGCTGGACGGCGAACAGGGCGGTCCCCAGCTGGTTGACGATCCGGGCCCTGGACAGGGACATGTAGCCGCCGACCTCGGCGCTGAACACGTTGACCGCGGCGGCCCGGTCGGTACGGCTCCTGAACCGGGACCTGTCGAGCCGGACGTCGCCGTCGACGACGGCCCGCTGGGCGTTCAGCACGCAGCCGCTGCTGTTGCTGTGCCGGGCGCCCGTCATGGACAGCGTGCCCGCCACGAAGGTGTTGAACAGGTTCACGGTGGGGCGCTCACCGGTGCCGGTGACCCGGCTCTCGTCGAGATTCAGGTCGCCCTCGACCTTCAGCCTGCTCGCGACGAGGGCCGGGCCCGCGGTGTTGTCGATCCTGGACTGGCGCAGGTCGACCTTGCCGCCGACGACCGCGTCGACCAGCGACACGATGGCGTACTTGTCGTCGGTCCCGGTCGCGGTGGCGCCGCGCATGCGCAGCCCCGTGGTGACCCGCATCCGGTCGGCCTGGACGGCCGGGCCCCGGTCGTTGCGCAGCACGGTCCCCGCGAGCTGCACCCGGCCGCCGACGCTGGCCCCGCGCAGGGTCAGCGCGGCGGTGCGGTGGTGCCCGGCGATCGTGCCCCGGTTGAGGTGCAGATCGCCCTTGACCACGAGGTTGGTGGCGTCCACGGCCGGGCCCCGCGCGTGGCCGATGGCGATGCCCGTGGCGAACAGGCAGCCGGATATCTCCGCCCCGTGCAGGGACAGGGCGACCTCGTGGGCGTTGCCGAGCACGTGGGCGCGCTCCATCCGCAGGTCGAAACGGAGGACGAGGTTGTCGGCGGAGACGCACGGCCCGGCCCCGTCCTCGAAGAGGCTGCCGCTGAGATCGAGCGACGACAGGCGTGCGTTGCGCAGCGACAGGCCGTCGCGGAAGTGGCAGTCGATCAGGCGCACGTTGGCCTCGGTGGTCAGGCAGTCGAGGTCGAGGTGCCCGTCGATCACCAGACCTTGCAGGTGGACGCGGTGCGAGCCGTCCTGCCCGGCGACGCGGCGGCGGAACGCGTCCCGGACCACCGTCGCGGCGATGACGCGCTCGGCGCCCCAGGTCCGCATCGCCTCGGGCAGCTTGGGCTCGGAGCGCAGCACGACAGCGGCGCCTTCGTCGCAGATGTGCGCCTGAACCCTTTCCTCCAGGCTCGGGACGTCGTCTCCCGTTTCCCCCGTCATCTCCTCACCATACGAACCCGGCCGCCCGCGGCACAGAGTCGTGCGCATTACTCGTCAACTACCTTGCTTCAGAGCCCTGTTGACGCCTCGACCGCCCGTGCCGCGCCGCCGCGTCGGGGGCCGGGCGCTCCTCGCGGCGGACCCGTTCACCCGGGCCGGACGACCGCGCGGGGCGCTGCCCCAGCACCGTCGCCCCGAGTGCGAGTGCCATGCCCGCGAGCTGGAGCGGCGTGAGCTGCTGGCCGAGGGCCGCCCAGCCGATCACCGCGGCCGTCAGCGGCGACAGCGGGCCGAGCAGGGTGACCTGGGTGGCGGTGAGCCGGCCGATGCCGCGGAACCAGAGCCAGTACGCGACCGCCGTGTTGGCCAGGGCCAGGTAGGCGTAGCCGGTGAGCGCCCGGCCGTCGAGCGCGGGCGGCGGGCCCTCGGCGATCCAGGCGAGGGGAGCGATCAGCAGGCCGCCGGCCGTCAGCTGCCAGCCGGTGAGTGCCAGCGGGCCGACCCCCTCCGGGCGCCCCCACCTCTTCGTCAGGACCGTGCCGGCCGACATCGAGGCCGTGGACGCCACGGCCGCCGCCACCCCGAGCGCGTCGAGCGCACCCGCCGCCCGCAGCACCACCAGACTCACCCCGAGTGCCGCCGCCACTCCCGCCAGCAGGTACCGCCCGGTGGGGAGTTGCCCGAGCAGCGGCACCGCGAGCCCCGCCACGAACAGCGGGCCCGTCGCGCCGACCACCGCCGCGAGGCCGCCCGGCAGCCGGTACGCGGCGAGGAACAGCAGCGGGAAGAACGCCCCGATGTTCAGCGCCCCGAGCACGGCGGAGCGCCACCACCACTCCCCCTTCGGCAGCCGCCGCGCCAGCAGCAGGAGCAGCAGTCCGGCGGGCAGCGCGCGCAGCGCGGCGGTGAACAACGGGCGGTCCGGAGGCAGCAGTTCGGTCGTCACCGCGTACGTGGATCCCCAGGAGACCGGGGCGAGCGCGGTCAGCAGGACCGTCGGCGCCCGCCTCACGCCGCACTCACCACGTCGGCGCTGGCCTTCGGAGATCGGGCCGCGAGCAGCGACGTACCGATCAGGAACAACCACGGCACCCGGCCGTCGACCGCGCGCACCGCCTCCGCCAACGGGATGTACATGCCGTTGCCGACGCCGTTCACCGCGGCGGCGAAGGTCATCGATCTCTCGCCGGGTACGCGTCGCACTTCCCGCTTGTTCCGCACAGGATCCCGCCCCTCATATAGCTCGATGGAAAGTAGCTTAGCCGTAAGCTACTTTCTTGCCCGGAAGCGACCGGGTGCCGATACTGGGGAGATGACCGACAAGGACACCGTCGACGCGATCATCGAGCAGTGGGCGGTGGTCCGCCCCGACCTGGACACCACCGCCATGGAGGTCTTCGGCCGCGTCTACCGTCTGGCCCGCGCCATGGGCGACCGTGTCGAGGAGGCGTACGCGCGCTTCGGCATCACCCGCGGCGAGTTCGACGTCCTGGCCACGCTGCGCCGCGCGGACACCCCGCACACGCTCTCGCCGCGCCAGTTGTCGGCGACGCTGATGCTGACGACGGGCGGCATGACGGGGCGGCTCGACCGGCTGGAGCGGCGCGGTCTGGTGCGCCGCTCACCCGATCCGCACGACCGGCGCGGCCTCCAGGTCACCCTCACCGAGGCGGGCCTCGCGCTCGTGGATGAGGCGGTCAGCGCCGGCCTCGCCGTGCAGAAGCAGGCACTGAAGAGCGCCCTCGACAGCTCGCAGGCCGATCAACTCGCGTCGCTGCTCCGCCAGTTGCTCGCCACGGCGGCCACGCCCTAGGGCCTGTCTTCACACTCCCCTCGTCGCCCGGAGGGCGGCCCCGCGGCGTCTGGTGCGTGCTCTCGTCGTGGCCGGGTGCAAGGCCTCGTACTGGACGTACTCGGCCTTGTGCCCGGTGCGGCGAGAGTGCGTGCCAGGCGTCGCGGGGCAGAGGGGAGTGTGAAGACAGGCCCTAGCCCTCCAGATAGGCCAGCACGGCGAGCACGCGCCGGTTGTCGCTCTCCCCCGGGTACAGGCCGAGCTTGGTGAAGATGTTGCCGATGTGCTTGGCGACGGCCTTCTCGGTGACGAACAGGGCCTCCGCGACGCCCGCGTTGGACCGGCCCTGCGCCAGGAGCCCCAGTACCTCGCGCTCGCGCGCCGTCAGGGAGCCGAGGCGCCGGTCGCGGACCTTGCGGGCGAGCAGCTTCGAGACGACCTCGGGGTCCATCACCGTGCCGCCGTCGGCGACCTGGCCGATGGTGGCCAGGAACGCGGCGCCGTCCGTCACCCGGTCCTTCAGCACATAGCCGACCGCACCCGCGCCGTCGGCCAGCAACTCCCGTGCGTACAGGGGCTCCACGTACTGGGAGAGCAGCAGCACCGGCAGGCCCGGCACCCGTGCGCGGGCCGCGAGCGCCGCGCGCAGGCCCTCGTCGCCGAAGTCCGGCGGCAGGCGCACGTCGACGATCGCGACGTCCGGCTTCTCGGTGACGAGGGCGCTCAGCAGGTCGGGCCCGTTGTCCACGGCGGCGGCGACCTCGTGGCCGTACGCGGCCAGGAGCCGGATGAGACCGTCCCTCAGCAGGAAGTGGTCTTCGGCGACGACAACGCGCACGGCACCTCCATCGAGACCTGGGTCGGGCCGCCCGCCGGACTGTGGACGGCGAGGATCCCGTCGAAGGTGGCGAGGCGCCGCTCGATGCCCGCGAGGCCGCTGCCGCGGGCCGGGTCGGCGCCGCCGCGGCCGTCGTCGGTGACCGCGACCCGCAGCAGCCCGCCCGCCGCGTCGTAGGAGATGTCGATCCACAGGCGGGCGGCCTCCGCGTGCTTCGCGGCATTGGTGACCGTCTCGGCGACCGCGAAGTACACGGCGGACTCCACGGGCGGCTCCGGGCGGGCCGGCAGCTCGACCGTGACCTCCGTGTCCAGCGGGCTGAGCAGCGCCAACGACCTTACGGCGTCGGCGAGTCCGCGGTCGGCGAGCACCGGCGGATGGATGCCGCGGACCAGGTCGCGCAGCTCCTTCAGCGCGGCCGACGACGACGCCCTGGCCTCGGCGAGCAGCGCGCCCGCCGCCTCCGGGTCGTCCTTCAGGCGGTGCTCGGCGGCGTCCAGGGTCATGCCCATCGCCACCAGGCGGGCCTGCGCGCCGTCGTGCAGGTCGCGCTCGATGCGGCGCAGTTCGGCGGCCGAGGTGTCGACGGCGTCGGAGCGGGTCGCGGCGAGGTGGGCGATGCGGGCCGCCATCATCTCCTGGGCGCTGGGGGTCAGGGTGGCGCGGACGAAGCGGCTGTGCAGGGTGACGGCGGCGGGCGCCGTCGCCAGGCCCGTCAGCACTAGGACCGCCCCGCAGACGGCCGCGAGCGCGGCGGTCGTACCGTCCGTGACCTCGAACCCCGTGTACCAGAGGCTGCCCCTCAGGTTCGCGTCGCGCGCCGTGAGCGACGGCCCGAACGCGGCGAGGAAGAAGCCGTAGAGGCCGTACAGGACGAGCGAGAGGGGTGCGCAGACCAGCAGGCCCGCGGGGCAGGAGTGCACCGCGGTCCACCGCCAGCCGCGCACGTCGCGCGGGTCGCTCATCAGCCACTTCCAGCGGGCCGCGAGGTCCAGGGGCGGCCTGCCGCGCGGCGCCGGGGGCCGGGGCGGCGATTCGACGGGGGTGCCGGACCAGGCACCGGCCAGGGAGCGCTGCCGGTCGGTGAGGCGGTGCATGCCCGCCACGGACCAGCGCAGCAGCCCCGGCAGCGGCAGGAGCGCGGCCGTGACGGCCGTCGTCGTCCAGTGCATGGCCGCCACCCAGAGCCACGCCTGCTGATGGCAGCGCCTGATCCCCGTGAACGCCTTCATGATCCCCAACCCCCCGTGTCGGTCCGGCTAACGCAACGAGTATCCAGCGAACTCCCGGGGGAAGTCGGTGGAGTTAACTCCCCCTTCCGGGAGCGCGTCCGTCGCCCAGGCCGCGTATCCGTCGGGCCGCACGAGCAGTGCCGTGCGGCGGCCGCTCGCCCAGTGCGCGATGCGCACCGCGTCGTTCTTGTACGTCTCCCCCTGGGGCAGGATCAGCACGAACTCGCCCGCGCGCAGGGCTTCGTAGAGCCGGGTGCCGCCGTCGAGCCGGACGTCGGGGACCCGCCGGCCGGTCAGCGCGTGGGATCCCCTGGGCGCCGGGTAGCGGACGCCGATGCCGGTGACCTGGCCGAGGGCACGGGTGCGGGCGGGGCGCACCCGGCCGAGGACGCCGGTGAACACGGCGCGGGCGGCGCGGGTCCAGGGGCGCTTGGCCATCGCCATCCGCACGATGCCGCCGCTGCTGCGCAGCACGGCCCGGCCGACGGGGTGGCGCTCGGCCTCGTAGCTGTCGAGCAGGGTCTCCCGGGCGCGGCCGGTGACGACGGCGGCCAGCTTCCAGCTCAGGTTCGCCGCGTCCTGGAGCCCCGTGTTCATGCCCTGGCCGCCGGCCGGAGTGTGCACGTGCGCGGCGTCCCCGGCGAGCAGGACGCGGCCCACCCGGTAGTGCGGCGCCTGGCGTTCGTCGCTGTGGAAGCGGGACATCCAGCGGGCGTCGTGCATGCCGTAGTCGCGGCCCAGGGCGCGCCGGACGATCTCCCTGATCTCGTCGAGGTCGAGGGGGGCGTCGTCGGGGACGTCGTGGGCGCGGTTCCAGCCGATGACGCGGTGGTAGCCGTCGCCGAAGGGGGCGATGAAGGCGAAGGCGTCGCCGACGGTGTTCACGGTGAGCAGGTTCTCCGGCCGCTCGGCGAGCCGGACGTCGGCGAGGACGACCGAGCGGATCACGGACCGGCCGGGGAAGGGCAGCCCGACGGCCTCCCGCACGGCGCTGCGCATGCCGTCGGCGCCGACGACGTAGGCGGCGCTCAGCTCGCCCGGCGCGCCGTCGCCGTGCCGGACCCGGACGGTGACGCCGTCGGTGCCCTGGACGAGACCCGTCACCTCGGTCTCGTACGCGAAGGAGACCCCGGCCCCGACGGCCCGCCGCTCCAGCGCCTTCTCGACCTCGTACTGCGGCAGGACGAGCAGGTGGTTGAAGCGGGAGGGGAGGTCCGTGAGGTCGAGGGTGAGTCCGCCGAAGAGGCGGAGCCGGTCGAGCGGCCTGCCGAGGCGGTCGATCTCGTCGCCGAGGCCCCGCGCGTCGAGCTGCTCCAGGGTGCGGGCGTGCACGGCGAAGGCGCGGGAGAGGTTGCTGATCCCGCGCGGGCGCTTCTCGACGAGGGTGACGGGGACCCCGGCGGCCGCCAGGTCCCCGGCGAGCAGCAGGCCCGTGGGACCGGAGCCGACGACGATCACGGAGTGCGCGGTGCCGTTCATGGTGGCCTCCTACAACCGGATCTACGATGCCAACGCTTGTTGGTCAACGCCTGTTGGCAACGTAGAACCGCCGCTCTGGACTGTCAACAGCTGTTGGCCTACGTTTGTTGGCATGAGCGAGAAGCAGCAGGCGGCCGGGACGGTACGCCGTTCGGACGCCACCCGCGCCACGATCCTGGCCTCGGCCCGCGAGCGGTTCGCGGCCGACGGGTACGAGCGGGCCACGATCCGGGCCGTCGCGCGCGACGCGCGGATCGATCCGTCCATGGTGATGCGCTACTTCGGCAGCAAGGAAGGGCTGTTCGCGGCCGCCGTCAGCATCGATCTGCGGCTGCCGGGCCCGGCCGGGATCGCCCCGCGGGAGCTCGGGCGGACCCTGGTCGCGCACTTCCTGGCCCTGTGGGAGAAGGACGAGGTGCTGACGGCCCTGCTGCGGGTCGCCGCCACCCATCCGGCCGCCGCCGAGCGCATGCGGGGCGTGCTGAGCGAGCAGCTGGAGCCGGTCGCCCGGGCGGTCTGCCCGGACCCGGAGCAGGCGCCGCTGCGGGCGTCGCTGTGCGCGTCACAGGTGCTCGGGATGGCGCTCACGCGCTTCGTGCTGCGGTTCCCGGCGAGCGCGGAGCTCGGCCGGGACGAGGTCGTGGACTGGCTCGGGCCCACCCTCCAGCGCTATCTCACGGCCGAGACGCCCTGAGCGACGGGCCGCCGGAACGCGTCGAGGGCACCCGCCGCGGCCTGGCCGTGGCGGGTGCCCTCGTCGGGAGTGTGCGGGTCAGCCCTGCTTCGGCTGCTTGCGGGACTTGTCGCCGAGGATCACGAGACCGGCGATGACCGCGAAGATGACCAGCGGGGCAACGACGAACAGGCCGAGCGTGTCGATCACGCTCAGGCCGGATCCCGGGTCGTCGCCGTCATCGCGCGTGAGCGCGAGTGCGGGGGACGACATGAGCAGCATCATCAGCGTCGTACCGGAAGCCAGGGCGCCGGCGCGCAGGGCGTTCTTCTTGTCCACGGTGCAAACGTAGCGAACGCCTAAACGGACCGCGCGCCCGGGGGGCCTGTAAGAGGCACGTCCGGCGCCGAGAACACGCTGAGCAGGGCATGGGCGCGCGGGGATGCGGCGATGTCCTCCAGGGTGACGGGGCGGCCGGCGGCATCGGCCACGGGAAGCCGCCAGTTGGGGTACTCGTCCCAGGTCCCGGGCAGATTCTGCGGGCGCCGGTCGCCGACCAGGTCGGGCAGCCAGATCCCCGTCATCCGCGCCGGGGTGCGCAGCAGGAAGCGGTGGACGGCGCGGACCGACTCCTCCTCGTCGCCGAAGGAGCCCGCGAGCAGGCCGAGCCGCGCGAACAGGCCGAGCCAGTCGGCGACCTCCGCCGCCGCCTCGGCGGGCGAGGCCGTGGAGAGCCCGAGCCGCTCGCGCAGGCGCACGTCGTCACCGGTGAGCCGGGCCGCGGTGGACGGCAGGTCGTGGGTGGTGGCGGTGGCCACGCAGTCCGTGCGCCACTGCTCGGGGGGCACGGGCGGGTCGCCCGGGGACTCCCAGTCGCGCTCGAACCAGAGCACGGAGGTGCCGAGCACCCCGCGCGCGTGGAGCGTCTCGCGCACGCCGGGTTCGACCGTGCCCAGGTCCTCCCCGATGACGTACGTGCCCGTGCGCGACGCCTCCAGGAGCAGCACCGCGAGCATGGCCTCGGCGTCGTAGTGGACGTAACAGCCCTCGGTGGGGGCCTCGCCCTCGGGGATCCACCAGAGCCGGAACAGGCCCATGACGTGGTCGATGCGGACGGCGCCCGCGTGCCGCATCAGATCGTGCAGCAGGGCGCGGAAGGGGGCGTAGCCGGTCTCGGCGAGGCGGTCGGGGCGCCAGGGCGGCAGGCCCCAGTCCTGGCCCCGCGCGTTGAACGCGTCCGGCGGCGCGCCCACGCTCATGCCCTGGGCGAAGACGTCGCGCTGCGCCCAGGCGTCGGCGCCGCCGGGGTGCACGCCGACCGCGAGGTCGTGCACGAGCCCGACCGGCATGCCCGCCTCACGGGCGGTGTGCTGGGCGGCGGCGAGCTGGGTGTCGGTGAGCCAGGCGAGCCGGCAGTGGAAGTCGACGCGGTCCATCAGGTCGCGCCGGGCGCGTGCGGTCGCGGGCGAGCGCGGGTCCTGAAGCGCGGCGGGCCAGGTGTGCCAGTCGGGGCCGTGCACCTCGGCGAGCGCGGCATAGGTGGCGTGGTCCTCCAGGGCGGTGCCCTGGCCGGCGAGGTAGTCGCAGTAGGCGGCGCGGCGGCCCGGGGTGAGCGGCACGTCCCGGACGATCGCCTCCAGGACCTCGTGCTTGAGCGCCCAGACGGCGTCCCGGTCGATCAGCTCCCCCTTGCCGAGGACCGCTTCGCGCAGGGCGGCGGCCTCGCGGTCCCGGGCGGGCACGTACGCGTACTCGGGGATGTCCTCGATCCGCAGGTGCACGGGGTCGGGGAAGCGGCGGGAGGAGGGGCGGTACGGGGAGGGGTCCATGGCGCCGTCGGACGCGGCGGGGACGGCCGCGTGCAGCGGGTTGACCTGGAGGAAGCCCACGCGGTGGGTGCGGGCCGACCAGGACGCGAGATCGGCGAGGTCGGCGAGGTCGCCCATGCCCCAGGAGCGGGTGGAGAGCAGGGAGTACAGCTGGACCAGCAGGCCGTGGGTGCGGCCGGGCGGGCGCGGGGCGGCGGGCGGGGCCGCGACGAGGTGCGCCTCGGTGCTGCGGCCGCCGGGCTCGTCGACCCGTAACCGGTGCACGCCGGGTGGCGGCGGCACCGCCGGGTCCCAGGCGGTGAACTCTCCCGCACCCTCCGGACGCAGGGCGAGCCGGGACCGCTCGGGCAGCGTCCGCAGCCAGTCGGGGGTGGAGCCGTCGGCCCAGAGCACGACGGTCGGCGGCACCGGGCGCGCGGCCAGTTCGGCCTCCCGGGCGGCGAGCGCGTCCGGGGCGTCCGCGGCCACGCCGAGGGCGGCGAGGGCGGCGGTCAGGGCGGCGTCGGTGGCACGGACGGTGCTCCCCGGCGCCGGGGAGTAGGAGGTGGCCACGCCGTACAGCTCGGCGAGGCGGGCCAGGCTCACCCCGCGGCCAGGCCGCTCGGTGTGGGCTCGGAGGTGAGCGGCAGCTCGTCGGAGAGCGGCGGCTCGGAGGTCAGCGGCGCGTAGTCGGCGAAGGGCGGCTCGCTGGTGAGGGGCAGTTCCCAGGAGGACGTCGTCGTGGTGTCGGAGTCGGAGAGGGGGTCGTTCCCGGTCAGCGGGTCCGTCACGGAGAGCACGGGGTCCGCCTGTTTGGACAGGGCCGAGAGCAGAAGCTGAGCCGATGCGGCCACGGGGGCCTCCTTCGTCAAAGGGGGTCGTGAGTCGGGAGGCCTACCCAGAGATCGCGACCCCAGACCTGTTCGGCCGGGGAACGTGTTGCTGGTCACATTGTGAACGACGAAAGGAAATTGACCAGAGGACCTCGGGAACCGGAAGAACTTCACCTCCCCCACCGGCCTCGGCAGGGCACTTGCGGCACGGCGGCCACGGGCTTTGACACCCAGCCCCGGCGAGTGGTGGGGTCGGTGCCACTCCGGGGCCGCTTTGTCCTCATTGATCTTCTTCATCGGTCTTTTTCGCTTCATCTCGTCGGTCCATTCCGCCCTTTCCGCTTCACCGAGCTTTTCGAGGAGTACGCCGTGCAGCTGCGGCGCAGGAGGACGGCGGCCGCTGTCGCGGTCGCCGTCATCGCGGGGACGCTGGGCGGCGCGACCGGGGCGGCGGCCGTCCCGCCGGCGCCGGGCGCCTCGGCGGGCGGCACGGACCGCGCGGCGACGGAGCCGGCCCTGCCGTCGGTGTGGCCGCGCCCCCGGTCGATGCGGGCCTCGGCGCACCCGGTGACGGTCCCGGGCTCCCCCGGCGGCGTGGTCCTCGTCGTCCCCGCGGGGAGCGACCGGTACGCGGTGGACGCGCTGCGCACGCTGCTGCGCGACGCGGGCGCGCGGGACGTCCGCGAGGTGGCCGACGAGACGGCGGTGCCGTCCGGCGCCGGACTCGTCGTCACGGCCGGCGCGGCGGACGCGACACTGCGCGCCCTGGGGGCAGCGGCCCGTGGCGGCCTGCCCGCGGGCGGCTACCGGCTCGCGGTCGGGTCCCTGTCCGGGCGGCCGGCGGTCGCGCTGGCGGGCGTCGGCACCGACGGTCTCTTCCACGCGGTGCAGACGCTGCGGCAGCTGACCGAGGGGCCCACGATCGCCGGGGTCGTCGTACGCGACTGGCCGGGGACGGCGGTACGCGGTCTGACCGAGGGTTTCTACGGCACTCCGTGGACGACCGAACAGCGGCTGGCGCAGCTCGACTTCATGGGCCGCACCAAGCAGAACCGCTATCTCTACGCGCCCGGTGACGATCCGTACCGGCAGGCACGCTGGCGCGAGCCCTACCCGGCGGCGCAGCGCGCGGCCTTCCGCGACCTGGCCGCGCGGGCCCGCGCCCACCACGTCACGCTCGGCTGGGCGGTGGCTCCCGGGCAGGCGATGTGCCTGTCGTCGGCCGCCGACCTCAGGGCGCTGAACCGCAAGCTGGACGCGATGTGGGCGCTCGGGGTGCGCGCCTTCCAGCTCCAGTTCCAGGACGTGTCGTACAGCGAGTGGCACTGCGCGGCGGACGCCGAGGAGTTCGGCTCGGGGCCTCGGGCGGCGGCGCGGGCGCAGGCACGGGTGGCGAACGCGGTGGCCGGGCATCTGGCGGCCCGCCACCCGGGCGCCGGGCCGTTGTCCCTGATGCCGACCGAGTACTACCAGGACGGCGCCACGCGGTACCGCACGGCGCTGGCGCACGCGCTCGACGACACGGTGCAGGTGGCCTGGACCGGGGTGGGTGTCGTGCCGCGCACCGTCACCGGCCGCGAACTGGCCGCCGCGCGGCGGGCGTTCGGCTCGTCGGGCCCGGCCCATCCGCTGCTGACGATGGACAACTACCCGGTCAACGACTACGCGCAGGACCGCGTCTTCCTCGGTCCCTACACCGGCCGCGAACCTGCGGTGGCCGCCGGTTCGGCCGCGCTGCTGGCCAACGCGATGGAGCAGCCCGCCGCCTCCCGCATCGCGCTGTTCACCTCTGCGGACTACGCGTGGAACCCGCGCGACTACCGCCCCCGGGAGTCCTGGGAGGCCGCGATCGACGACCTCGCCGGCGGCGACGAGGACACCGGCGCGGCCCTGACGGCGCTGGCCGGGAACGACGCCTCGTCGCTCCTCGGCGCGCGGGAGTCGGCCTACCTGAGACCGCTCGTCGCCGCGTTCTGGCAGGCCCGTACGGCGACGGACGCGGCGCGCGCCACGGCGTCCCGCGCCCTGCGCGACGCGTTCCACCGGATGCGCGCCGTCCCGGACGCGCTGGCCGGTACGGAGCTCGCCGCCGAGGTGCGTCCCTGGAGCGACAAGCTGGGCGACTACGGGCGGGCGGGCGAGGCCGCCGTCGACATGCTGGACGCGACGGCGCGCGGCGACGGCACGGCGGCCTGGGCGGCGGCCCGCCGCCTGGAGCGGCTGCGGACGCGGCTCGCGGCGCACCACGTGACGGTCGGCGAAGGGGTGCTGGCCCCGTTCCTGAAGAAGGCCGGGACGGCGTTCGCGGCGTGGGCGGGGACCGACCGGGCGGACGCGGCCGAGGGCGCGACCGCCGAACTCCCGCGCGTGCGCGCCCTGTCCACGGTCACCGTGCTGAGCGCGCCCGGCACCCGGGGCGCGGTCGAGGCGCACGTCCCCGGCGCGGGCTGGCGGCGCGTCGGCGCCCTCGCCGACGGCGGCTTCACGGAACTCGGCGCCGGGAACACGCGGGCGGACGCGGTCCGGGTCACGGGTGCGCCCGCCGGCGCCGTCGGACATGTCGTGCCCTGGTACGCGGACGACCCCGCCGCCGCCCTCGCGCTCGCCCGCGCCGAGACCGACGCGGAGATCGGCGGCGGCGCGCAGCGGGTGACGGCGCGTCTGACGTCCCGGCGCCCCGCGGACACGAGGGACCGGGTGACGGCGAAGGCCCCGCACGGCATCACGGCCCGGACCCCGACGGGTTCCGCGCTGCCGCGCGGCACCCGGGTCGACGTCCCCGTGGACATCACCGTCGCCGAGGGCACTCCGGCCGGGGTGTACGAGATCCCCCTCGCCTTCGGTGCCGAGACCCGCACGGTGACGGTCCGCGCCTTCCCGCGCACGGCGGGCCCCGATGCGGCCCGCACCGCCACCGCGTCGTCCTCGGCGGACGAGACCCCGGACTTCCCCGCGCGGGGCGCCAACGACGGCCGGGCCGAAACCCGTTGGTCGTCCCCGGCGAAGGACGGCCAGTGGTGGCAGGCGGAGTTCGCCGAGCCGGTCCGGCTGGGCCGGGTGGTGCTGCGCTGGCAGGACGCGTACGCCACCCGGTACCGCGTCCGGACCTCCGCCGACGGCCGCGCCTGGCGCACGGCGGCGACCGTGCGGGACGGGCGGGGCGGCCGCGAGTCCGTGCGGATGGACGCCAAGGACGTGCGGTTCGTGCGGGTCGTCGGGGACGAGCGGGCGACGGAGTACGGGATCTCGCTGTGGTCGGTGGAGGCGTACGCCGTCGCGGACACGGCGGGGCCGTGAACCGGTCGCCGGAGGCCGGTCGATAGACGGGGTGTGAGACTGTTCCGCCCCATGGGGGCCGACCGAGACGACCGGGCGCTGCTGCGGGCCGTCGCCCGGGGCGACGCCGACGCGCTCGCCGCGCTCTACGACCGGCACGCCGGCTGGCTGCACGCCCGCCTGAGCCGTCGCTGCGACGACCCGGAGACGGTGCGCGAGGTGCTTCAGGACACGTTCCTCGCGGTGTGGCGCTCGGCGGGGGCACATCAGGGCGGTGAGGCAGGCGGCTGGCTGTGGACGATCGCCGCCCGCCGCCTCGTCGACGCCCGGCGCGCCCGGGCCCGGGTCGACCGGGTCGAGACGCCCGAGGCCGGGACTGCGCCGTCCGCCGAGGAGCACGTCCTCGCCGGGCTCCAGTACGGGGACGTGGGCACCGCCCTCGACCGGATCTCGCCCGAGCTGCGCGACGTGCTGCGGGCCACCGTCGTCGACGGCCTGACCACCCGGGAGGCCGCCCGGCTGCTCGGCATACCGGAGGGCACCGTCAAGACCCGCGCACAGCGCGCCCGCCGCGAACTGCGCTCCGCGCTGGCCGCGTTGGCCGCCGCGGGACCGCTGGAACCCTCGGGAGGCATCGCATGAGCGGCCACGGCATCTCCTGGCACGTGACCGACGGCGCCGCCGCCCGGTACGTGGACGGCACGCTCCCGGAGTCGGACTGCTGGTCCGTGGAGCGGCACATGGAGCAGTGCGCATCCTGCGCGGTACGGGTGTCGGGCGCGGCCCGGGCCGGGGCGGCGGGGCCGGCCCTGGCGGACGTTCGGGCCGCGCTGCTCACCGAGGTCCGCGCACCGGTGGCCGTGCCGGGCGCGCGGCGGCTCGGCCGGCTGTGGTGGAGCGTGGGGCCCGCGCTGCGCGGCCCGTGGCTGATCGCCCTGTTCGCGGTGGCGGCCGGCGCGCTGGCCCTCGCGTACGGCGCGGGGTTCGACGGGGCGGGGCCGCTGCTGCTCGCGCTCGCGCCGGTGCTGCCGGTGGCCGGGGTCGCGGTGTCGTACGGGCGGCACGCCGACCCGCTGCACGAGATCGCGGCGGCGTCCCCGTCCGGCGGTCTGCGGCTGGTGCTGGTCCGCACCCTCGCCGTGCTCGCGGTGAGCCTGCCGGTGCTGACGGCGGCCGGGCTGCTGCTGCCCGCCGCGCGTCCGCCGGGCCCCGGTCCGGCCGCCTGGCTGCTGCCGGGGCTCGCGCTCACCCTGGCCGCGCTCGCGCTCGGCGGGTACGTCGGGTGCCGTGCGGCGACCGGCGTGATCGGTGCCGGGTGGATCGCGGCGGTGGCGCTGCCGACGGCCGCCGTGCCGCAGGCCGCCACGGCCCGCCTCGCCGCACAGCTCTCCCTCTACTTCGACAGCCCCGCGGCGCGCACCGGCTGGGCCGCGGCGCTCGTGGTGAGCGCCGCCCTGATCGTCGTACGCCGGTCCGCGTACGACCGCTTGGAGACGATGTGAGCACGACGACCACCCCCGTGACGGCGGGGACGACACAGGTGTCCGGGCTCACCGTCCGGCACCGCCGGGTGACCGCCCTGGACGCCGTCGACCTGGACTTCGGCACCGGCGTGCACGGGCTGCTGGGGCCCAACGGCGCGGGCAAGACCTCCCTCATCCGCGTCCTCGCCACCGTGGCCCGCCCCACCGCGGGCCGCGTGGAGCTGTTCGGCGGCGACCTGGGGAACGCCCGCGAGCGGCGCGCGGCCCGCCGCCGACTCGGCTATCTGCCGCAGGACTTCGGCTACTACCCGGGGTTCACGGTCCGCGAGTTCGTGGCGTACGTGGCCTGGCTGAAGGAGATGCCGGCCGGGGAGACGGGGGCGGCGGTCGAACGGGCCGTGGCGCGGGTCGGGCTCACCGACCGCATCGACGCGAAGCTCAAGTCGCTGTCCGGCGGGATGGTGCGGCGCGTCGGCATCGCGCAGGCCGTCGTGAACAGCCCGCGCCTGCTGCTGCTCGACGAGCCGACGGCCGGCCTCGACCCGGAGCAGCGCGTCGAATTCCGGTCGCTGCTGCGGGAGTTGGGCGAGGAGGCCACCGTTCTCGTCTCCACGCATCTCGTGGAGGACGTGGCGGCGGCCTGTACGGCCGTCACCCTGATCGAGCGCGGCCGGGTCGCCTACCGGGGCACCCCCGCGACCCTCGCGGCGCTGGGCCGCGACGGCGACGAGTCCGACGGCAACGCCATCGAGCGCGGCTACACGACGGCGCTGCGCGCCCACCGGGGCACGGAGGCGGGCCGATGAGCGCACCGTCCCTCCTGGAGGACCGCCCGGCCACGACGACGGCCCCGCCGCGCCGGGCGCCGCATCCGGTGCGGGCTGAGCTGCTGCGCGGCCTCGCGCCGTGGGCCGGTGCCGCGCTCGCGGCGGCGCTCGGCACGCTCCTGTACAACACCGCCGACACCTGGCAGGGCAGTTGGACCGACACCATGAGCATGCTGCGCTCCGGCGGTGTCATGATCGGCGGCCCGCTCGCGCTCGCGGCGGGCTGCTGGCAGGGCGGACGTGAGCGGCGGCGCGGCACGGACGTGCTGCGGGCCGCCGCGGTGCGCGGGCCGCTCGCCCAGTTGCTGGTGGCCGCGCTGCCCCTGGCGTGCTGGCTGGTCGTGGCGTACGGGCTGACGTTCGTGGGCGGTCTGCTCGCCAGCCGGCCGTACGCGACGCCGGGCGGCATCACCCCGACGGCCTTCGCCGGTTCCGCCGCCGTGCTGGTGGCCTGCGTGCTGATCGGCCAGGTCGTCGGCGGGCTCGCGCCCTGGCGGCTGGCGGCGCCGCTGCTGGGGGTCGCGGGGTACGGACTGTTCGGCCTGGCGGGCACCACGAGGAGCGGGCTGCGCTTCCTCGGTCCCGCGCCCGAGGCGTTCCGGCGCAGTGTGGTGCTCGTGTGGTGGCATCCGTTCCTGACCGCCGGGTGGGTGCTCGCCCTCGCGGCGGCCGTGGTCCTGGTCCGCACGGCGCGCCGCCGCTGGACGGCGCTGGTCCCGCTGGCCGCCGCTGCCGTCGCCGCGACCCTGCTCGTGCAGGTCGGGGACGGCCTGTCCCGTCCCGACCCGCGCGCCCGCCGGCAGGCGTGCGCGACGGACAGCGTCCCGCAGGTCTGCGTGAACGCGAAGTTCGCCCGCCAGTTGCCCGAGGTCGCCGAGGCCCTGCGGCCGCTCACCGACCGGCTGAAGGGGGTCGAGAACCTGCCCGTGCGCTTCGCGGACCTGCCGGGCGGCCCGGCGGCCGGCGAGGCGGCGCTGCCGATGCTCTCCCCGCTGGGCTGGAGCCTGGTGCGCGGGCGCGTCGCCGATCCCGAGCGGTACCGGTGGGAGGCGGCGATGGCCCTGATCGACGGCCACGACTGCCCGTTCGTCCGGAGGACACCGGAGAAGGTCGCGCTCGTGGACGACGCGGTGGTGCGCTGGCTCGCGCCGAACCACGTCAGGGACACGATGCGCAAGGACTCCCTCGCCCACGCCGACAAGGCCGACCTGCGCCGCCTCAAGGCCGAGCAGCGTGCCTACGACCACCTGCGCGCCATGTCCCCCGCCGAACGCCGCGCCTGGCTGTCCCGCTACTTCGCCCCGGAGCGCTGCGGCCGTACCGCGAGCGAGGTGCCGTCGCTGTGACCGCCTCCGCCCCGCGCCCCTTCGTCCTGTACGCCCGCTCCCGGGCGCTGCCCGTGACGGTGGCCGCGCTCGCCGCCACGGCGCTGCTCACCCTGTGGGCGGCGACCCGCCCCGACACCTATGTGGACCCGCACCGGCGCATCCCGCTGCTCTCCCTGGCCCCGCTCTTCGCCTCGGCCGTGATCGGGGTGAGCACCCACGAGTGCGCCCGGGAGCTGGACCGCACCGCCGTGCGCCGCTGGTGGCCGCCGCGGCTCGCCCATCTGCTCGCGCTGACCGTGCTCGCCGCGACCGTCCTCGCGCTCGCCGTTCCCGGAGAGATGCGCGAGTTCGGCGCGGCGGCCATGGTCCGCAACACCCTCGGCGCCACCGGGATCACGGCCGTCGCCGCGGTGCTCATCGGCGCCCGTCTGAGCTGGCTGCCGACGCTGCTGTACCTCGGCGTCGTCTACCTGTCGTACTCGAACCCGAGGCTGCACGGCGCGACGGTGCTGACCTGGTCGATGCAGCCGGGCCCGCAGCGCGGGGCGTGGGCCGTGGCGCTGGCCGCGTTCGCCGTGGGCGCGGCCCTCTACGCGAGCGTGGGGCCGCGCCACGACCGGAGCTAGCCCAGCGGCTACTTCTGGAGCGGTGAGGCGGCCAGCGACTGGGGCGAGGTGGTGGAGGCGTACGCCGACGGCGCGGCCATTGCGGCCGTCGGGTCGGCGGCCGCCTCGTCCACCGCGACCGGGACGCCGCCCACGATGCGGATGCCCGCCTCGTCGAAGGCCCGCTTGATGCGCCAGCGCAGCTCGCGCTCGACGGTCAGGGCCTTGCCGGGCATGGTCTTGGCGGAGACCCGCACCACCATCGAGTCCAGGAGCATGCTGTCGAGGCCGAGGATCTCGACCGGGCCCCACAGCATCTCGTTCCACGGCTCGGCCTTGCTCATGGCCTCGCCGACCTCGGAGAGCGCGGCCCGCACCTTGTCGAGGTCCTCGTCGGCGCGGACGGTGACGTCGACGCCCGCGGTGGCCCAGCCCTGCGAGAGGTTCCCTATCCGCTTGACCTCGCCGTTGCGCACGTACCAGATCTCGCCCTCGGCGCCGCGCAGCTTGGTGACGCGCAGCCCGACCTCTATCACCTCGCCGGAGGCGACCCCGGCGTCGATGGTGTCCCCGACCCCGTACTGGTCCTCCAGGATCATGAAGACGCCGGAGAGGAAGTCGGTCACGAGGTTGCGGGCGCCGAAGCCGATCGCGACACCGGCGACACCGGCGGAGGCGAGCAGCGGGGCCAGGTTGATGGCGAAGGTGCTGAGGATCATCAGCGCGGCCGTGCCCAGGATCACGAAGGACGCGACGGACCGCAGCACGCTGCCTATGGCGTGGGAGCGCTGCCGGCGCCGCTCGACGTTCACCAGCAGGCCGCCGAACGCGGTGCCGTCGACGGCCTGGACCGTGCGGTTCATGCGCTCGATCAGCTTGGTGATGGCCCGGCGTATGACCACCCGGAGCACGGCGGCGATGACGACGATCAGCAGGACCCGCAGGCCGATGCCGAGCCAGGCGGACCAGTTCTCCTCCACCCAGCTGGCGGCCTGACCGGCCTGTTCCTGGGCGTCCTTGAGTGTGGGCTGCTGGTTGCCCGTGTCGCTGGCGGCCGACAGGACGGACAAGATCACGGCAGGTACCTCCAGGCGTTGCCTCTGCCCGCCGCAGGGCGGCACGACTCGGGGACAGGAGCGGGCAGGCCCACCACACTAACGGGGCATTGTGTGGGGATCGTCGAGATGTTCGGCGAAGAGACGGTGCTCACCGGCGCCCACCCGCGTCTTCGCCGGTCCCGCGCCGCACGGGCGGGAGATGTGGTCGAAAACACTCCCAGCCCGTTACGCGGACATGGTGGCGCCATGACCAGCGATGAGGGGAGACTGACTACAGATCGTCCCGGCGCGAGCCACGCGCCGCCGGCGTACAAGGAGGCATTCCGTGCCGCATGTCCTGGTACTCAACGCGTCGTACGAGCCCCTCGGCGTCGTACCGCTCCGCCGCGCGCTCGTACTCGTCCTGGAGAACAAGGCCACTTGTCTCGAGGAGTCCGGCGCCTTCATGCACAGCGCCACACGCACCGTCCCCGCACCCAGCGTGGTCCGGCTCAAGCGGTTCGTGCGGGTTCCCTACCGGGGCCCCGTCCCT
Source organism: Streptomyces sp. NPDC046716 (assembly GCF_040645755.1). NCBI lineage: Bacteria > Bacillati > Actinomycetota > Actinomycetes > Kitasatosporales > Streptomycetaceae > Streptomyces > Streptomyces sp. NPDC046716. The sequence goes on from NZ_JBEYYU010000005.1 coordinate 158,664, forward strand.
CTGACCCGGCGTGCGCTGTTCGCCCGTGACGGCGGCCGGTGCATGTACTGCGGTGGCGTCGCAACCAGCGTCGACCACGTCATCCCGCGCAGCCGCGGGGGCCAGCACGTCTGGGACAACGTGGTGGCGTCGTGCCGCCGCTGCAACCACACGAAGGCCGACCGCCATCTGGTGGAGATCGGCTGGCGCCTGCGCCACAAGCCCGCTCCGCCGACGGGCCTGGCCTGGCGCATCATCGGGACCGGGCACAGGGATCCGCGCTGGTTGCCCTATCTGCAGCCATTCGGCGCGGACGAGGCCCTGGCCCGGATCGAAGGCGTTTCCGCCTGACCATCGATCCGGGTCTTTGCGTTGACGGGGGGATGAGGTCCCGGGCATCCCTCCGTCAGGCTCGGCGCCGCCTGCGCGTGGGCCCGGAGGCCAGCAGGGCCACGAAGCCGAGGACGGCCAGCGCGGCGCGGACGCCGAACCGCCAGTCCTCCGCTTCGAACCAGTCGCGCAGGCCGTAGACCTGCGTGGCGAGGAAGAGTCCCCAGCACAGCACCGAGATCCCCCACAGCCGCGGACGCTTCACCGCTCCGCGCCGCCGACGCGTCGGCAGTCGCCCGGTGGCCACTGTCCAGCAGCCCACCACCACGCCCGCCACGCCCAGCACGACGGACAGCACATCCATTCCCGTACGCCAGTCCCACCCCATGATCCTCATTCAACCCCGGGCGCACCGTGCGCGGTCGGCGTCGAAGTAACGAGTTGGACAACCAGGGGCCGTCCTCTCTTGACGCCCCCTTCACCTGCGTCTTACGTTCCTCGCACCCAATAGGAAACTTTCCTAACAGTCGATGGCGACACCGCGAGGAGACAGCACGAGATGGCCGCTACCCCCGGCACCCCGAGCGTGCTGCGCGCGATGAACGACCGTTCCGCCCTCGATCTCCTCGTCGCCCACGGCCCCCTCACCCGCACCCGGATCGGCGAACTCACCGGCCTGTCCAAGCCGACGACCTCGCAGATCCTCGGGCGGCTCGAAGCGGCCGGGCTGGTGCGCACCACGGGCAGCCAGACCGGTCGCCCCGGGCCCAACGCCCTGCTCTACGAGATCGCCCCGGACGCCGGGCACGTCGCCGCGCTGTCCGCCGACCCGACCGGCATCACCGCGGTCGTCGCCGACATCACCGGCGCCGAGCGCGGCCGCTTCCGGATCGAGGCGGTCGCCGTGGCGGAGGACGTGCGCCACCGCACCGCGCAGCTCGTCAGCGAGGCGGTCGACGGCGCCCTGGAGCGGGCCGGGCTCGGCCACGACGACCTGACCGCCGCCGTCATCGGCACCCCGGGCGCCATCGACCCGCACAGCGGCCAGCTGCGCTACGCCCCGCACCTGCCCGGCTGGCACTCGCGCACCCTGCGCGCCGAGCTGGCCGAGGTGCTCGGCACCCCCGTCTCCATCGAGAACGACGTCAACCTCGCGGCCCTCGCCGAGCAGTACGAGGGCGCGGCCCAGGACCACGACGACTTCGTCCTCGCCTACGTCGGCGAGGGCGTCGGCGCCGCGATCGTGCTCGGCGGCGTCCTGCTGCGCGGCGCGACCGGCGGCGCGGGCGAGATCGGCTACATGCCGCTGCCCGGCGCCCCGCTCGCCCGGGGCGGCGACCGGGTGCACGCCCGCAACGACGCGGGCGGCGGCTTCCAGTCCCTGGTGGCGGCCCCCGCCGTCCGCGAGCTGGCCGGTGCCGAGGACCTCGCCGAGGCGCTGAAGGACGTCGAGGTGCTCGACGAAGTGGCCCGGCGGCTCGCCACCGGTCTCGCCGCCGTCGTCGCCGTCGTCGACCCCGAACTCGTCGTGCTGTCCGGGCTCGTCGCCCAGGCGGGCGGCGACGCGCTGCGCGAGCGCGTGGAGCGCGAACTCACCGGACTCGCCCTGCCCCGGCCCCAGTTGCGCATCAGCGAACTGGCCGACGACCCCATCCTCACCGGTGCCCTGCGCACCGCCCTCTCCCAGGCCCGCGACACCGTCTTCGACACCAGCGGCGCCTGACCCGTACCCCCGCACCGCCCCCTCCCCCGTCCCACCCACGTAAAGGACGTTCGCCATGCCGCGATGGCGCATACCCCTGCGCGCACCCGTGGTGCTCGCCGCGGCCGGACTGCTGCTCGCCGGCTGCGCCAATCCCAGTACCGGGAGCGCCGACGACGATCCGACCAAGCCCGTGACCATCAAGTTCTGGCACGGCTGGTCGGCGTCCGGTGAGGTCAAGGCGATCAACGACTCGATCGCCCGCTTCGAGAAGCTCCACCCGAACATCCATGTGCAGTCCACCGGCAACGTCTCCGACGCCACCGTCAACCAGGCCCTGCGGGCCGGCGGCGACGAGGCCCCGGACGTCGTCTCGTCGTTCACGACGAACAACGTCGGGCAGTACTGCGACTCCGGCATGTGGGCCGACCTCGACCCGTTCATGAAGAAGACCGGGCTCGACAAGGACAAGACCTTCCCGAAGGCCCTTCTGGACTACACCAGTTACGACGGCAACCAGTGCGCGCTGCCGCTGCTCGCCGACGCCTTCGGCATGTACTACAACAAGGACGCCTTCGAGAAGGCGGGCATCACCCACCCGCCGAAGACGATGTCCGAGTTCATCGCCGACTCGAAGAAGCTGACGCAGAAGAGCGGCAACACGGTCAAGCGCGTCGGCTTCATGCCGAACTTCCGCTTCTACCAGAACAGCCCCGACCGGCTGTTCGCCCAGTGGGGGCCGACCTACTTCGACCAGGACGGCAAGTCCCGGCTCGCGAAGGAACCGGCGTCGTACGAGTTCTTCAAGACGGCGAAGCAGCTGATGGACGCGCAGGGCGGCTACGGCGCCCTGGAGCGGTTCCGCACCTCCTTCGGCGACGAGATGTCGAACCAGAACGCCTTCCTGACCGGCAAGGTCGCCATGCACCTCGACGGCGAGTGGCGCGGTCTGATGCTCGACGACGACAAGGCGAAGTTCGACTGGGGCGTGGCCCCGCTGCCGGTCCCCGACGACCAGGTGGAGAAGTACGGGCGCGGCTACCTCACCGGCACCGTCGCCGGCATCGCGCACAGCAGCAAGCACCAGAACGCCGCCTGGGAGCTGCTGAAGTTCCTGACCGCGGACACCGACCAGGTCGTGAAGTTCGCGAACGCGATCCACAACGTGCCCTCGACGAAGGCGGCCCTCACGTCGCCGAAGCTGGACGCCGACCCGACGTTCCGCACGTTCCTGGACATCGCCAAGAACAAGTACAGCCAGGTGATGCCCCCGTCGACCAACGGCGGCATGTACGTCGTGCAGCTCCAGGACTTCTCGTACACGGAGGAGGCCGGGCGGGTCCCGGACCTCAAGGCGGGCCTGAAACGCCTCGACAAGCTCATCGACGCCGACACGCTGCAGTCGCAGAACTGAGGGGCGGAGCACCCACCATGGCACTCACACTCTCCCGGCCCGCGCGGCGCAGACTGCGCACCCTGGGCTTCCTGTCCCCCTGGCTGATCGGGTTCAGCGTCTTCTTCGCCTACCCGCTGCTCGCCACCGTCTACTTCTCGTTCATGCACTACAACCAGATCAAGGCGCCCACGTTCGTGGGGCTGAGGAACTGGAAGTACGTGTTCCAGGACATGCCGCTGTTCGGCCCGGCCCTGTGGAACACGCTGTGGCTGGTCGTGATCATGGTGGCGCTGCGGGTGGTCTTCGGGCTCTCGCTCGGGCTGCTCGTCACGAAGATCAAGAGCGGTGTCGGCTTCTTCCGGACCGCCTTCTACCTGCCGTACCTGGCGCCCCCGGTGGCCGCCACGGTCGCCTTCGTCTTCCTCCTGAACCCGGCGACCGGGCCGGTCAACGAGGTCCTCGCGAAGATCGGCATCGACGGCCCGAACTGGTTCAACGACCCCACCTGGGCCAAGCCGTCCCTCGTCCTGCTCTCCCTGTGGGGCATCGGCGACCTCATGGTCATCTTCATGGCCGCGCTGCTCGACGTACCGAAGGAGCAGTACGAGGCGGCGGAGCTCGACGGCGCCGGGCCGTTCGCCAAGTTCCGGTACGTGACCTGGCCGTCGATCACGCCGATCGTGATGTTCGCGGTCGTGACGGGCGTCGTACAGACCATGCAGTACTACACGCAGGCCCTGGTCGCCGGAAAGATCGCCTCCGGTGTCTCCATCGGCCCCGGTTCGGTCATCCAGCCCGGCTACCCGGACCACTCGACCCTCACGGTCCCCCAGCTCGTCTACTCGATGGGCTTCCAGAACTTCAACACGGGCGCGGCGTGCGTGCTCTCGCTCGTCCTGTTCGTCATCGCGATGGCCGTGACCATGCTGCTCATGCGCAAGCGCTCGGGCCTGCTCTCGGCGGAGGACTGATCCCATGACCACCACCCTGCGTCCGGCCGCGAGCGCCGGCGCCCCCGCCGCCAGAGACACGGAGCCGACCCGGCCGCGCCGCAAGGAGATCCTCAACTGGATCGCCGTGCACAGCATCGCGATCGCCGTGGCGCTGCTGTTCATCCTCCCGTTCGTGTTCGTCTTCCTCACCTCGGTGATGGCCGACGACCAGGCGATGAGCGGCGACCTGTGGCCGGACTCGTGGCACTGGGAGAACTACAAAACCGTCTTCGAGACCGACGGGTTCCTCGACTGGTGGCGCAACTCGATCTTCTACGCGGTCGTGGGCACCCTCTTCACGGTCTGCTCGGCCGTCCCCGTGGCCTACGCGCTCGCCAAGTTCCGCTTCCGCGGCCGCCGCACCGCGATGATCCTCGTCATCTCGACGATGATGCTGCCGCCGCAGGTCATCGTGATCCCGATGTACCTGGTGTGGGCCCAGCAGTTCCACCTCTCCGGCACGCTGTGGCCGCTGATCATCCCGATGGCGTTCGGCGACGCGTACTCGATCTTCCTGCTCCGTCAGTTCCTGCTGACGATCCCGAAGGAGTACATCGAGTCGGCGAAGGTCGACGGCTGCGGTGAGCTGCGGACCCTGCTGAAGATCGTGGTGCCGATGGCCAAGCCGGGCATCGCCGCGATCGCCCTGTTCCAGTTCTTCTACTGCTGGAACGACTACTTCGGGCCGCAGATCTACGCGGCCCAGAACCCGGCTTCCTGGACGCTGAGTTACGGACTCGAATCCTTCAAGTCCGCGCACAGCGTCAACTGGAACCTGACGATGGCCGCGACGCTTCTCGTGATGGCGCCGGTCTGCATCGTCTTCTTCTTCGCACAGAAGGCCTTCGTGGAGGGCGTCACCCTCACCGGAGTAAAGGGCTAAGGACGGTTATTCGGTTATGAAGCTCGCAGTGGTCGGCGGAGGATCGACCTACACACCCGAACTCATCGACGGCTTCGCGCGGTTGAGGGACACCCTGCCCATCGAGGAGCTGGTCCTGGTCGACCCGGCCGCGGACCGCCTGGAGCTGGTCGGCGGCCTCGCGCGCCGCATCTTCGCCAAGCAGGGCCACCCCGGCGTCATCCGCACCACGTCGGACGTGGACGCCGGTGTCGCCGACGCCGACGCCGTGCTGCTCCAGCTCCGCATCGGCGGGCAGGCCGCGCGCAACCAGGACGAGACGTGGCCGCTGGAGTGCGGCTGCGTCGGCCAGGAGACGACCGGCGCCGGCGGCCTGGCCAAGGCGCTGCGCACGGTCCCCGTCGTGCTCGACATCGCCGAGCGCGTGCGCCGGGCCAACCCCGACGCCTGGATCATCGACTTCACCAACCCGGTGGGCATCGTGACCCGGGCCCTGCTCCAGGCCGGGCACAAGGCGGTCGGCCTGTGCAACGTGGCGATCGGCTTCCAGCGCAAGTTCGCCAAGCTCCTCGACGTGCAGCCCTCGCAGGTCCACCTGGACCACGTCGGCCTCAACCACCTCACCTGGGAGCTGGGCGTGCGCCTGGGCGGCCCGGAGGGTGAGAACGTGCTGCCGCGGCTCCTCGCCGAGCACGGTGACGCCGTCGCCGACGACCTGCACATGCCGCGCGCGATCGTCGACCGCCTGGGCGTCGTCCCCTCGTACTACCTGCGCTACTACTACCAGCACGACGCCGTCGTACGGGAGCTGCGCACCAAGCCGTCCCGGGCCGCGCAGGTGGCCGAGATGGAGCGCGAGCTGCTGAAGATGTACGGCGACCCGACGCTCGACGAGAAGCCGGAGCTGCTCGCCAAGCGCGGCGGCGCGTTCTACAGCGAGGCGGCCGTGGACCTGGCGGCGTCGCTGCTGGGCGGGGGCGGATCCCCGTACCAGGTGGTGAACACCTACAACAACGGCACGCTGCCCTTCCTGCCCGACGACGCCGTCATCGAGGTGCAGGCGGCCGTCGACGGCAAGGGCGCGCGCCCGCTGCCCGTCCCGCGGCTCGACCCGCTGTATGCGGGCCTCGTCGCCAACGTCACGGCGTACGAGGACCTGGCCCTGGAGGCCGCCCTGCGCGGCGGGCGCGACCGCGTCTTCAAGGCGCTGCTCGCGCACCCCCTGGTGGGCCAGATCGAGTACGCCGAGCAGCTCACCGACCAGCTGATCGCGCACAACCGGGAGCACCTCGCGTGGGCATGACCCTCCTTGCCGTGGACGCGGGGAACAGCAAGACCGACGTCGCGGTGGTCGCGGCCGACGGCACGGTCGTCGGCGCGGCCCGCGGCGGCGGGTTCCAGCCGCCCCGCGTGGGTGTCGAGGCCGCCGTGGACGTGCTCGCGGACGCGGTCGGCCGGGCGCTCGCCGAGGCGGGTCTCGACTCGGTGGACCATGTGTCCGCCTGCCTGGCCAACGCCGATCTCCCGATCGAGGAGAGGGAGCTGGCCGCCGCGCTCCGTGCGCGTGCCTGGTCCTCCAGTGTCGACGTCCGCAACGACACCTTCGCCGTGCTGCGGGCCGGCCTCCTGGAGGACGCCGAGCCGCGCGGGGTCGCCGTCGTCTGCGGCGCCGGCGTCAACTGCGTGGGCATGCTGCCCGACGGCCGTACCGCCCGCTTCCCCGCCATCGGCAAGATCTCCGGTGACTGGGGCGGCGGCGGGGGCCTCGCGGAGGAGGCCCTGTGGTTCGCGGCGCGGGCCGAGGACGGGCGCGGCGAACCGACGGCCCTGATGCACGACCTGCCCGGGCACTTCGGTCTGGACTCCATGTACGCGCTGATCGAGGCGCTGCACCTGGGGCGGATTCCGGCGCAGCGGCGGCACGAGTGCGCGCCGGTGCTGTTCGCCACGGCGGCGGCGGGTGATCCGGTGGCCCGGGGCCTTGTGGACCGGATGGCCGACGAGGTCGTGGCGATGTCGACGGTGGCGCTGGGCCGCCTCGACCTGCTGGAGTCGCAGGTCCCCGTGCTGCTCGGCGGCAGCGTCCTGGCTGCCCGCCATCCTCAGCTGGACTCCCGCATCCGCGATCTGCTGGCCGCCCGCGCCCCGAAGTCCGAGCCCCGGGTCGTCACGGAACGCCCGGTCCTGGGCGCCGCGCTCCTGGGCCTGGACACCCTCGGGGCACCCCCGCCGGTCCACGCGAAGGTCAGATCCCACTACGCCGGATAGCACCCGCGGCTCTCGCCGTGGCTGATCGCGCAGTTCCCCGCGCCCCTGAAACGAGCTCCGCTCGTCCAGGTGAGGCTGCGCGTCAGCGCATGCCTCAGGGGCGCGGGGAACTGCGCGAGAAGAGGCCACCGGCCCGCAGATCACCCCCAGGGAACCGAACCCACCCCCGACACGTGTTCAAATGCAGGGCTCGCAAACAAGATCGAGTCAATGCCTGTGCGGATGTCAGTCGCGGCAGCGATACTTACCGCCGACGCACGACCATGGGGGAGGGTCGAAGTGACATACCCGCCGAACGGAAGCACGGCGCCGCCGGGCCACGGCGCCGTGCCCACGATGCCGACGGTCCCGCCGCAACAGACCCGCGGCACCACACCACCGGCACCCACCGCCCCGCCCCCGGCGGAGCCGCGCCGCACGGCCTGGGCCGAGGGCATCGACCGCCTGAAGTCGGCGGCCACCACCGAGCCGGGCCGGCTGCGCATCATCGGCGCCGTCCTCGCCCTGCTCGTCATCGCGTTCGGCGCGACGACGGCCTGGCAGATGACGGACCGCTCGGCCGCCGCCGACGACGTGCTGCACTCCAGCCAGCCGCTGAGCGCCGACGCCGCCGACATCTACCGCTCCCTCGCCGACGCCAACACCACGGCGTCCAGCGGCTTCCTGGCCGGCGGCCAGGAGACGGCCGCGGTACGTACCCGGTACGAGAAGGACATCCGCACCGCGGCCGACAAGCTGGTCACCGCCGCGGCCAGCACCGACCCGGGCACCCCGTCGGCCGCCACGATCGCGAAGCTCAACAGGCTGCTGCCCGAGTACAAGGGCCTCATCGAGCGCGCCCGCGCCAACAACCGGCAGGGCTACCCGCTGGGCGGCGCCTACCTGCGGTACGCGAACGAGAAGATGCAGACCGAGATGCTCCCGGCCGCCGAGGACCTGTACACCAAGGAGAACCAGCGGCTGCGCGACGACTACGACGCGGCGACCCCGTACCCCTGGATCGCGATCGCGCTCGGCGTCGTCGCGCTCGGCGGTCTCGCGTGGGCGCAGCGGCGCAACTACCGTCTGACGAACCGGGTGTTCAACCACGGGCTGCTGGCGGCGACGGCGGCGTCGGCCGTCGTGCTGCTGTGGCTGGTGGTCGGGCACACGGTGGCGCGCAGCGGGCTCAACGCCTCGTACGACCAGGGCGTCCGCTCGCTGAACGTGCTGCACGACGCGAGCATCGCGTCCCTGAAGGCGCGGGGCAACGAGAACCTGACGCTGGTCAGCCGGGGCGCCGAGACGGTGACCGTGGGCGACGAGGTCAAGGACAAGTACGACGTCGACTTCCAGAAGCAGATGACGACACTGGCGACCAGACTGAAGGCGGCGGACGCCCTCGCCGAGGGGGACGCGTCCGGCGAGGCGCCGGTGACCAAGGCGAACAGCGCCATGCTGGAGTGGCGCAACCGCCACACCGAAGCACGCAAGCAGGACGATTCCGGTAACTATCAGGGCGCCCTCGACAAGATCATCGGCTCGAAGGACGACAAACCGACGGGCGAGTGCTTCGATCTGGTGGACCAGAGTCTCGACCAGGCCCTGGTGCACGAGCAGGCGCAGTTCACGTCCGACGCCACCGGCGGCCGCGACGCGATGACCGGCCTCTCGGTCGGCGCGGCGGTCCTTGCGGTGCTCGCGGCGGCCGGCGCGGTGCTGGGCATCGGGCGCAGGCTTTCGGAGTACCGGTGAGAGGGGGTGCGGAGATGGACGAGCGAGACGCGCACAGGGTGAGTCTGCGCGGCTGGGGCGGCGTGGCGGCGATGGCCGCCGCGGTCGCCTGCGCCCTCGTGGCGGTGTTCACGGTGCTGCTCCCCCTGTCGCACACGGCGAGCGGCGACGGCAGCACGGGCCTCGGCTCGGGCGGCGTGGCCGACGGGGTGCAGGCGAAGGCCAAGGACTGCAGCCCGACCGTGAAGGGCCGGGAGCCGGAGCGCAGCCTCGACCCGAAGGGCGACCAGAACGGCGAGGCCGTGAAGGCCATCAAGTCGCGCGGCTATCTGTCGGTCGGCGTCGACCAGAACAGCTACCGCTGGGGCTACCGCGATCCCAACAAGGGCCTGGACAAGGACGGTTCGCCGGAGGAGAGGACCAGCGAGCTGGAGGGCTTCGACATCGACCTCGCGCACGAGATCGCGGGCGAGATCCTCGGCGACCCCGGCGCGATCCGGTTCCGCGCCATCCCCACCAACCAGCGCATCCCGGCGATCAAGAGCGGCCAGGTCGACATGGTGGTCCGCACGATGACCATCAGCTGCGACCGCCTCGACGACGTCGACTTCTCCACCGCGTACTTCCAGACCGGCCAGCAGGTGCTCGCCCCGCGCGCCTCGGACATCACCGGCTACGACAAGTCGCTGGCCGGCAAGCGGGTCTGCACCGCGAAGGGCTCGACGGCGGAGACGGCGCTCGGCGACGGCCGCGACGAGAAGCACGAGATCCCGCGCAGCACCGACATCACCACGACCGTGCCGAACCAGCTGGACTGCCTGGTGCGCCTCCAGCTCGGCGAGGTCGACGCGGTGGTCACGGACGGCGCCCTCGCGGCGAGCCAGGCCGCGCAGGACCCGACGGTGCAGCTCAAGGGCGAGCCGTTCACCACGGAGTACTACGGCGTGGCCATGAAGAAGGGCGCCGACGACCTGGTGCGCCGGGTCAACCAGGTGCTGGAGGACTACCGCAGCGGCGGCAAGAACAGCGGCTGGCAGAAGTCCTACGACAAGTGGCTGGAGGCCGACCTCGGCCCGTCGTCGGGCCCGCCGGCGCCGAAGTACAAGTAAGAGCACAGGCAGCGCAGTTGAGAAAAGCGAGAGGTGATCGATGGGCGTCGCGGGACCCCCTGGTCCGGTGATGGACCGGGACGAGGCGGACCGTGCCCTGGCCCGTCTCGGTGCCGAGCACGAGGCCATCGAGACGTCGCTGCTCGCGCTCCAGGACCACGCGGGCCGTCGCCTGCTCGAAGGCGCCGAGCTGACCGGGACCACCCGGGAGCGCTGGTCGTCGGCCGAGCAGGCGATCACGCTGCTCTGGGCGTACTTCGACGCGTACGCGGGCGCCCTGCGCACCGCCCGCGAGATCCGCTCCCAGCGCCGCTGGCCCAGCCGGGACGACCTGGTGGAGCTGACCGACCTGCTGCGCGGCGAGAGCGTCACCGTCGCCCCGGGCGCGAGCACGGCCGGTCTGTCCCCGTCGATCACCGGTCCGGCGAAGCTCTCCGAGCAGTTCACGCTCGCCGCGCTCGTGGAGCGGATGAACGACCTGTACGCGTCGTCGCTGGACATGGTGGTGGCCGCCGACGCGGTGTGGTCGGCGCTGCCCGCCCGGATAGACCTGCTCGCCGCCGAGCTGGGCCGCACCCGGCAGCTCGCGCACTCCGTCGGCGTCCGCCCCGGCGAGCACCCGGCCGGAGACGACCTGGAGCGGATCACCGCCGTGCTGACCCGGCTGCGCGAGGAAGTGGTCTCCGACCCGCTGGCGTACTGGCAGAAGGCGCAGGGCAGTTCGGCGCCCGGCGGCGGCCGCCCGGACACCACCGCGTACGACCGCGAGGCGCGGGCCATCGAGGAGGTGCGGCGCGAGATCGACGCCGTGCTGACGGTGCGGCAGGACGCGGAGGCACGGCTGGGCCGGCTGCGGGACGTGCTCTCGCGCGCGGACCGCACCCTCGCCGAGGCGAGATCGGCGCGCGGTGAGGTGCTGGCGAAGATCGCCGCCTCGGAGGTGCCGGCCGTGTCGGGCCCGCCGACCGCGCTCCAGGAGCAGTTGGCGACGGCGGCCGAGTACCGCAGGCACGGCCAGTGGAACCGGCTCTCCCCGCTCCTGGAGTCCCTGGAGACGAAGGCGGAGGACGAACTGCTGCGCGCCCGCGAGTCGCTGACCGCGGTGACCGCTCCGCTGGCCGTCCGCGCGGAGCTGCGCGGCCGGCTCGACGCGTACAAGGCGAAGGTGGGTCGGCTCGGTTTCGCCGAGGACCCGCTGCTCGTCGAGCGGTACGACGCGGCACGCCGCATGCTGTGGAGCGCCCCCTGCGATCTGCGGGCGGCGGAGTCGGCGGTGCTGCGGTATCAGAGGGCGGCGGCGGACGTACTGGCCGCGCCCACGGACCAGAGGGGGGAGTCCTAGTCGTGGCGGGGGCTCAGAGATGCACGCGGCCCGGTTGCACGGGCCACTACGAGAACATGGGCGGGGAGCTGTACTGCGACACCTGTGGCCTGAAGCCACAGGCCGCCCCGGCCGCGGGGCCCGGCACGGGACCCGCGGCGCCGCGCCCCGGCGCCTGCCAGCGGCCCGGCTGCGGCGGCTCCTACGCGGACATGGGCGGTGGCGAGCTGTACTGCGACACCTGCGGGCTCGCCCCGGTCGTGTCGCCGACCGGGATGGTGTCGTCGCCGCCGACCGGGATCGCGGGCGGCGGTGCGCGCGGCTCGCAGAGCTCCCGGTCCAGCTCCCGCTCGTCGGCGCGTTCGACGCGCACGTCGTCGCGGTCCTCGCAGTCGCGCCGGTCGGTCTCGGGGCGGCTGTCGCGTTCGCTGTCCGGGACGTCGACCTCCCGGTCGGTGTCGGTGCGCAGTTCGGGCGCGAGCGCGAGCAGTTCGGGCCGGGCGCGGCTCGGCGCGGGGCTCGTCCGGGTGCCCGACGTGCCGCGGCCCGATCCGCGCGCGATGGTGCAGGAGAACCCCGAGGTCCCCGAGCGGAAGCGATTCTGCTCGCGCTCGGACTGCGGGGCTCCCGTGGGCCGCTCGCGCGGGGAGCGGCCGGGCCGCACCGAGGGCTTCTGCACCAAGTGCGGACACCCGTACTCGTTCGTGCCGAAGCTGGCCACCGGCGATGTCGTGCACGGCCAGTACGAGGTCGCCGGCTGTCTGGCGCACGGCGGTCTCGGCTGGGTCTACCTCGCCGTCGACCGCGCCGTCTCCGACCGCTGGGTGGTCCTCAAGGGCCTGCTCGACACCGGTGACCAGGACGCGATGGCGGCGGCCATCTCGGAGCGCCGCTTCCTCGCCGAGATCGAGCACTCGAACATCGTCCGGATCTACAACTTCGTCGAGCACCTCGACCAGCGCACCGGCTCCATGGACGGCTACATCGTCATGGAGTACGTGGGCGGCAAGTCGCTGAAGGAGATCGCCAACGAGCGGCGCACCCCGCAGGGCCGCCGCGATCCGCTGCCGGTCGAGCAGGCGTGCGCGTACGGCATCGAGGCGCTGGAGGCGCTCGGCCATCTGCACAGCCGCAACCTCCTGTACTGCGACTTCAAGGTCGACAACGCGATCCAGACCGAGGACCAGCTCAAGCTGATCGACATGGGCGCGGTCCGGCGGATGGACGACGCCGAGTCGGCCATCTACGGCACGGTCGGCTTCCAGGCGCCCGAGGTCGCCGAGGTCGGCCCGTCCGTCGCCTCCGACCTGTACACGGTCGCCCGGACCCTCGCGCTGCTCACCTTCGACTTCCAGGGCTACACGAACGTCTTCGCGGACTCCCTGCCCGACCCCGACAACATCGAGGTCTTCCGCCGCTACGAGTCGTTCTACCGGCTCCTGGTGCGCGCCACGGACCCGGACCCGGCCCGCCGCTTCGCGTCCGCGCAGGAGATGGCCGAGCAGCTGACGGGCGTGCTGCGCGAGGTCGTCGCGCTCCAGACGGACCGGCCGCGACCGGCCCTGTCCACGCTCTTCGGGCCCGAGGTGAAGGTCACGGACACCGAGCTGTTCGGCCGGCTCGACACCGATGTGTCGCGTCTCGGCGTGCGCGAGGTGCCCGTACGGGCGCGGCGGGGGAAGCAGGCCGCGCTGTCCCCGGCACCGGCCCCGCCCGTGCTGCCGCCGTCCCCCTCGGCGCTGGTCAGACCGCTCCAGGCGGTCGGCACCGCGCTGGCCCTGCCGGTCCCCCGGGTCGACCCGAACGATGCGAACGCCGGCTTCCTCGCGGGCCTGATGACCTCGGCTCCGGCCGAGCTGATCGCGGCCCTGCACGCGGCCCCCGTCGCCTCCCTCGAACTGCGCCTGCGCGAGCTGCGGGCCCGCCTGGAGATGGGCGAACTCGACGCCGCGGGGCGGGGCCTCGCGGCCCTGGAGGCCGACCACTCCGACGACTGGCGGGTGGTCTGGTACCGGGGCGTGGCCGCGCTCGCGGTCGGCGACCACGCCGGCGCGGCGCTGTCCTTCGACGCGATCTACGACGCGTTCCCCGGCGAGCCCGCGCCCAAGCTGGCGCTCGGCGTCTGCGCGGAGGTCCTGGGCCAGTTGGACAACGCGGCGGAGTACTACCGCCTCGTCTGGGCCACCGACCCGAGCTACGTCAGCGCGGCGTTCGGCCTGGCCCGGGTGCAGCTCGCCGCCGGTGACCGGGCGGGCTCGGTGCGCACCCTGGAGTCGGTGCCGGAGTCCTCCATCCACTACACGGCGGCCCGGGTCGCCGCGGTCCGGGCCCGGCTGCGGGGACGGATGGCGGAGGCCCCGGCCGCGGCCAACGGCGACCCGCTGCTGGGCGACCTGACCGCCGCCGCGGGGCAGGTCGAGGCGCTCGACGCGTTCGGCCTCGACGCGGTGCGCCGCGAGCAGTTGTCGACCGAGGTCCTCGGTACCGCGCTCGACTGGGTACTCTCCGGTAGGCAGGGTTCCGGTCAGCCGGCAGGCCCCGCAGGCACGGTGGTGCTCGGCAACGATCTGGACGAGCACGGACTGCGCCTCGGCCTGGAGCGCTCGTACCGGACACTGGCCAGGCTCGCTTCAAGGGGCGAGGAGAGGATCGAACTGGTGGAGCGGGCCAACCGCTACCGCCCTCGGACGTGGGTGTGAGTTGATGTCGCAGACGCACCAGTCGACAGCTATGTCAGTGTGTCCCGCTTGTGAGGAGCCGCTCGACGAGAGCGACCGCTTCTGCGGGGCCTGCGGGTACGACCTTTCGTCGGCGCCCCGGGCGTCGGCGCCGGACGACAGCCCGACGCTGACGATGACGCCCGCTCCGGAGGGGTCCGCCGAGTGGCCGGCCGCCCAGGAGCCGGACAGTTCGGACACCCCCGCGCCGGTGCACCAGGCGACCGACCTGGAGGGCATCGAGTCCGGCGGCGGCGCGCCCGATCCGCGGACCGCGACGCCCGAGCAGCTGGAGGCGGCCACGCCGGCGGCCGGCACCAAGGTGTGCGTGGCCTGCCGCGCGGGGCAGGTCGACCCGGACGGCTACTGCGAGAACTGCGGGCACGCCCAGCCGCGCGAACGCGATCACATGGAGCAGGAGTTGGGCGCGGTCGCCGCGGTCAGCGACCGGGGCCTGCGCCACCACCGCAACGAGGACGCGTTCGTGATCTCCTCGGCCGCGCTGCCCGACGGCTCCCCCGCCGTGGTCGCGCTGGTCTGCGACGGGGTGTCGTCCGCGACCCGCCCCGACGACGCCTCGCTCGCCGCGACCCGCGCGGCCAACGAGTCGCTGCACGAGTCCCTGCCGCGCGGAACCCACCCGCAGCAGGCCCTGCACGAGGCGATCCTGATCGCCGCCGAGGCGGTCAACGCGCTGGCGCAGGAGCCCGCGACGGCCCGCGAGCACCAGCCGCACCAGAACGCCCCGGCGTGCACCTTCGTCGGCTCGATCGTCACCCGTGAGCTGCTCGTCGTCGGCTGGGTCGGCGACTCGCGCGCCTACTGGGTGCCCGACGACCGCACCGCGACCGCGGCCCGGCTCACCGAGGACGACTCGTGGGCGGCGCAGATGGTCGCGGCGGGCCTGATGAGCGAGGCGGAGGCGTACGCGGACGAGCGGGCCCACGCGATCACCGGCTGGCTCGGCGCGGACGCGTACGAACTGGAGCCGCACACGGCTTCCTTCAAGCCGGACCGGCCTGGTGTCGTGGTGGTGTGCTCCGACGGCCTGTGGAACTACGCGGAGTCGGCCGAGGAGATGGCCCGGGCCGTGCCCGCCGACGCCGCGGCACGTCCGCTGCACGCGGCACAGGTGCTGACCGGTCACGCCCTCGACGGCGGGGGCCACGACAACGTAACAGTGGCGGTCCTGCCGTTCCCGGGGGCTCGGCAGGGGGCAGGATCGGCCTGAGGCCGGCCCGTGCGTCGCTCAGTGCTCAAGTGATGTTGTCCAGGGGGGACTTGTCATCATGGCCAATTTCTCGAAGCCGACCGTGCCGCAGTTCTCGGTCGAGGTGTACCAGAACGAGTACCTGCCGGAGGGGGGCCGGGAGGTCAACGCGATCGTCACGGTGACCTCCACGGGCGGCGGGACGGTGGGCGGCGCCGTGGGCGCCCCGCACCTGTACAGCCCCGGCGGCACCGTGGACGCCGCGGTCGCGCTGATGGTCGACTGCTCCGGTTCGATGGACTACCCGCCGACCAAGATGCGCGGGGCCCGCGAGGCGTCGGCCGCCGCGATCGACACCCTGCGCGACGGCGTGCACTTCGCGGTGATCGCGGGCACCCACGTCGCCAAGGAGATCTACCCGGGCAACGGGCGGCTCGCCGTCGCCGACGCCACCACCCGCGACCAGGCCAAGCAGGCGCTGCGCAAGCTGTCCGCGGGCGGCGGCACGGCGATCGGCACCTGGCTGCGGCTCGCCGACCGCCTGCTGTACGCGGCGGACTCCTCGGCGTCGATGGTGCGGCACGGCATCCTGCTGACCGACGGGCGCAACGAGCACGAGTCGCCGGAGGACCTGCGGGCGACCCTGGACGCGACGTCCGGCCGCTTCACCTGTGACGCGCGGGGCGTGGGCACCGACTGGGAAGTGAAGGAAGTCACAGGAATCGCCTCGGCGCTGCTCGGCACCGCCGACATCGTCGCCGACCCGGCGCACCTGGCCGACGACTTCACGCAGATGATGGAGACGGCGATGGGCAAGGAGGTCGCGGACGTGAGCCTGCGCCTGTGGACCCCGCTCGGCTCCGAGATCAAGTTCGTGAAGCAAGTGGCGCCCACCGTCGAGGAGTTGACCGAGCGCCGCGCCGAGGCGGGCCCGCGGGCCGGCGACTACCCCACCGGCTCCTGGGGCGACGAGTCCCGCGACTACCACGTCTGCGTGCAGGTCCCGACCGCCGAGCTGGGCCAGGAGATGCTGGCCGCCCGCGTCTCCCTGGTGATCCCGCAGCCGGACGGCTCGGCCCAGAGCCTCTCGCAGGGCCTGGTCCGCGCGGTCTGGACGGACGACATGACGGCTTCCACGTCGATCAACCCGCAGGTCGCCCACTACACGGGCCAGGCGGAACTGGCGCAGGTGATCCAGCAGGGCCTGGACGCGCGCAAGGCGGGCGACGCGGACGGGGCGACGGCGAAGCTGGGCCGTGCGGTGCAGCTCGCGGCGCTCTCCGGAAACGCCGATACGGCGAAACTGCTTTCGAAGGTGGTGGACGTGGTGGACGCCGCGGAAGGTACTGTTCGATTGAAGCCGAAGGTCGCGGAGGCCGACGAGATGACTCTCGAGACCCGCTCCACCAAGACCGTCCGCGTCAAGAAGTAGCCATCCGAGATCACCCATGGCAAGCCCGGGCTTGCACGTGAAGGAGAGGGGGAAGCGCCGACATGCCGACCTGCCCGAACGGACACCAGTCGGGTTCCGACGACTGGTGCGAGGTCTGCGGTCACCGCATGGCCGGTGCCGTACCTCCGCCCCCGCCGCCACCTCCGGCCCCCGGCTACGGCTACCCGCCGCAGCAGCAGGTTCCGCAGGCCCCCCGGGCGCCGGAGCTGTGCCCGCAGTGCCGTACGCCGCGTGAGGGCGGTGCGCCCTTCTGCGAGGAGTGTCGCTGGAACTTCCTCACGAACACGGCGACGTCGTACACCCCCGCGGCGCCGAACCCGCCGCTGCCCACGTCCGGCGGCCCTGGCGGCCCCGGTGGGCCCGGGAACCCGGCGATGCGCTTCCAGCAGCCGCCGCAGGGCCCCGGCCCCGGTCCGGGACAGGGCCCCGGCCCCGGCCCCGGCCAGGACCCGTACGAGTACCAGGGTTCGCGCCCCTCGCAGATGAACCGCCCGGCCGAACCGATTCCGCCGGCCCCGTTCGGGAGCGAGCCCTCGGGCCCGGCCCCGTTCCCGCAGGGTCCCCCGCGGGCGTACCAGCAGCCTCCGGTCCAGCAGCCGCCCAACCCGTCGTTCGGCGGTCCCGGGGGCCCCGGTGGCACGAGCGGTGACGACTGGACGATCTCGCCGCCGTCGTCACCCACCACAGCGCCGGACCAGGGCTACCAGCAGCAGCCCCCGCCGCCGTTCCAGCAGCAGCCCCCTCAGCAGCCGCAGCAGCCGCAGCAGCCGCAGGGCCATGTGACGTGGTCGGCGACGATCGGCCCGGACCGCGACTACTTCCTGGCGATGATGCAGCGCAGCGGCCCCGAGGCGTCGGGCCTGAACCTGCCCGCGTACTCCCCGGAGCAGCAGCGCCCCCTGGTCGGCAACCAGCTCTCGATCGGCCGCCGCCGCCACTCCACGGGCGACACCCCCGACATCGACCTGTCGGTCCCGCCGGAGGACCCCGGGGTCTCGCACCAGCACGCGGTGCTGGTGCAGCAGCCGGACGGCAGCTGGGCGGTCGTCGACCAGAACTCGACGAACGGCACGACGGTCAACGGCGGCGAGGAGCCCATCCAGCCCTTCGTCCCGGTCCCCCTCCAGGACGGCGACCAGGTCCACGTGGGCGCCTGGACGACCATCACGATCCACCGGGGCTGAGAAGCCCCGCGAGGGGCGCGGGGAACTGCGCGAGAAGCGGCCAGACCCGCACTCGACGACGAAGCGCGGGATCGGGGGCTCCGGGGGCGCAGCCCCCGGTTTCGGGACGGGAAGGGGCGGCGGGGGCGACTCTCCCCGGCCCTAACCCCCACCGACCGGCTCCCACCACCCACAAGTCCGCCCCGGCTCATCGAGCCACACCCACTCCCGCCCCCCACTGACGGTCACCCCGAACCGCTCACGGCCGGGCCGCCCCGCCTCCTCCCACCACGCCAGCAGTTCGGAAGCCTCGACCCGCCCCCCGCTCAGGTCCAGCAGGAACCGGAACACATCGTCCCGCGCCACCCGCCGGGGCACCCCGCTGACGGCGCCCCCACGGGGCTCGCTCCCTTCGCCCCGCACCGCGACGAAGTACGCCGGCGTCGGCAGAAACCGCCCCTGGGCGAACTCCGCGTCCCGCACCTCCAGCTTCAGCAGCCCGGTGGCCACCGGCGCCAGGATCAGCGCCCCGCGCCGGCACTGCCCCAGCCACCCCACCGGCACCGCCCGCAACGCGCACGTAGCCATGATCCGGTCGAACGGCGCCCGTTCGGCACACCCGCGCGCCCCGTCCCGGGTGACGACGGCGGGCCGGTACCCCGCGGCGGCGAGATGCGCGCGGGCCGACTCGGTGATCTCCGGATCGAGATCGACGGTGGTGACGGCGTCGTCGCCGAGCCGGTGCGCGAGCAGCGCCGCGTTGTATCCGGTCCCGGCGCCGATCTCCAGCACCCGGTGCCCGTCGCGCACCTCGAGGTCGACCAGCATCTTCGCCATGAGGGACGGCTGGCTGCTGGAGGAGACGAGTTCGCCGTCCCGCAGCCGGGTGGCGAGCGGCTGGTCCGCGTACGCGCCCCGCAGCCACCGCTCGCGCCGCGCGGGGTCGGGGTCCTCGCCCCACAGCCGCTCGTGGCCGCCGGGCGCCCCGACGAAGTAGTACGGCACGAAGAGGTGCCGGGGAACCCGCTCGAAGGCGGCACGCCACCCCGCGTCCCGGTCCCAGACCCCGGTCGCGGCGATCTCGCGCACGAGCCCGGCCCGCGCCCGCCCGGCGGGCAACGCGAGACCGTCCGCTCCGCCGCCGCGCTCCGTACCCATACGACCACTGTGCGGCCCGTGGCCGGAAACGGCGAGGTCCTACGACCCGAGTCCTGGATCTCCGCGTCTGAGACGATGGAGGGGTGACTGAGACCCCGCGCGACACACTCCAGGAGCAGACCTTCTACGAGCAGGTCGGCGGCGAGGAGACCTTCCGCCGCCTCGTGCACCGCTTCTACGAGGGCGTCGCCCAGGACCCGCTGCTCCGCCCCATGTACCCGGAGGAGGACCTGGGCCCGGCCGAGGAGCGCCTCGTCCTGTTCCTGATGCAGTACTGGGGCGGCCCGCGCACGTACAGCGACAACCGCGGCCACCCGCGGCTGCGGATGCGGCACGCCCCGTTCCAGGTGGACCGGGCGGCGCACGACGCGTGGCTGAAGCACATGCGGGACGCGGTCGACGACCTCGGCCTGTCCGAGGAGCACGAGCGGACGCTGTGGAACTACCTGACGTACGCGGCGGCATCGATGGTGAACACGGCGGGCTGAGCCGCGACGGGTTCCCTAGAACGGGCTGAGCCGTCGATCCGGTCCGGAACGCTCAGGCAGGCGTGACGGCAAGACCGCCGAGCCCCGCCGCGACGGGCCGAAGCACGCGGGATGCCCTAGGGGCGGGCTGAGCCGTCGGACCGGTCCGGAACGCTCAGGCAGGCGTGACGGCAAGACCGCCGAGCCCCGATGCGGCGGCCCGCCGGACGGCCACGGATCCGTAGGCGGTACGCAGCCGCAGCCACGCTCCGGCGGCCAGCAGATCCACCGACGCGCCCCGCAGGAATCCGAGCGAGACGGCCGCGTGCGCGACCCGCACCGGCACCGCGGTGCCGTCGCCCACGACGATCTCCCGGGACCAGATGTCCCGCCCGATGTTGTCGAGCGCGGTCCGGGTCCGCGCCTCGGACGCCAACTCCTCGACCCGGCCGCGGAATTCGCCCACGGCGGTCTTCACGAGCCCGCGCAGCTCTTCGGCGGCGGGGAATCCTTCCACGCGCCGCCAGCCGCCCCGCGGGGGCAGCACCCCGGCCCAGGGCGGCCCGGTGACGGCGGCCGGAACCCCAGCCGTCGCGCCGATCTCGTCGACGGAGTCGAGCAGTTCACCGGCGGACACGGTCACGTCGAGCGTGTCGTCGATCCCGTTCTCGTACGGCTTGAGCAGCCGGGCCGTACGGATGGCCAGCACCTCGAAAGACGGCGGCCGCCCGAACACCGCGAGCGCCTGCCCGCCGGACTGCGCCTGCAGCCGGACGGCGGCCGCCTTGTCGTAGTGCAGCAGCCGGCCGAGGAAGGCGGCGAGGTCCGCCGCCTCCCCGGCATCGGCGAAAGACAGCACGGGCACGCTGCTCATGCGGCGAGCGCCCCCGGGTCGCTGTCGTCCCGGTACTCCTGAAGGAACTCCTTCTCCTCGGCGGTGATCCGCCGAGGCCGCTGCGCCTCGAAGTCGAACGGCACGATGACCGTCGAGGCGCGCACGTACACCACGTCCTCGTCCTTGACCTCGTAGGTGAGCGTGAACGAGGCGGCCCGTATCTGGGTCACCCACAGCTCGATGGCCACCGGCGCGTGCCGGTGGACCAACTGCCGCTTGTAGTCGATCTCATGGCGCGCCACGACAGACCCCTGCTGGAAATCCTTGTCCGGCCGGAACAGGAAGTCGATGCGCGCTTCTTCGAGGTACCGAAGAAAGACCACATTGTTGACGTGGCCGTACGCATCCATGTCCGCCCAGCGCAGGGGGCAGGCGTATACGTGGCGAGCCATCAGCCGCGGGTCAGCTTCTTGTAGGTGGCGCGGTGCGGGCGGGCCGCGTCGGCACCGAGGCGCTCGATCTTGTTCTTCTCGTACGACTCGAAGTTGCCCTCGAACCAGAACCACTTGGAGTCACCCTCGTAGGCGAGGATGTGCGTGGCCACTCGGTCCAGGAACCACCGGTCGTGGGAGACGACGACGGCACAGCCGGGGAACTCGAGCAGCGCGTTCTCGAGCGAGCTCAGGGTCTCGACGTCGAGGTCGTTGGTCGGTTCGTCGAGGAGCAGCAGGTTGCCGCCCTGCTTGAGGGTGAGCGCGAGGTTGAGGCGGTTGCGCTCACCGCCGGAGAGCACACCGGCCGGCTTCTGCTGGTCCGGGCCCTTGAAGCCGAAGGCGGACACGTACGCGCGGGAGGGCATCTCGACCTGCCCGACGTTGATGTAGTCGAGCTCGTCGGAGACCACGGCCCAAAGAGTCTTCTTCGGGTCGATGTTCGAGCGGTTCTGGTCGACGTAACTGATCTTGACGGTCTCGCCGACCTTGATCTCGCCGGAGTCCGGCGTCTCCAGGCCCTGGATCATCTTGAAGAGCGTCGTCTTACCGGCACCGTTCGGACCGATGACACCGACGATGCCGTTACGCGGCAGCGTGAACGACAGGTCGTCGATCAGCACCTTCTCGCCGAAGGCCTTGCTGAGCTTGCTGACCTCGACGACGATGCTGCCCAGACGCGGGCCCGGCGGGATCTGGATCTCCTCGAAGTCCAGCTTCCGCATCTTCTCGGCCTCGGCCGCCATCTCCTCGTAGCGCGCGAGACGCGACTTGGACTTGGTCTGCCGCCCCTTGGCGTTGGACCGCACCCACTCGAGCTCTTCCTTGAGCCGCTTCTGGCGCTTCTCGTCCTTCTTGCCCTCGACCTTGAGGCGCTCGGACTTCTTCTCGAGGTAGGTCGAGTAGTTGCCCTCGTAGGGGATCGCGCGACCGCGGTCGAGCTCGAGGATCCACTCGGCGACGTTGTCGAGGAAGTACCGGTCGTGGGTAATGGCCACGACGGTGCCCTTGTACTGGGCCAGGTGCTGCTCCAGCCAGTTCACGGACTCGGCGTCGAGGTGGTTGGTGGGCTCGTCGAGGAGCAGCAGGTCGGGCGCCTCGATGAGCAGCTTGCAGAGCGCGACGCGGCGCTTCTCACCACCGGAGAGGTTGGTGACGGGCCAGTCGCCGGGCGGGCAGCCCAGGGCGTCCATGGCCTGCTCCAGCTGACCGTCGAGGTCCCACGCGTTGGCGTGGTCGAGGTCCTCCTGGAGCTTGCCCATCTCCTCCATGAGCTCGTCCGAGTAGTCGGTGGCCATGAGCTCGGCGACCTCGTTGAAGCGCTTGAGCTTGCCCATGATCTCGGCGGCGCCGTCCTGGACGTTCTCCAGGACGGTCTTCGACTCGTCGAGGATCGGCTCCTGCATGAGGATGCCGACGCTGTAACCGGGCGAGAGGAAGGCGTCGCCGTTGGACGGCTGCTCGAGCCCCGCCATGATCTTCAGGACGGTCGACTTACCGGCACCGTTCGGTCCGACGACGCCGATCTTCGCCCCGGGGTACATGCTCAGGGTGACGTCGTCGAGGATCACCTTGTCGCCGTGCGCCTTGCGCGCCTTGCGCATGGTGTAGATGAACTCAGCCAAGAGAAACCGTCCGGCAGTCGAAGTGTGGTCGCGTAAGGGGCCCGCGTGCGCGGCTCCACCGCGCGAGGGCAGATACATCCCATCTTGCCGCATGGCCAGTGCTGGGCGGAAACCCGTATCGGTCCGTGGCCCTGAACTGCGGGTTCTGTCCGATCACTGGTAGCTGGGCTGTCACTGCCGGTCGCTGTACGTCAGGGTCGGCCGACACCGCACGGCCTCAGACTGGCCCGCGATCAGCCCGCCTGCCCGCACGGCCCACCCGTCTGTTGCCCGAACCGCAAGGCCCCGCACCGACGGCGGGAGCCCCCTCTCCCACCGCTCCCGCTGCCTCTCCCCCGCGCTCACTCGTCCTCGGACGACCCCTCCGCCGGCGTCTTCTTCTTGCGTACGAGGACCAGCGCGGCGCCGCCGACCAGGACCAGCACGATGGCGGTGCCCGCGATCACCGGGGTCGCGTTCGACGCGCCGGTCTCCGCCAGGTCGGTGCCGGGGGTGCCGGTGCCGCCCACCGAGGCGGGGCTGGGCTGGGTCGTGGTCTGGGTGCGCAGCCCGTCGTCGTCGGCGTTGGCCGCGGAGGCCGTCCGGCAGTCGAGGACGCCGCGCAGGCGCTTCTCGAAACCGTGCGGGCCCTTGATCGTGAAGTCGTAGGCCTGGTCCTCCTGCAGCGGTATCGTCACCGTCCGCGTCACCTCGGCCGGGACCGTGTACCGCTTCTCCATCAGCTCGAAGGTGAACGGCTCGTCCCCCTTGTTGGCCACCGTGATGTCGACGCCGCTCTTGTCGCAGTTCTTCTGCGCGGAGAGGGCAGGAACGGCGCCCTGTAGCGCCCAGGTCGCCGTGGCGGTCGCGGAGACCGTGGACTCGCTGGAGCCCGCCAGGATCTGGGTCTGGCTGCGGGTGTCGGAGGTGAAGGCGCGGCCGACCGGCACCGTGGTCGAGGCCTGCACGGTCAGCGCGGCCGAACCCGCGTCGGCGTCCTCGGGTATGTCGAAGTACAGGCGGCTGCCGTCGGCGGCGGACGTGACCGGCTCGCCCTTCTTGTCGACGATCCGCACACCTTCCGCGGCGGCACCGGCGGGCGGCGTCACGCCGACGGCGTCGGCGTCGGTGCGCACCGTGACCGGACCGACCCGCTCGCCCTGGTGCCCGGAGACCGCCTGCGGCGTCAGTGTCAGCGACGCTCTCGGCTCGGCGAGACTCAGCGCGCTGCGCTGCAGATAGCCGGCGAGCTTCTCGGCGGCGGGGCTGACGGCGTCGACGTCGGCCTGGTCCGAGTAGCGCCAGATGGCGACCTGGGTGCCGGCGGCGGCGTCCTGCTCGGTGAGGGTCTTGGTCCCGGCCTTGCGGGCCAGCGCGGCGAGATCGTTGACCTGCGGATACGAGTTCTGCAGAATCCAGCGGATCTTGCCCGCGTCCTTGTTTCCGCCCAGTGAGGTGCTGCTCCAGGGGGTCTCCTGGTAGCGGGCGTCGGTCTGGGTCGGGTTGTGGATGTCGACGCAGTACGTCTGGAGCATGCCGCCGCCGTCGACCGCCATCTGGAACAGGCCGGCGGAGACCTGCTCGTCCTTGCCGTCCTCGTGCACGACGGCCGTTCCGTACGTGTCCATGCCGCTGATGACGGCGCTCGCCCCGCTCTGCTCCGGGGCGCCGTCGACCGCTCGGGCCGGACCCGCTCCGGATATCGCTCCGGCCATCACGAGCCCCGACACCAGGGCCGCCGCGGCGATCCGGACGGTGGACCGCCCGTGCCGTGCGGCCCGCGTGAACACTGAATACACGTAATTCCCTTTCAGGCAGGACGCGTTGAAGCATGGGAGGTGATGTCCCGCCGCCAGAATCAATGCCGACTCGAGTGACTCTGAGCAACCTTGAGCGACCCGGCCGGCTCTTGAGTCCCTCGGAACTTCCAGGGCCTCCGCAGTTCTCGGACGCGCCTTCGAGCCCAGGAACTCCGCCCGCATCCTAAAGAAGTCGACTGTGGCGACTCTTGGAGGTTTCGCCCGGCCGCCGATCCGAATCGGAATCGTTATCCCCGAAACCGTGTGCGAAGTGGGCTTATCCCCATATCCCCGGCGTCGGTCGCTCGCACGCCTCATCCCACCGGCTGCGGCTCGATCTCGAACGACGGCTCGTCCAATGCCTGTTGCGCCGGATGCTCGGCTCCCGCGCCCGGCGCCTTCCGCACCGCCCGCCGGAACGCCGACGTGCCGCGCGAGAGGTCGTGGCCGACCGCGCTCGCCTGGATGTCGGCCGATGTCCAGTGCTGCCCGCCGCGCTCCTCGTCGCGCACCTTCAACCGGCCCTGCACGATGACCGGTTCGCCGATGGTGATCGAGCCCTGCACATTGGCACCCAGCGGGCCATTGGCCCACACCGTGAAGAAGTTGGTGTGCCCGTCCACCCATTCGTTGCGCACCCGGTCGAAGTGGCGCGGCGTCACCGCGAGCCGGAACCGGGAGACCGGTCCCGTCGGCAACTCCCGGTAGACCGGCGTCGTCGCGACATTCCCCACCACCGTCAGCAGCGTCTCGTTCATGGCGTACGCCCTCCCCTGATCGTCTGAAGAACGCCCCGGGCCAGCCGTGTCGACCGGCTGACAAGGGCGGCGGCCCGGGCCTTCCCGAACCGCGATCCCCAGACTGCCCCCGCCCCCGATCTCCCGCTGCCGCCTGTGTCCTACCGGCCGGTTGTGGAAATCCCCGTCACCCGTACGTACTGCTCCCGCACCTCGCGGTACCGCAGCAGCTCCGCGGCCACGGGATCGAGGACCCGCGCCCGCCCGCAGGCCGCCGCGGCGTCCCGCAACCGGCGCTCCGCGTCCTGCCCGTACCGTCGCGCCGGTCCCTTCGCCGCGAACCGGCACGCCCACTCCACGCACGGCCCGCCCACGATGCCGGTCAGCATCATCAGCACGGGAACGCCGAGGTTGGGCGACACGACCCCGATGATCTGGCCCAACAGCCACAGTCCGCCCAGCACCTGAAGGACCGTCATAGACACCTGCGCGAGGACCGCGACCGGCCACCATCCCGGGCGCGGCGGCCGGGTGCCGGCCCCGGGCACCGTTCCGGACGGCCGGGCGCCCGCGTCCGGCCCGCCCGCGGCGACGGCCAGTTCGTCGAGCGCCTGGGGCAGCCCCTCGGCGCCGCGCGTGGCGGCCTCCCGCACGGCCTGGCCCCAGGCCGTGGGCAGTCCGGTCGCCGCGGCGTCGCCGACGGCCCGTACCGCGTGCTCGACCCGCTGGCGCGCCGTGGCCTCCTCGTCGGTGGGCGGCACGGCCGCCGGGACGCTCGTGGTGGCGGCGCGCTGGGCCTCGTACCACCGCCAGAGCCTGAGCCACGGTGTGCCGCAGGCCTTGTTCGCGCCGCGCGCCCAGGCGCGTTCGGCGGCCTGTCCTGCGGCCGCCGCGCCGACCGCCTCGGCGAGCCGGTCGGCGAACTCCTCGCGGGCGGCCTCGCTCAGCCCGGTCTGCCGCCCGGCCGCGTACACCGGGCGCAGCCGCTGCGCCGCGGCGTCCACGTCGGCGCCGATCCGCCGTGCGGCGGCGCGCCGCTCGCCGACGAACTGGTCCAGGGCCTCGCGCAGGTCTCCGACACCGTCCCCGGTCAGCGCGGACAGCGGCAGCACGGTGGCGCCCGGTTCGCCGTGCTCGCCGAGCGCGATGCCGTCCTCGTCGAGGAGGCGCCGCAGGTCGTCCAGGACCTGTTCGGCGGCGTCGCCCGGCAGCCGGTCGACCTGGTTGAGGACGACGAACATCACCTCGGCGTGCCCGGCCATGGGCCGCAGATAGCGCTCGTGCAGCATCGCGTCGGCGTACTTCTCGGGGTCGACGACCCAGATCACGGCGTCCACGAGGGCGAGTACCCGGTCGACCTGTTCGCGGTGCGCGGGCGCGGCCGAGTCGTGGTCGGGCAGGTCGATGAGCACGAGCCCGTCGAGGGCCGTGTCGCCGTGCTGTCCCTGGAGCGGCCTGCGCCGCGAGCGGCCGGGGATGCCGAGCCGGTCGAGCAGCCCCGCCGCGCCGTCGGTCCAACTGCAGGCGATCGGCGCCGAGGTGGTCGGCCGGCGCAGCCCGGTCTCGGACAGCGGCACCCCCGCGAGGGCGTTGAACAGGGTCGACTTCCCGCTGCCCGTGGCCCCGGCCACCGCTACGACGGTGTGCCGCGCGGAGAGCCTGCGCCGCGCGGCGGCCTCGTCGAGCACCCGGCCCGCCTCGGCGAGGGTCGGCCCGTCGAGGCGGGTCCTGGACAGGCCGACGAGTTCGCGCAGCGCGTCGAGACGCTCCTTCAACTGCCCGTCGTCGTGCGTTCCCGGGCCGGCCGGCGGCGCCGTCTCCAGGAGGTCGCCCGCCTGTCCGGCGGCGCGCCGCGCGATCAGCCCGTCGTCCCAGGCGCCGGTCTTGGGGGCCGGGTCGGCTGCCTGGCCGGAAGTCGCGGGCGGCTCGGAGGCCGAGGAGGGCTTGAGAGGTTCTCCGCTGTGAGGCTGTTCGGAGTACTCGGTTTCGTGATCCGTGACGGCGGTCACCGCCCTCACCTCTCCTTCTGCAGCAGCGAAAGGGCCGCGATCAGTTCGGCCTGGGATTCCGGGGTGACGCCGAGCCCGTCGAGCGGCGTGAGCCTGCGTTCGCGCTCCGCGCCGAGCACGGTGTCCAGGTACTCGCCGAGCAGCCGCCCACCGCGGTCGCGCAGCTTCAGGGCGCCCTGCGCGCCGATGCGCTCGGCGAGGTGCTCGCCCGCGGCCCTGGCCCGCCTGCCGCCGAGCAGCGCGGTGGCGACGAGCGCGGCGACGACCTCGGGCTCGGGCGGTGCGACGCCTTGCAGGTCGCCGACGGCCCGCACCTCCTCCTCCGCGTACTCCTCGAGGACCCGCCGCCACCGTCGTACGGCCATCCCGATGCGGTGCTCGGCACCTTCCAGCTCGGGGTCCCGGCCGGCGAGTTCGGGAGCGGCGCCGCCCGGTTCGCGTCGCCACGCTTCGTCGACGGACTGGTCGGCGGCGCTGACGGCGCACAAAAGAAGAGCGCTGAGACTCTCCACGAGCGCGTCGAGGAGTTCACCGGCCGAGCAGTCCAGCGGATAGCTCCGCCACCGCTTGAGAGCGTCGCCCGCGAGCACGCCGCCTCCCTGCAAACGCCTCCGTACGCGCGCGTGCTCGTTCTCGTACGCGTCCTCGACGGCGGTGGTGAGCCGTACGGCGGCCGAGTGCTGGGCGGCGACGGCGGCGGCCAGCTCCGGCATACGGGCCCGGAGCGAGTCGAGCACGCCGCGTGCCGTACGGGTCACGGCGATGGCCCGGGCGTCGGGGTCCTGGGCCCGGTGGGTGAGCCAGGCCCGCAGGGGTGCCACGGCGGTGGCGGGGAGCAGTCCGCCGTTCCCGGTGGACTCGGGCAGTTCGGGAACGGTGAAGCGCGGCACGTCGCCGAGCCCGGCCTTGGCGAGCAGGGCCCCGTACTGCCGCGACACCTCGGCGACCACCTGGTGCGGTACGCGGTCGAGCACGGTCACCAGGCTGGCGTCGTACTCCTTCGCGGTGCGCAGCAGGTGCCACGGCACGGCGTCGGCGTACCGGGAGGCGGTGGTGACCATGATCCAGACGTCGGCGGCGCTGACGAGCCGGGCCGCGAGCAGCCGGTTCTCGTCGACGAGGGAGTCGACGTCGGGCGCGTCGAGCAGGGCGAGCCCCTGCGGCAGGCTGCCCGCCGTCTCGACCCTGAGCACCTGCTCCCCGTCCTCCAGTACGGGGTCGAGCGCGTCGTCGTCGGCGTCCGCGGCCTCGTCGTCGGCCTGGCGGGGCACCCACACGCGCGTGAGGTCGGGCAGTACCCGCATCCCGGAGAACCAGTGGTGGTCGTCCGGGTGACAGACGAGCACGGGCGTCCGGGTCGTCGGCCGCAGCACACCGGCCTCGCTCACCACACGCCCTACGAGTGAATTCACCAAAGTGGACTTGCCGGCACCGGTCGACCCGCCGATCACGGCGAGCAGCGGCGCTTCGGGAGCGCGCAGCCGGGGCACCAAGTAGTCGTCGAGCTGTGCGAGCAACTCGTTCCTGTTGGCACGCGCGCGTGGCGCCCCCGCGAGGGGAAGCGGGAAGCGCGCGGCGGCGACACGGTCGCGCAGCGCGGTAAGTGCGTCGAGCAGCTGAGGCCGTACGTCCAAGGTCACCACATGCGAAGAATGCCCAATTTTGGCTGCTTTCTGAAGCATATGAGTGCACCTGCGCGCCGATAACACGCCAGAACACACCAGGAGGCCCAGCGGGAACCTCCGACAGCACCACATAAGGCGCGCCATACGCCACAGGAAGCACACAGCGGGACGGAAGGGTAGACAGGGGGCGCAGGCATAACGAGTGCACAACACCCGTGGCTGGAGTCGCCAAAAGCGATGCAGGATTCGCACCTACCTGCGATTATCAGGATCGCTTCACTGAACCTCCACATCGAGTCACGGAGGCGAAGCAGCAAGGACTGGGACTCGGGAGCCCTATCCTTGTCCCCGGCAAGGTCATGGATCACCCCCACATCCATCCGACCAAGCCACTGGCCACACACCGGCCCCCGTAGCTCAGTGGATAGAGCAGGCGCCTTCTAAGCGCTTGGCCGCAGGTTCGAGTCCTGCCGGGGGCGCCTCTCTGAGGCCCTACTTCGGTGGGGCCTTTCTGCTGGTCAGGCGCTATCTATGTACGCACGCAGAAGCCCCGGCCACTCCCCCGCCGATCATGGGGTGGGTCCGGGGGGGGCTGTCCGGCTGATACCGGGTTCTTGCGGGTCGCTGTGTCGAATACGTGTCGAAGTTTCCGGCGGCGGGGGCAGTCGGTAGGTCAGTCGGACTCGGGCAGGTCTTCGAGATCCCCAGCCGCTTCGAGCCGCCTCTTCAGGTCCGGCAGCTGGCCGTCGACGCATCGGGCGTAGATCGCGAGCAGCACGGGGACGCTGTTGCCCGCCCAGTCCGCCACCTGAGCGGGTGGGATCCCGTCGTTGAGCCACTTGGTCAGGCGGGTGTGCCGAGGGTCGTACACGCGCTTGCCCGTGGGTGACTCGAACACATGCGGAGCCCGAGCCCAAAGAGACCCCGAGGCGGGCGTACGCCGTGAGGTCCGGG
This sequence comes from Streptomyces sp. NPDC046716, assembly GCF_040645755.1. Classification (NCBI taxonomy): domain Bacteria; kingdom Bacillati; phylum Actinomycetota; class Actinomycetes; order Kitasatosporales; family Streptomycetaceae; genus Streptomyces; species Streptomyces sp. NPDC046716. The sequence continues at coordinate 188,558 of NZ_JBEYYU010000005.1, forward strand.
AAGATACAGGCGTTCACGTCGAGGTGGACGAGTCGACTGGGTGTACAAGAACACGACCCGAGGAGCCGTCGCCCTGATCTTCCGCGGCAAGCCCGCGGGCGGCATGGAGCAAACATCGAGCGATTGCAGGGCAGTTGATTGGCTGACGCGCGACGAGGTCACGCAGTACATGGCCGAGGTTTACTCGATCCGACCCCTGAGAGCCCTCGATTGGGCCGGCCCTCACGTGCGGAGCCATAACGGCCAGCACCTGACACCAGCGCGATAGAACTTTCCCTACTTCATCAAGGCCCGCGCACGGCGCGGGCGCGCGCCGCCTTTGCGGCGCGGCCTGCCTCCTGTCTGCGCCCCGGCTGGCCACGCCCGGCGGCGCGCTGCGTGCATGCGGGCGAGGTCAGGAAACACCCTCTATGGCTGGGGCGGTCGGCTCCACGGCTTAGGCAGCCACTTTGGGGCGAGCCTCTAAGATCATGGCCCAACGTCGTGCTTTAACGGGCAGGTCCACAGACTGCCTGACTCGCCATCAGCTTAACGGGCCATGATCACTCGCCCCAAAGCAGCTCCAGCCCAAAGCCGCTACGCCGACCTGACTTTTCAGCCAGTGGCCGGTATGCGTCCATCTAGTACCGAACCCGACATACGACGTATGATCGGCTCTTCGAAAAAATGTGGTGCGGCACGAGGGGGCGGCCTAGGACCATGAGCGGCATGAAACAAGCAAGCATGCACATCGCATCGTTGACGCTCGACGACAACAACCCTCGGCACGCAAAACAAACGGCCAGCGACACAGAATCAATCGCCACTCTCCTCGAAAAAGGGCCCGATAAACTCCTCCGGCTTGCCAGGGACATTATCCAGCACGGGGTAAATCCCACAGAGCTGGTAGTCGTGATGGTCGACGACGATCGCAATGTCGTACTCGAAGGGAACCGGAGGGTCGCAGCCCTCAAATTGCTACACAATCCCAAGCTCGCTCCTACCGAAAAGCTGCAGAGACAGATCGCCGCGATCGCCAAGAGGGGCGAAGCTCCACGGAGAGTTGTCTGTGTTGTTGCCGAGAGCAGACTCCAGGCTGAACACTGGATCAAAATTCGGCACACCGGAGAGAACGGCGGGATTGGCGTTGTCCGATGGAGCACCAGTGAAGCAAGCCGGTTCGGCGGAAGGTCAACACCGACAGAGAAGGCGCGGCTTTTCACCGATGCCGTGGGCGACTGGTTTTCAGATAACCTGGAGCTTCAGCAAAATATTCAGGCGGTACGGGAAGGAAGAATCACAAACCTTGGCCGGATGATCGCCGATCCGACCGTACGGAGTCGGCTCGGCATCTCTTTCGACGGCGACGTCGTGCTCAGCAACTTCCCGAAAGAGAAGATCTACCAGATCCTTATCCGGCTTTTCGCGGACTTCGCGGGCCCCGTTTCCGTCGACCAGATCAAAACCAAGCGGCTACGGGAAAAATATCTCGAACATATCGAAGAGCTCCTGCCGAAATTGTCCGACCGGCTCGATGAGCCCGAAAAGTACTCCAAATTCTCCAACGGTGATGCCCCATCCCAAGGAAATGGTCCGGAAGGGAAAGCCGTAACAGAGGAGAAGAAGCCGCGGCGCAAGCGGCTTGACTTCGAAAAAAGACTCTTCCAAAGTGTAACTCTCAAACATGCGAGTCTGCGCACGTCCGAGGTACTCGAAGAAGCAAAGAAAATCAGCATCGACGATACACCAAACATCGCTGCGATCATGGTTCGCGCTGTCGTTGACATCGTAGCAACAGACGTCGCTTCCCAGCTTGGCTGGAAGCGGAACCAGGACACACTGAAGGGCAGAATTGCCGCCGTCTTGAATCAGGTAGATCCCGGGAAAATCGATCCTAACCTGGCTGACGCGTGGAGGCTCTCACAGGAGGACGACGGAGCTCTCGTCCTCAAGACTCTGCACTCTTTCGTCCACTCATGGCAGAGCCACCCGTTGACTGTGGACGTGCGGAAATTGAGCCGGGCATACTCTCCGCTCCTATTGAAGGTCGACGACTTGCTTGAAAAGAAGAGAAACTGAGTCAGGCAAATCCGCCACGTCACGCCGGCGGAAAATCACGATGGCCACTGTTCGTCTGCCACGCATTCGCACGAAAACGCCCGCACTCCCCTCAATAGGCCGAATCGTCGGCAGGGAGTGCGGGCGTTTGTCGTCTACTCGACACCCGCAGAGTGGACGCCCGCACTTTCAGGAGTGCGCCAAATCGAACCGTCGAAATATGTGACACCCTGGGCAGTGCGAGGCAGCTCTATTGGTGTAGATCGCGCGCTACTGGAGCATACGAAGCTGATCGTCCACTGGCACCGTAGACGGCGGCAGGGTCGTAATGAGGAGCTCGTCAGCCGCACGCTTTCCTACCTTGCCAGCAGCCGAATAACGCGTGCCCACCAGTCGCTTAGTAATTCGCCAGCTGCGCACCCCGAGGTGCTCGCGGTCGGATTCCGACGGATTCATTCGGTCGCGCGAATACAACCAAGGACTCTCAGTAAGTGATGGGTGGTTATCATAGCTCAAAAGCCATCTAAACTGCGCCTTAGTCCTCAGGTAGTGAGCCAGACTAAGATGCAGGAATTCTGTGCTCTTTCCTGAACCCTCGTCCGCTTGACCGCCGTATCCGCCCCGGGGATCGAAGGAAGTCCGATACAGCATGGACGACTTATCAATATACGGTGGATCGAGGTAGGCAATCACCCGCGATGGAAGGAGTTGCGGATACCGCTCTGGCACGTCTTCAAGTGTGCGCCTCCAGTCTTTCCTCCAGACATCGACAAGGCGTCCGACGTCGTACAGATGACCGACGTACCTAATGCGTTCCGCAAGGGCTTCAGGATTCCACCGGCACCCTATGGGATAATCACTTGCCTGCGCACGACCCCCAATAGGGCCAGCTTTTCCGTGCAAGATTCCCGAGAAAGTAGTTCGATTAAGGAAGAGGCACTGCATTGCAGCGGATAGGCGACGATCACGCGGCGCTACATGGGCCGGCGGACTCCAGCGTCTCCAGTGGTCCCAGCGCTCGACAGCTACACTCCCCCCGCGGCGCACGAAACAGTTCCACTCGTCGTGCATACGGTCGACAAGTCGCTCTGTATCCTCCGCAGCGACCTGCCAGAAGGCTGTGACTAGCGGATCAGCGTCTGCGAGCAAAATTCGGTCGACACTGCCATCACCGATCATCCTCAGTGACGCAGAAGCTCCACCAGCGAAGGGCTCCACGAGCAGATTGACATCGGGGACCTCGCGCGACTGCTTCGCTCCTGTGATCACCCGCGAGATCACAGGAGCAAGTGCCGACTTGGCCCCTGGGTAGCGTAGAGGGGATTGGTAGCGCCCACGAGCCAGGTCATGGGCCACAGTGGCCAAACCTGGTGCGATCGCCTTTTCATGAGCGTTGATCGTGTCGCCAGTCCCCAGGAGCGCAGCAGTTCGGGCCAGCTCATCGGTTGCAGTGGCCGCGATCGGCTCCGTCAGGGTAGACATGCTCGTATTCTGCCTGACAGAGCCTTCACTTGACACGCCGCCTACCTCTTGAAGTAGGTCGGTGGCTGCACTGCCTGGATGTCAAGCTTGAGCCCCGTAATGTTCTGCTGAGCCATCATAGTGAGGACGGAACGGCCAACTCCGAGCGGGAGTGCCGCCGCGGAGTGCGCCAACGCCACGGGAATCACTGCATGTTGGTACATACGGGTACGCAATGAATCCAAGACTTCGCAGATCAGACGGAGCGTTGGAAAGGCAGACCAACCCTCGACGTCGCTGCTGCCGTCGTAGGGGCTCAGGCCCGGTGCTGCCGGCACCGTAATCACGAGAGGGTCGCCAGCCTGCGTGCGGTAAATGAACCTTCGCCCGTAGAACTCATCCTCTCCGTACCGGTTACTCTCCGACCGTCCGGAGATTCGGTTTATATAGCCGTTCGTTAGGCGCATCACGTGCCCGATAGGAATCCAGTCACTGATCTGTTCTGCATGTTCGACGAACGCCCCGCTTTTCTCGATACCCACCATAAGCGGCGCGACTATTTCCCGATCGGCGCACCAGCCAGCGAGATCTCCCAAATGCTCCACAAAGCGGCGCCTGAGCGGGCCCAGCGGACCATGCAAGGCTAGAGGGCCGTCGGTAACGAAAAGCGTATGCCGAAGCACCTCAGGAGCCGAGTCAGCGAAAAAATTAAGGTAACACAGAGTCATCAGCCGCTCGGCTGCGCTCATTACACGTCCCAAGGGCGTGAAATTAGATCCTTCAACGTTATACTCATCGTGCGTTCGAAGAGCATCGCTCAGATAAAGGACACCACCACATGACGGGCAATTTCCGCCGCTCACACTGACAGTGAGTGATGCTCCTTCTGGTGCTTTGCGGCCACAGTTGGGGCAAACTCGAAGAGGAATTTCCGACGGACGAGCATTACGGGTTCCATGCAATGCCAGAAGTCCGTCAGCCAAAGTCATTGTCGTACTGGAATCGAATCGCGAGCTCAGCAGAAAAGTGTTGAGCTCGCTCCTCCACGTGTCGACTCCAGTCATTCCCGGCCGTACGAGTTGGGATCCTGGCAACGCCACATCGAAGGCGTACTCCGTTTGTGACCTTCGAACGGCGCGTGGGTCTATGTAGCGTTTAGCAGACAGGGCGCGAAATGTGTCGAGCTGTACCATAGAACCAGCTACCCTCAAGTAGCCAATCTTTACCGTCGGATGGTCACGCGTGGCCTCAACCTCAGTGTCTGATCCATCTACAGTGATCGAAAAGTCCACATCTCCCGGATCTCCCACGCGAGGCAAATCTTCCAGAGAGATGCAAAGACCTTCTATTTCATCCTTACTGTTGGGTCGAGAACTCGTTATCTGCCACCGTTGCAGAGCAGCCTTCACTGCCTCATTGCGAACAGTGTCCACGTGGCCGAGGCGAGAGGCCTTCTCCCCGGGATAGGGCATGATTCACCCGTCGCTTTCTGCGGGGGAAATGATTTCGAGTCCAGCGGCCCTGCGAGCTTCATTAACCATTGAATGATCGAACTTGGCGATCTGCGCTGGGACAATGTACTTCCCTGAGTAAGTTTTCATGCGCACGAAGCCGACGTCTTCTGCACGAATGATACTCGGAGCCCAAACCTTGAAATCATAGTAGTGCGAAAGTTCACGAGTTTCGTGGTCGGAGTTCAGGTGCGCCACTAGCCAGTTGGAGGTATTAGACAAGATTCGCTTGTCGACAGACGTAACCTCCTGAGTAGCATAGATGAGGCCCATCTTATATTTTGCCGCTTCCTTCGAAAGCCGCACCCAAGGGTCATCTGCTACGTCGCGCCCCCCGCGCTCAAACAGGTTGTGAGCTTCCTCGACAACGATCTGCATCTCCAGCGGGTCCATGTCCTCCCGGAATCGCTCGCCCGCTTTGTTAAGCAGATGCGTGACGATTCTCTCAGACATGACTTTGGCGACAAGCTCGTTTCCGCTTGAGAGGTCAACAATTGATAGTCGGCCAGCGATCATGTCCTGCCAGAGGAGATCGGCCACGTCTCCTGCCGATTCCGGCCCGTGAAATGGCCTGATCGTCCTGATAGCTGACGTCACGCCGGTGTACTCGTAGACGCCAAAGATGTCAGGGAATCGCGAATTCTCGTCGTGCCACTTCTCGAAGTCGCCAGCTCGCTTACCTACCCAATTCGCTAGAGTCAGGGCGGCAGCCGGCGAATTAATGGCGTACTTACCTCGACCAGCCTGCGCAATTTGCGCATCCGGGTTCTCTTTCAGGAAGGCTTCGGCCTTATCCTGAGCCAGGGCAATCCTAAGCGTGGGGAAGCGTGTAGCCGTGAAGCCACATTTGGCGAGCAGTCCGTAGAAGGCTACCAGTGCCCAACCCCATCGGTTGTGGGCACTAAAGTCTTGGCGATCTGGTTCGGTCAAGTCCGCCGAGCGGAAGCTTTTAGCATAGTTAGTATTAACCTGCGCAGTCGCATCGCTCACGAGGCTCCACGCGGCTTCCAGGACGTCGCGATCGTAGAAGTTCAGTCGGAGAGTCTTCTCCCGGGAGTCTGCAGGGTCGGGCACGACCTTGTAGATCCTCACTGTCTCATCGTTATCGCCCAACAAGCGGAGACCTGTACCGTCCTGCCGGTTAACATTGGCATACTCGCCTTGCGGGTCGAAGATCAATTGCCCTATGGACCGATGATGTTCCGACGCATACCGGTGCACTGCCGTCACGAGCGTCTTGATGGTGTTGGACTTACCGGTCCTCGTCATGCCAAAGACTGCGGTTTTGCGGCCTACGAAGTCTGAAACGTCGATACGCACATCTGCCTGATCGGTTCTTGCTATCAGCGCCTTGCGGCGCGTCGCAGCGAAGCGCACCTTTCCGATGGCAAGAGAATCGCGCTCATCCGCAGCAGCCGGGTACGAGGCTAGCCACGACAAGACATCAGTCGACGGCAAGAAGACCTGATAGCGAGCAGAGACGACAACATTGTCGATGTCGGCGCCGTACTGAACTCGCGCATCTCGCGCGTCATTTTCCGTGTAGAAGGTTCCCAAGACTTCGCAGTCGAAGGCCGACTGCTGGAGCTCGTTCCGGGTCAGAACGTCAGTCACATCATCAAAGTCAACACCCGAGGCGCCAGCATCACGGACGACAGCAAGTCGAGTTTGGATGAGCTCAGACTCGTTAGGGAGGGGCGCTGTCCCCCGAACGCGCAGCAAGATGATCTCTTGATCCTCAAGGATAAAACCTGCCTCCGTGCTGTCACCAGCTACTGCCAGCAGGAAACCGCCTCGGGGAACCCCGCCGGCCGTCTGCTTCTTAAAATCGTCTGTGAGGACAACGGCTGAGTCGTAGTCGAGTCGGAAGATGCCGCCCACCGGCTTACAACCCTGGTTAATCAGTGCTGTGAGAGGCTTCCTGAGCTCCGTCGAGTGCTGAATCGTAGCCGCGATCCCTGTCACGCGGTCCCTCCCTGATCCCCCGCGCACGAGCGCGATGCTGTGTCTGATGTCCCCCGCCAGCGCTACAGACCACACTGCCGCCTGGGGACAGTCAGTTTCGGCCTCAGTGACTATGTATGTGGCAACTTCACTTCATCTGGCCGAAACTGATCGCATGGCCTGAAGTGCACCTCTGTCGGCGGCTGTGGTTAGCGGGACCAGGAGACGGCTTCCTGTCCAGAGGGCATTCCGGTGCCAGACAGCAGCGGCGGAGGGCCCCGGTGGTCTTTCAGGGCCTTCCGCCGTCCCTGCTCCGGCTGGCTAGCCAAATGCCGATGCCGAAAGCCGAGGGCCATCATCGCCGTGCTCGTGGTTGGCTGAGTCCGGCTGCGGCAAGCGTCGGCCGCGGCTTGTTGCAACTCTGAGAGTTGTCCTCAGTGCCCCCACGAGGTCCTTCGCCACCAGGCGCAAGTCATTCGGTGTCACGTTCTCCCTGACGAGCAGCTCGACAGCCTGGTCCAGAACTTCGGAAGACATTCCCAAGTGGATGGCTTCAGTGTTGTCGGCCAGGCGGGACAAGTAGCTGTTCGCGTTGTCGGTGCTCAAGTAGCAGGGCTGGCCCTCGGGGCCCGACCAAGGGAGAAGTCGCAGCTCGTTCGGTGTCGTCATCCTTCCCTCCTGTTCTCTGTGGGCGCGGCGCGGGTGATGAAGTACGCGTCTGCGCGGTGGCTGGGGAGCACGAGGAGCGCCGCCTCGATCACGCGTCCGGTGCTGTCGATCGTCACGCGGGTGATGTCGAGCACCGCGAAGGTGGAACCGATGCGAAGGGTCTCGGCTTCTTCGTGCGTCGGTAGGCGGGCTGTGAGGCGTTCCCGGATCTCTGTCGGGGGTGGGCAGTACTCCGCCAACCTTGTTCCGAAGGCCCGGCACGAAGGTGGCTCGCAGGGCAGGTCCTTCAGCGGCAGATCGGATGGCACGTAAATGCGGGCCAGGCTGTGTGGGGAGGTCCCCTCGTTGTGGATGCACAAAAACTGAGTTAGTTCGGTGTTGGCCGGCACCCGAAGCAGAGGAACCAGGGGCCCTTGCGCCTGGAGTCGAGTGGTGCGGACGGTGCCCCGCAACGTTGGGCCAACCTCGTTGGAATCAGGATGCGTTCGGCCGCCACCGACGTATGTGTGACGATGCGACGCGTGTCCGACAAAGTTGCCCTTGCCGTGGGTCTTCTCGACCAGACCTTCGCTCTGGAGGAGCGCTAGGGCGCTCCGCAGCGTCGATGTGCTCACTCCGTACCGCGAAGCGAGGGTCGTTTCGGAGGGAAGACGTTCGCCCGCTTTGAGTTCGTCGGCCGCGATCTGGGTCCGGATGTCGTGGGCGATGGTTTGGCGACGGGAGGGCACGGGCTGAGTCACCGCCTTCTCAACGCTCGGAGGGCGATCAGGCGAGTTCGTGATCCCATGGTCAGGAGTTCGCCCGACTCGAAACGGACCTGCTTGGCCCCTCCTGGAAGTTGGATGAGGTCAACTACTCGGTGTGGACTGCCACCGACATTGATGACGTCCTCGCGCCGGATGTTGACCGCGGTGATCTCGACCGGAGCGGCCATCACTCCCCGCGGCGCCCATGTCCTCACCGGGGTACCTCCAACGTGCTGCCACCGACGGTCACCGCATGGCAGCCGCAGCCGCATGTTTCGTAGATCAGAGGTACGTCCGGCGTGGAGACGGCCGGTGCGGACTGTGCGCATGCGCTGTGCTTGCCGACCGTGCACGCGCTCGACTTATAGGGGACGGGGGTCTCGTGGGAGACGCCAGGGGGCTTGCCCAGCGACATCAGAAGGCTCCTGCCAGTACGAAGTCCGCGGGCGGGGTGTGCCATGTGCCGATGTAGCGAGCAGTACTACAACTACCGTTGAACACGCTGATCAGCTCCTATCGCTGGTTGCCAGGCCCTCGGACGTCACCCGTCGCGGGGGTCTCTGTATGTACGGCGGCCCATAGCGTGCGGCCGTTGAGGCTGTTGGCCAGGAGGCCGAATCGGTCGGCCTCAGCCACTGCTTTCAGCGCCTCCCGCCACTTCTCGGCGGGGAGCGAATCCGGTACCTCCGCCTCGATCACCAGGTGATGGGCGTGCTCTGTCACGCGAGGAGTGAGACCGAGCGCGACCAGGCGAGCAGTGATGCCTTCGGCGTCTGCACTCGATGCAGCAGGCACAGCTCCGCCCCCGTTACGTGGTAATCACTCTCCGTCAAGCTAGTTAACTAGATTAGAGCTAGTGGACTAGATTTTCCATATGCCTGAGCAGCCGCCGTACCTCCGCATCGCTGACGTGCTTCGACGTCGGATCGCGGACCAGGAGTGGGCGCCGGGGGATCGTCTTCCCTCGCGCGCCCAGATCGCCGAAGAGTGCGGCGTCGGTGAGAACGTCATCCGCCGGGCCCAAGAGCTGCTGATCTCCCAAGGCGTGCTTGAGGGGCGCGCTGGATCCGGGACCTATGTCGCTGCCCCTCGGCGACGTGTGCGCGTCGTCCGGTCCTCGGCGCGGGAGCAGCCCAGCGGGTCGCCGTTCCGCGCCGACATGAGGGCCGCGGGCAAGCAGGGCGACTGGGAGAGTCGTACCGAAGCCAAGGTGCCGGCACCTGCTGAGATCGCGGGGCGTCTCGGCATCGACGAGGGTGATCTGGCCGTCCGGACCGTGTACGAGTTCCTCGCCGACGGTCGGCCCGTGCAGCTGTCCACGAGCTGGGAGCCGTACGACCTCACCTCCGGAACGCTCGTCGTACTGCCCGAGGGTGGGCCACACGCCGGCGCGGGAGTCGTGAATCGGATGGCCGCGATCGGCGTCATCGTCAGTCATGCCGTCGAGCAGCCCGAGCCGCGACAGGCCAGCGCCGAGGAGGCCTCGCTCCTTGGGATTCAGAAGTCCGCACTCGTTACTCACATTCGGCGGACCTACTACAGCGACCAGGGGCGGCCGGTCGAGACGGCCGACATCGTCGTGCCCGCCGCTCTCTGCGAGGTCGTTTACGAGATCCCCATCAACCGCCAGTGAGCCCGCAACAACCCTCACTCGTAGGGTGCCTGGCATGACCGCTTCGCCTGAGCCAGAACTTGCGCCTGAAGGCGTCAACAGTCGCGATGATCTGGCCGCCTTCGTGCGCGCTCTGCACCGCAACCACGCCGAGGACGGAAGCTCGTGGGAGAACCCCGATCTCCCCCGCTTCCTTGAGGCCCTGTCCGCCTGGATCGACGACGCGGACGGCTGGTATCGCAACAGCGGATGTGAGGTGCCGGCCGACGGGGACTGGCGGTTCTTCGCGCGGGCGCTCATGGCCGCGACCGTCTACGAGTAGCCGCTCAGCGGGACCATGTCGAATGCGTGTCGAAGTCCGGCAGCGGGCCGTCGACGGGGCAGATGAGCGCCCAGGTCAGAGCACCATCACCGCTCGATAAGCCAAGCGCCTTCTAAGCGCTTGGCCGCAGGTTCGAGTCCTGCCGGGGGCGCCTCTCTAAGGCCCTACTTCGGTAGGGCCTCTTCTTTTTCGCGGTGTGGCAGCGCAGCGGGAACCCCCGTCAGAGCTTGCCCAGGATCACCCCGCGCCACGTCCAGCCCGATTCCAGGACAGCCCGCCTCAGTGGGTCTCTCAGGTCCGCGGTGTCGTAGCTGAAAGTCTCCGTCGCCTCGACGTGCCCCTGGGCGTTGCGGCCCAGGGTCCACTGTTTCGAGACCGTGCGGCCCGGGCCTCGGCCGGCCTCTGCCGAAGCCGAGAGGGTGGGGACTCCTCGTACCCAGGTGATCTGCAATTGCTCCTGCACCACCCTGACTTCGTGCTTCTCGGGGACCAGGCGCAGGCGGAATCTGAGGACGTGGCGTACGTCCGTGCGGGAGAAGAAGCCGTACCAGGACGGTTCCGTCACCCTCCATTCCGCCAGCAGGTCGGCGCCCTCGGTGCGGGCGTCGCGCACCGCGTAGGGGACCTCGGGGGCGTTGAGGGCCAGCAGGGCTGCCCGGACCTCCTCCGCGGGGAGCGGGGGTATGCCCTCGTCGGGGCGCTTGGTGCCGGTCAGTTTGTCGAAGAGTCCCATGGGGTCAAGGTAGGGCCGGCCCAGGTTCGGTTCGGCCCGTGGTGCCATGTGGTGCCGTGTGGTGCCATGTGGCGTCACTCCTGGTTCGCGTGGTGCCAGATCTTGCCGGCCGGTTCGTTGATGCCACCCTGATTCCGCGTGATGCCGTTGCGTTTGCCCAGGTCAGCGGGTCCATGCCCACCCGAAGTGCGGATTGCTTTACCTATGCGCTTGCGCGTGGCGCCAAAGTGGTGCCACTATGACGTCATGGACCTCACGCCGTACGTCGACACACTTCACCGGGAACTCGCGGTGGCCGCCGAAGCAGGCGGGGACGAAGCTCGCGAGTTGGCCGAACGGCTCACCGCGCCGTTGGAGTCGGCGACCCGACTGACCCTGCTCAATGTGCTCTCCGCCGCGATGGACGAGGTCACCCGGGATCTCGCGCCCGGGTCGGTCGATGTGCGGCTGCGGGGGCTCGATCCCGAGTTCGTGGTGGCGTTGCCGGTCGGTGACAGCGCCGATGAGGGGCCCCGGCCCGTCGAGGCCGTGCGGGCGCCCGTCGTCGACACCCCCGACGACGGCAGCACCGCGCGGGTCAATCTGAGGCTGCCCGCCCACCTCAAGGCCCGCGCCGAGGAGGCGGCGAGCCGCGAGGGGCTTTCCGTCAACGCCTGGCTGGTGCGCGCCGTGTCGGCCGCCGTCGACCCCGGCCCCGCACCGTCCCGTACGCCCGACAAGGGCCGTTCCGGGGGGCAGAGCTTCACCGGCTGGGTGCGGTAACCCGGCCCCGTACAACCCGTATCGCCAGTAGACCCACTTTCACCCACGCGTCACGAGGACGGGACAGCCATGCCTTCTTTCGACAGCCCCCAGCCCATCTCGGTCACCGCGGCCATGGACGCCGGGTCCCTGCTCTTCGTGGCGGGCGACCGTGTCGACACCGTCGTCGACGTGCGGCCGCGCAACGCGAAGAAGGACCTCGACGTCCGGGCCGCCGAGCAGACGGAGGTCAGCTACTCCGGCGGCCGGCTGCACGTCCGGACGCCCAAGGGGAACTTCTTCGGGCTCGGCCGCACCGGCACCGTCGATGTCACCGTCGAACTGCCGTCGGGCTCCTCGGTCGACGTCACGGGCGCCTGGGCGCAGGTGCGCGGTGAAGGGGAGCTCGGTGAGGTGCGGGTGAAGACCTCCGCCGGTGACGCCCGTTTCGACGCGACCGGGCCGCTGCACCTCACCGCCTCGCACGGGTCGATCTCGGTGGACAGCGTGACCGGGCCGGCCGAGATCACCACCAGCTCCGGCAGCCTGCGCGTCGGCACCGTCGAGGGCACCGCCGTCCTGAAGAACTCGCACGGCTCCACCACCGTCGGCCACGTCACCGGCTTCCTCCGGGTCAACGGCGCCAACGGCGACATCACCGTGGAGCGCGCCGAGGGTTCGGTCGCCGCCACCACCGCGAACGGCACCCTGCGCGTCCTCGACGTCACCAGCGGCACCATCCAGCTGAAGACCTCCAACGGTGCCATCGAGGTCGGCGTCCGGGAGGGCACGGCCACCTGGCTCGACCTCAACTCCAGCTCCGGGCAGGTACTCAACCGGCTCACCGAGTCCGCCGGGCCCGAGAAGAGCGAGAACACCGTCGAGGTCACCGCCCGCACCAACCACGGCAACATCGAGGTCCGGCGCGCCCGCGGCTGAGCACCGTCGTCACCCCGCCCCCGCCACCAGCTTTCCCTTCTCGCCTCACCTCGAACGGGAGGAACCCATGTCTGTTTCTGTCATGCCCATGTCCAAGCCCGGTCAAGCGACAGCCGCCGTCTCCGCCACCGGCCTCCGCAAGTCCTACGGCGACAAGACCGTCCTCGACGGCATCGACCTGCACATCCCCACCGGCTCGGTCTTCGCGCTGCTCGGGCCGAACGGGGCCGGCAAGACCACCACCGTGCAGATCCTCTCCACCCTCGTGTCCGCCGACGCCGACAGCGGGGAGGTGCGCGTCGCGGGGCACTCGCTCGGCGCCGAGCCGCAGGCGGTCCGCGCCGCGATCGGGGTCACCGGACAGTTCTCCGCCGTCGACGGGCTGATCACCGGCGAGGAGAACATGCTGCTCATGGCCGACCTGCATCACCTCACCAAGAAGGAGGGCCGCCGGGTAGCCACCGAACTCCTGGAGCGGTTCGATCTCACGGACGCCGCGAAGAAGCCCGCCTCCACCTACTCCGGCGGCATGAAGCGGCGGCTCGACATCGCCATGACGCTCGTCGGCGATCCGCGGATCATCTTCCTCGACGAGCCCACCACCGGTCTCGATCCCCGGTCCCGGCACACGATGTGGGGGATCATCCGGGCGCTCGTCTCCGACGGCGTCACCGTCCTGCTCACCACGCAGTACCTCGAAGAGGCCGACGAACTCGCCGACCGCATCGCCGTGCTGAACGACGGGAAGATCGCCGCCGAGGGCACCCCCGACGAGCTCAAGCGCATCGTCCCCGGCGGGCACATCCGGCTCCGCTTCACCGACCCCGACGCCTACCGGAGCGCCGCCACCGCCCTCCAGGTGGCCGGCCGCGACGACGAGGCCCTCGTCCTCCAGGTGCCCAGCGACGGCGGTCAGCGCGAACTACGGGCCGTGCTCGACCTGTTGGACTCCGTCGACGTCGAGGCCGACGAACTCACCGTGCACACCCCCGACCTCGACGACGTGTTCTTCGCCCTCACCGGCCCCGCCGGAACCGTCGACTCACCCAAGGAGAACGCCCGATGAGCGCCGTCGCCACCCCGGCCCCCGCCCAGCCGACCCGCCTCTCCCTCGCCGTGCGGGACTCCGCGACCATGCTGCGCCGCAACCTCCTGCACGCGCGCCGCTATCCGTCCCTCACCCTGAACCTGCTGCTGACGCCGGTCGTCCTGCTGCTGCTCTTCGTCTACATCTTCGGTGACGTGATGAGCGGCGGCGCGGGCCGCGACGCCTACCTCGCCTATCTCCTGCCCGGCATCGCGCTGATGACCGTGGGCTCCACCACCATCGGCACCGCGGTCTCGGTCGCCATGGACATGAGCGAGGGCATCATCGCCCGGTTCCGCACGATGGCCATCCATCGCGGGTCGGTGCTCATCGGGCATGTCATCGGCAGCGTGATCCAGTCCGTCGTCAGCGTCGTGCTCGTGGGCGCCGTCGGTGTCGCCATCGGGTTCCGCTCCACCGACGCCACCGTCCTGGAATGGCTCGCCGCCTTCGGGCTCCTCGTCCTCTTCTCCCTCGCGCTGACCTGGATCGCCGTGGGCATGGGCCTGATCAGCCCGAACGCCGAGGCCGCCAGCAACAACGCGATGCCGCTGATCTTCCTGCCCTTCATCTCCAGCGCGTTCGTGCCGCTGCACTCGATGCCGGGGTGGTTCCAGCCGATCGCCGAGTACCAGCCCTTCACCCCCGCCATCGAGACCCTGCGCGGCCTGCTGCTAGGCACCGAGATCGGCCACAACGGGTGGCTCGCCCTCGGCTGGAGCGTCGGCCTCGCCGTCCTCGGCTACCTCTGGTCGGCCGCCACGTTCAACAACACCGCGAAAAGCTGACGGAGTTCAGAACCGCAGCTCCCCGTAGGCGCCGGCCGGAACCGCCGGTGCCGCGGGGAGCACCGCTGTCACCGTCCGGTACGCCTCCCCCGGCGCGGGGCGCGGGTCGGGCTCGTCCTTGTTCGGCCAGTACGACATGGCCCGCTCCGCCTGCGCCGTGATCGTCAGGGACGGATTGACGCCCAGGTTCGCGGAGACCGCGGAGCCGTCCACCACGGAGATGCCCGGATGCCCGTACACCCGGTGGTACGCGTCGATGACGCCGTGCTGCGCCGACTCCCCGATGGCGCAGCCGCCGAGGAAGTGCGCGGTGAGCGGCTTGCCCATCAGCTCGCCGAGGTTGGTGCCCGCGAAGCCGTTGATGGACTCGGCGATCAGCCCGGCGGCCTGCCAGCCCTCGGGGATGTGCACGGGGTTGGGGCGGCCGTGGCCCTGCTCGGCGGTGAGCAGTCCGCGCCGGGTGAGGCCCGTGGTGAGCGAGTTGTCGTGGGTCTGCATGACGAGGCCGATGATGGTCCGCTCCGACCAGCGCCGCAGCGCCACCGTGCGGGCCACGAGCACCGGGTGGGAGAGGAACGCCAGGGCGGCGGCCAGCGGCTTCGGCAGGTTCTGCTTGTACTGGGGTACGCAGATCAGGGCCATGAGGTTGGAGCCCTTGCCGTAGCGGACGTTCTCGATGTGGGTGGTGGGGTTCGGGTGCACCGAGGAGGTGATGGCGACCCCGCGCGTGAAGTCGATGTCCTTGCGGCCGAGCCTGCGCGGCCAGGTCAGCGCCCCCACGAGCGACTCGGAGTTGGTGCGGGTCAGCACCCCGAGCCGGGCCGAGAGGCGGGGCAGGACGCCGTCGGCCTTCATGCGGTGCAGCAGGGTCTGGGTGCCGTACGTGCCGGCGGCGAGGACGACGCGCCGGGCGCGCAGCACGGTGGAGCGGCCCCGGCGGCGCCTGCCGGTGGGCACGGTCGTGACCTCGTACGTGCCGTCGTCCAGCTCGCGTACGCGGGTGACGGTGGTCAGGGGGCGGACCTCGGCGCCGATGCGTTCGGCGAGGTGCAGGTAGTTCTCGGTGAGGGTGTTCTTGGCGCCGACGCGGCAGCCCGTCATGCACGAGCCGCATTCGGTGCAGGCGGCGCGGGAGGGCCCTGCGCCGCCGAAGTAGGGGTCCTCGACCGGCTCTCCCGGCTCGGCGGTCGTGGTGCCTTCCGCGTCCTTTCCGTCGCCGAAGAAGACGCCGACGGGGGTGAGCCGGAAGG
This sequence comes from Streptomyces sp. NPDC046716, assembly GCF_040645755.1. Lineage (NCBI taxonomy): Bacteria > Bacillati > Actinomycetota > Actinomycetes > Kitasatosporales > Streptomycetaceae > Streptomyces > Streptomyces sp. NPDC046716. Next base: position 204,398 of record NZ_JBEYYU010000005.1, read on the forward strand.
TGTCGCCCGCGCCCATCTTCCGGGCCGCCGAGCGCAGCAGTTCGTCGGCCTCGGTGGTGGTCGGGTTGGTGCGCACGCCGAGCATGCGGCGGGCCTGGTCGTAGTAGGGGGCGAGTTCGCGCTGCCAGTCGGTGATGCCGGCCCACTGCTGGTCCTGGAAGAAGGCGGGCGGCGGGACGTAGAGGGTGTTCGCGTAGTTCAGGGAGCCGCCGCCGACGCCCGCTCCGGCGAGCACCATCACGTTCTTCATCAGGTGGATGCGCTGGATCCCGTACAGGCCCAGACGCGGCGCCCACAGGTAGTCGCGGAGCTTCAGGGACGTCCGCGGGAGGGTGTCGCGGGTGTAGCGGCGGCCCGCCTCCAGGACGGCGACGCGGTAGCCCTTCTCGGTCAGCCGGAGGGCGGCGACGGAGCCGCCGAACCCGGAGCCGACGACGATGACGTCGAAGTCGGCCTCAGAATCGGCCTCAGGATCGGCATCAGGAACAGAGGACGCCTCAGGCACCGTAGAGCTCCTCTATCTCCCGCTCGTACGCCGCCATGACCGCGGGCCGTTTGATCTTCAGGGAGGGGGTGAGGAGGCCGTTGTCCTCGGTGAACTCGCCCTCCACCAGCGTGAACTTGCGGATGGACTCGGCGCGGGAGACCGCTTCGTTGGCGTAGTCGACGGCGCGCTGGACGTCGGCGACGATGCGCGGGTCGCCGATGACCTCGCTCAGCGGGGTGTCGGCGGGCAGTTTGCGGACCGCCAGCCAGTGCGCGACGGACTCGGGTTCGAGGGTGATGACGGCGGCGACGTAGGAGCGGTTGTCGCCGACGACGATGCACTGGCCGACGGGTGAGCGGCTGCGCAGCCGGTCCTCGAGGACGGCCGGGGAGACGTTCTTGCCGCCGCTGGTGACGAGGATGTCCTTCTTGCGGCCGGTGATCGTGAGGTAGCCCTCGTCGTCGAGCGCGCCGAGGTCGCCGGTGGCGAACCAGCCCTCAGGATCCAGGACTTGGGCGGTCGCCGTGTCGTTGTTCCAGTACGCGCCGAAGACGATGCCGCCCCTGATCAGGACCTCGCCGTCGTCGGCGATCCGGACGGTGGTGCCCGGTACGGGCGTGCCGACGGTGCCGGGGTGGGGCCGCAGCGGCGGGGTGATGGTGGCGGCGGCGGTCGTCTCGGTGAGGCCGTAGCCCTCGTAGATGACGATGCCGGAGGCGTAGAAGAAGAGGTTGAGGTTGCGGTCGAGGGGCGAGCCGCCGCTGATCGCGTAGCGGAGCCGGCCGCCGAGTTCCTTGCGGACGCGGCGGTAGACGAGGAGGTCGTACAGTCCGGCGGCGAGCCGCAGGCCGGGGCCCGGGCCGGCCCCCGTCCCCAGGAACCTCGCCAGGTGCCGCTCGCCGAAGTTCACGGCGATCCGGTCGGCCCGGTCGAAGGAGGAGCCGCGGCCGATCTTCTCGGCGGTGGCCCGGCCGGTGTCGTGGATCTTCTCGAAGAGGTACGGCACCCCGACCACGAACGTCGGCCGGAACGAGCGGAGTTCGGGCCGCAGCTCGTCCGGCTTGATGCTCGCGCAGTGCCCCAGCTCGATCCGGGCCAGCAGGCACGCGACCTGGATGGTGCGGCCCAGGATGTGCGCGAGCGGCAGGAAGAGCAGCGTCGAGGCGGCCTGGCCGGTGATGGCCTTGAAGATGGGGTGCAGCAGCTCGACGGTGTTGGCGGCCTCCGCGTACAGATTGCCGTGGGTCAGGACGCAGCCCTTGGGGCGGCCCGTGGTGCCCGAGGTGTAGCAGACGGTCGCGATGGTGTCGGGGGTGAGCGCGGCGCGCCGCTTGGTGACCTCGTCGTCGGGCAGGTCCCGGCCCAGCTGGGCGAGTTCGAGGACGTCACCGGCGTCGATCTGCCAGATGCGGGGGCGGTCGGCCCCGGGCAGGGCGGCCTCGGCGGCGGCCGCGTTCTCGGCCGTCTCCACGATCAGCAGGCAGGCGCCCGAGTCCCGCACGATCCACTCGATCTGCTCCGGCGAGGACGTGGCGTAGACGGGCACGGTCTGGCCGCCCGCCGCCCAGATCGCGAAGTCGAGCACCTCCCACTCGTAGCGGGTGCGCGACATCAGCGCGACGCGGCCGCCCGGTTCGAGCCCGGCGGCGATCAGTCCCTTGGCGGCGGCGGTGACCTCACGGGCGAACGCGGCGGCGGTGACGGGCTTCCACTCGCCGGCCTCCTTGCGCCGCAGGACCACCGTGTCCGGCGCCTCGGCGGCGTTCAGGAACGGGATGTCGGCCGGTGTGCCGCCGTCCTTGGGTGGTGCGGCGAGCGGCGCGGTGCGCGCCTCGCGCACCACTCCCCGCTCGTCCCTGACGAGTTCGATCTGTACGCGATCGGCCAGGTCGCTGCGCTTCCTGGCCCGCTTCAGATCCTTGCGTACGCCCATGACGGCTCCCGGTCGCGCGGCTGCTGCGGCACTGCTGAACTCAGGTGCTGGCTCGGCCCCCTCGGCTCCGGGGGCGAACTTACTCGTGGGTCAACTTACTCATGCGTAAGGAAAATTCAATGGGTCGCGCGCGAATCCGGACCGTGCGGCAGACGGCCGGGTCAGCCCTCCGGGAGCCACGCCTCGCCGTCGAGGACGTCCCGCATGCCCACCCACACCATGTTCATCAGCCGCAGCGTGACGGCCTCCGGCGACTGGCCGGGGTGGTGCTCCATCCAGTCGGTGAGCGAGTCGGCGGCGCCGACCAGGGCGTGGGCGACGAAGTCGGCGTCCTGGCCGCCGAGTCGCGCGCCGCGCCCGCTCTCCGTGATCCCGTCCCTGACCAGACCGGCCACCTCGGCCATGACCGCGCGCCTGGCCTCGGCGACCGCCGCGGCGATGCCCTCGGACAGTTCGGAGGCCTGCCGGTGCAGCACGACCCAGCTGTCGCGGTGCGCGGCGACGAACGCGAAGAACGCCGAGAGCCCCGCGTGCAGCCGCAGTTCGGGCGCGGCGCCCGCGCCCCGGGCCGCCTCCTGGAAGGCGGCGACCAGGCGTTCGGCCTCCCGGCGCAGGCACGCCAGGAACAGGCCCTCCTTGGAGTCCAGGTAGAGATAGACCATCGGCTTGGAGATCCCGGCGAGTTCGGCGATCTCGTCGACCGAGGCGGCGTGATAGCCGCGCTTGGCGAAGATCGCGACGGCCACGTCGATGATCTGCTGCTCGCGCACGTGCCGGGGCACGCGCTTCCTGCGCCCGCCCGCACGCCCTTGAGTGGCTCCCGATGTCCCCGTCACTCTTGTCAGCCTACCTACCTCACCGTAACCTTACCAATTAGTAAGTTTACTCAGCAGTAAGGAGACTGGGTCCATGAGTGGTGCCGACGACATCGCCTCCCTCGACTTCGCGAGCGTCACGCCCGAGGAGTTCGCCCGGATCGTGAAGGGCCTGTCCGCGAAGGAGATCAACGAGATCGCGCAGGACGCCACGCTGCGCGCCCGGGTCCTGAAGGAGGTGTTCGCGCGCATGGAGCGGCAGTTCAAGCCGGACGTCGCGGGCTCGCTCGACGCGCTGATCCGATGGAAGGTGACCGGGCAGGGCGACACCGACGAGGCGGTCTACGAGACGAAGATCGCGGACGGCGCGTGCACGGTCACCGAGGGCCGTTCGAACGCCGAGCCGCGCGTCACGCTCGTGATGGGCGACGCGGACTTCCTGAAGCTGGTGTCCGGGAACTCCTCGCCGGTCACGATGTTCATGATGCGCAAGGTGAAGATCGCGGGCGATGTCGCGCTCGCGGCGGGCCTGACCCGCTACTTCGACATTCCCAAGGCGTAGGGCGGGGCGGGGTTCGGTCATGGCTTTCTCTCTCGAACTGGACGAAGAGCAGCGGGACCTGCGCGACTGGGTGCACGGCTTCGCGGCGGACGTGGTCCGCCCGGCCGCCGCCGAGTGGGACGAGCGCGAGGAGACCCCCTGGCCGGTGATCCAGGAGGCCGCGAAGATCGGCCTGTACGGGTTCGAGTCGCTCGCCGAGCTGTTCGGCGACCCGAGCGGCATCTCGCTCCAGATCGCCAACGAGGAGCTGTTCTGGGGCGACGCGGGCATCGGCATGGCCCTGTTCGGCACGTCGCTCGCGGTCGCCGGGATCTTCTCGTCCGGCACGCCCGACCAACTGGCCGAGTGGGTGCCGCAGTGCTTCGGCGACGAGGACGACCCGAAGGTGGCGGCCTTCTGCGTGTCCGAGCCGCAGGCGGGTTCGGACGTGGCCGCGATGCGGACGCGGGCCCGGTACGACGAGGCGCGCGACGAGTGGGTGCTCAGCGGCCAGAAGGCCTGGATCACCAACGGCGGCATCGCCAATGTCCACGTGGTCGTCGCCTCCGTCGACCCGGAACTCGGCTCGCGCGGACAGGCGGCGTTCATCGTGCCGCCGGGCACGCGCGGCCTCGAAGGCGCCAAGAAGATACGCAAGCTGGGGCTGCGCGCCTCCCACACGGCGGACGTCTTCCTCGACGACGTACGGGTACCGGGGCACTGCCTGCTCGGCGGTAAGGAGAAGCTGGACGCCCGCCTTGCGCGGGCCCGCGAGGGCGGCCGGGCCAAGGGGCAGGCCGCCATGTCGACGTTCGAGGTCAGCAGGCCGACCGTCGGCGCGCAGGCGCTGGGCATCGCGCGCGCCGCCTACGAGTACGCGCTTGAGTACGCGGGCGACCGGGAGGCGTTCGGCCGGCCCATCATCGAGAACCAGGCGATCGCGTTCGCCCTCGCCGACCTCCGTACGGAGATCGAGGCGTGCCGGCTGCTTATCTGGCAGGCGTCCTGGATGGCCCGCAACGACAAGGTCTTCGACGCCGGGCAGGGGTCGATGTCGAAGCTGCGCGCGGGTGAACTGGCCGTCGCCGCCAGCGAGAAGGCGATTCAGGTGCTCGGTGGGGCCGGGTACAGCAGGGAGCATCCGGTGGAGCGGATGTACCGGGACGCGAAGATCTACACGATCTTCGAGGGGACCAGTGAGATTCAGCGGCTCGTGATCGCTCGGGCCATCTCCGGGCGGCAGATTCGCTGACCGCCTCTTTGGGGTGCCGGGTCGTCGGGTGCGGGCCCGGTGGGGGCTGGTCGCGCAGTTCCCCGCGCCCCTGAGATGCGCACTTCGTGCGGCATCTCAGCAGCGGCCCCTGGGCGAGCGGAGCTCGCTTCAGGGGCGCGGGGAACTGCGCGGCCAGCCACGACGAGAGCCGCGGGCGAAGGACGGTGCCGTCAGTCGTCGTAGGGGCGGAGTCGGCTCGCGGAGCGCACGGCGTCGGCGAGCTCCGTGACGTCCGGGTCCTCCGTCACGGAGGTCAACCCCTCGGCCCGCCGAGAGAGTTCGGGCAGTCCGGGCTCCCCCGGGTACGGCTCGTTCCCGCCCTCGCTCAACCGGTGCGCGAAGTACGCGGCGACGGCGTCCACCCGCAGCCGGGACGGGGTCTCCTTCGACCACAGGTCCCCGCCCAGCGCGGAGACCGCGACGTCGCCGGAGGCCTCCCGGGGTTTCCGGCTCTCCGGGTCGAGCCAGCGCACCGTGGCCTTCGCGACCCGGCCGGACTCCGCGCCCGCGCGCAGCTTCACCGCGTACAGCGCCGTCACCGTGTGCCCGGGGCCGATCTCGCCGCCGTCGACACCGTCGTCCCGGAAGTCCTCGTCGGCGACGCGGCGGTCCTCGTAGCCGAGGAGGCGGAAGTCGGCGACGGTGTCCTCGTCGAAGGCGACCTGCGCCTTGGCGTCGCGTGCCCGCAACTCGATGTTGGCGGGCAGCTGTTCGGTGAAGACCTTGCGGGCCTCGGCCTCGGAGGAGACGTACGAGGTGTGGCCGTCGCCCTTGTCCGCGAGGCGTTCCATCAGCTGGTCGCCGTAGTCGCTGCCGACGCCCACGCCGAAGAGGGTGATGCCGTGCTCGCGGCGGGCGTCGGAGATCCGGTCCAGGATCGCGTCGGCGTCGGTCTCGCCGGTGTTGGCGAGGGCGTCGGAGAGGAGGACGACACGGTTCGTCGCCCCGGGCCTCGCGCCCTTCACGGCGGTGGCGTAGCCGGTGGTGACGCCCGCCTCCAGGTTGGTGGAGTCGGTGGCCTCGAGGGTGTCGACGGCGTCCTGGACGTCCTCGCGGACCGGGCCGCCCCTGATGCCCAGGCGGGTCATCGGGAGCACCGTCCGTGCCTCGCCGCTGAAGGTGACCAGGGCGATCGAGTCGTCGGCGCGGAGCCGGTCGGTGAGCTGGGACAGGGCGCCGCGGACCAGGTCGAGACGGCCGGGCTGGCCCATCGAACCGGAGACGTCGACGACGAACGTCAGCGTCACCGGGGCCCGTTCGCCGTCCGCCGGGGCCTGCGCCGTGGCCAGTCCGACCCGCATCAGATGCCAGCCTCCGGAACCGGTGCGGGCGCCGTCCACGGTCACGGAGAAGCCGTTGCCCGTGGGGCGCGGGTAGCCCTGCCGGAAGCTGTTGACGAACTCCTCCGGGCGCACCGAACCCGCGTCGGGCAGCCGCCCGTCGGCCAGCGTGCGGCGGGCGTAACCGTAGGAGGCGGTGTCCACGTCGAGGGCGAAGGTGGAGCGGTAGTCGGACGGGCCCTCCTTGCCGCCGTCCTTGTCGCCCTCGTCGCCCTCGTCGTCCTCGCCGCCGTTCCTGCCGCTCTCGTCCGGGGCGGCGGACGCGGCGGGGCCGTGGGCTCCCCCGGCCTTGCGGTCGGCCGAGGAGCCACCGGTCCCCGTCGCGCTGCAGCCCGTCACCAGCAGTCCGCCGGCGAGCGCCGCGGCGAGCAGCGCCCCCGTGCGGCGGCGCGCCCCGCGTGTTCCGTCCGGTCCGGTCCTCATACGGCCCTCCCGCTCGTCCGCGCCGGTGGTACCGGCGACCTTGTGACTGTGACGCGCGGGGCCGCCCCGGTGTTCGTTCCGGGCGATTGCGCCTTGGCCTCGAAGCGGTCACAGGGGAGGGCTGTCGTGACCGGTGGGTGATCTTCCGGAGACCTTCGGGGACCTCGTGATCCGTTGGTTGCCCGACCGTCGTCGGCCCGCGATCCGGGGCGGACGGTCCAGGCCGGGCCTCAGTCGTCGATGCGGACCGGCATCAGCATCGAGAAGGCGTCCTCGGCCTCGGCCCCGGGGCGGCGGATCGCGATCGGTGCCGTGGGAGCGCCGAACTCCAGGACCAGTCGCTCCCGGGCACCGGCCGTCAGCGCGTCCAGCAGGAACGCGCGGTTGACCGCGACGCGGCCCGTGTCCTCACCCCCCGGGCCGTCGTCCTCCCCGCACAGGGTCACCGTCGATCCGCCGTCCGCCGGCCCGAGCACGCTGACGTCCCCGGCCTCCGACGCACGGACGGGACCGCTCTCCAGCGCCGCCCGGAAGGCCGCCACCTCGACGACGGCGTGCCGCTCCGCGACGGCGGGAAGGAGTCGGCGGTAGTCGGGAAAGCCCTGGTCGGGGCAGTGGCCTGCCGTCTGTCCGCCGTCGGCCTCCAGCGTCACGCGGTCGGCGTCGACGGCGAGCCGCACGGGCCCCGCACCGGTCAGCAACGCCCGCATGGCGTCCGCGAGCGGCGTCGGCACGACGACCCGCACCCGGTCACCGGCAGGCCCGGATGCCCCGGATGCCTCTGATGCCCCGGCGGACCCGGATGACCCGGTGGCACCGGCCCGTGCGACCGCCATGCGGTACCGGTCGGTGGCGACGACGTGCAGGCCGTCGCCCTCGATGTCGAACAGGATCCCGCCGAGCATCGGCAGTTCGGGGTCGGTGCTCACCGCGAACCGGACCGCGTCCAGCGCGGAGGCCAACTCGGCTGCGGGGAGGGTGAGTCGGGCGGTCGGTGCGGTGGTGGCACTCGTGGGCGAGGGCACGGCGTTCTCCCGGTGGTCGAGTAGGGCTCGGAGCGCGGAGAACTCGGTGCGCGCGTCGGACAGCCCGCGTTCGAGCCGGCGCAGATGCGCCTCCAGCAGCGTCCGGACCAGCTCGGTGTCCGCGCCGGACCAGCCGGCCAGCACCAGCCGGATGTCGGCCAGCGGCATCGCGGCCCGGCGCAGCCTGGCCAGCAGCCGGGCCTCGTCGAGCTGTTCGGCCGCGTACCAGCGGTAGCCGCTCACCGGGTCCACCCAGGCCGGGACCAGCACCCCGGCCCGGTCGTAGAACCGCAGGGCGCTCACGCCGAGACCGCTGTCCCGGGCCAGCTCACCGATGCTGCGCATGTCGTTCTCCACACCCAGGACCCTGGGCCCTGCACCAGGTCGAGGGTCAAGCGCACGCCCTACGACACCACGTCCTTGCGCGCGAATCCGCGGAAGGCGAGCGCGAACAGCACCAGCGCGTACGCCATCGACACCGCCGTCCCCTGGATCATGCCGCCCCATTCCGGCTGCGGCTGGATCACGTCAGCCCAGGCGAACTGCCAGTGCGCCGGCAGGAAGTCGCGCCAGTGGCCGAGCGCCGTCACCGCGTCGAGGACATTGCCGACGATGGTCAGGAACACCGCGCCGCCGACCGCGCCCAGCGGGTTGTCCGTCTTGGTCGACAGCCAGAACGCGAGCCCCGCCGTGACCAGTTGGGACAGGAAGACGTACGCGATGACGACGAGCAGCCGCTGGGTCGCCGCGCCCGTGGACAGCGCGCCGCCGGTCGGGATCTCCAGCGGCCCCCAGCCGTACGCGGCCGTGCCGACGCCGAGCGCGACGACGGGGAGCAGCACGATCGCGGCGAGGCTGAGGCCCAGCGCGACCGTCAGCTTGGACCACAGCAGGCGGGCCCGGGGCACCGGCGCGGCCAGCAGATAGCGCAGGCTCGACCAGCTGGCCTCGGAGGCGATGGTGTCGCCGCAGAACAGGGCCACGGGGATGACGAGCAGGAACCCGGCGGACACGAACAGGCAGGTCGCCGCGAAGTTGGCGCCCGACGCGGTGGCCGTGTCCATGAGCGTCACCCGGCCGCTTCTGCCGCCCGGGTCGCCACCGATGGCGAACGCGATGGCCAGCACGAACGGCAGCAGCGCGAGTACGGCCGCCATGGCGAGGGTGCGGCGGCGCTTGATCTGGCGGGCCAGCTCGACGCGGAGGGGGAGGGTGTGGCGGGGGCGGTAGCCGTCCGCGCGCTCCGCTGCCGCGGGGGTGATGGTCATCGGTGGCCTCCGGGGCGTCGGGGTGTGGTCCGTGCGTCGACGGCTGCGGCCCGGCGGGGCTTCTCGCGCAGTTCCCCGCGCCCCTGAAGCCTTGCGCTGCGCGCGGCTTCCCCTGTTGTCGGGTGCGGCTTTCGTCGTGGCTGGTCGCGCCGTTCCCCGCGCCCCTGGGTCGTCTGTAGTCCGCGGGCCGGTGGCCGCTCCTCGCGCCGTTCCCCGCGCCCCTGAGGCATGCGCTGCGCGCAGCCTCTCCTGGGGCGCGGCTCTCCGCCGGAGTACCGCACAGGGCGCGCCTCTCTCGATGAGATGGCGCGCGAAGCGCGCATCTCAGGGGCGCGGGGAACTGCGCGACCAACCACGACGCAACCCGCACCCGACACCACACACCCCGAACACCTCACGACGCACCCCCGATCAACGTGAGGAACGCGTCCTCCAGTCGCCGGTGCGGCCCCACCGACTTCACCGGCACTTCGAGCCGCACCAGATCGGCCAGCAACCGCGCCGCAGGCACCCCGTCGGGCTCGTCCGGGGACGGGGACAGCCGGACCAGGAGGCCGTCGTCGGCGCGGGCCGCCGACTCGACTCCGGGCAGCGCGGCCACCTTGTCGACCACCGGATCGGCGATCTCCCCGGCCAGGCCGACCAGGAGCGTGTCCCCGGAGCCGATGATCCGGTCGACGGGCCCGGCCTGCACCAGCCGGCCCCGGTCCATGACGACCAGGTGGGTGCAGGACTGCTCGACCTCGGCGAGGAGATGGCTGGAGACGATGACGGTGCGGCCACCGCGCGCGTACCGGATCATCACCTCGCGCATCTCGCGGATCTGCGGCGGGTCGAGGCCGTTGGTCGGCTCGTCCAGGATCAGCAGGTCGGGCAGGCCGAGCATGGCCTGCGCGATGGCGAGCCGCTGCCGCATGCCCTGCGAGTACGTGCGCACCGCGCGGGCGAGGGCGTCACCGAGCCCGGCGATCTCCAGTGCCTCTTCGAGGTGGGCGTCCTCGGGCGGGCGGCCGGTGGCGCGCCAGTACAGCTCCAGGTTCTCCCGGCCGGACAGGTGCGGCAGGAAGCCGGCGCCCTCGACGAAGGCGCCCACCCGGGACAGCACCGGGGCACCCGGCCGGATCGCGTGCCCGAAGACGCGGATCTCGCCCGCGTCCGGACCGATCAGGCCCATGAGCATGCGCAGTGTGGTCGTCTTGCCCGCGCCGTTCGGCCCGAGGAGGCCGAGGACCTGGCCCTTCTCGACGCGGAAGGAGAGGTCACGGACGGCGTACCGGTCCGTGGACTTCGCGTACCGCTTGCTCAGGTCCGTGATCTGGAGCGGGACGTCGGCCAGCGCCGGGTCGGGCGCCGGTGCCGTCGTGCGGCGGCGCGCGGTCAGCAGCAGTCCCGCCGCGACGACGGCCGCGCCCAGCGGCAGCCACCACACCCAGCCGGGCAGCGGGGTGCCGGCGGTCCGCACGTCCGGCGCGGTCGGCAGGCTCAGCCCGCCCTTCACGGACACCTGGTACGTGGCGGGCCGGTCCGGCGAGGCGTAGCCCAGGTCGGTCGCGGACAGCACGAGCCGCAGCTTGTGCCCCTTCTGGACCTGGTGGTCGATGGCCGGGAGGGTGATCCGCACGTCCTTGCCGCTGCCGCCGGCGCCCGTCACCTTCACCGGTGCGACCAGCTGGGACGGGAGCACCTCGCGGGCGCCGCCGGGCCCGGCGTCGTAGACCTTCGCGAACAGGACGGCCGTGCCGGTGGAGGACTTGACGTGCGCCGTGACCGTCGGTGATCCGGTGATGCGCACCCCCTTGGACAGCGGCGCCGAGTCGAAGCGCGCGAACTGTCCGGGGAAGTCGAGCGAGACGCCCACCCCGAGCGACGACAGGGAGGCGAGTGAGCCGAGGCCGGGCACCGAGGAGATGGACGGCGGGCCGCCGCCCGGCGGGTTCTGGAACGTCTCCGTGCCGGACTTGAGCGGCACGTCCACCCGCCGCTCGCCGCGCAGCCCCGGATAGCGGTCGCCGCTCGCGCCGCGCAGCGTGGCCGCGCCGTCGGTGGAGTCGACGCCTCCGGAGCGGGTGACGCGGAACGCCGGGCCGGTGTCGACGCCCGGCTCGTCCTTCAGATAACGGTCGAACCAGGACGTCACGCGCCCGGACATCCGGTCGAGCTCCATGTCGCCGCCGTCGTGCCCGCCGTCCAGCCAGTCCACGTCGACCGGGGCGTGATTGGCCTTGATCTGGCGGGCCATGGCGTCGGCCTGCCCGAGCGGGAACAGCGAGTCGGTCTGCCCCTGTGCGATCAGCGTGGGGACCTTGATGCGGTCGCCGAAGGCCGAGGGGCTGCGCTCCTCCAGGAGCTTGCGGGCCGCGGCGTCCGGCTCGCCGGAGACGGCCACCCGCTGGTACATGGCGCACAGCTCGTCCTGGAACCGCCCGCACTTCAGGCCGGCCTCGCTGGTGCGCGAGCCGATGTTCGCCGAGCCGGAGGTGAAGAAGATGCCGGCCCACAGCTTCTTGAACACCCCGTCCGGGAACAGGGCGTCCGCGAGGTTCCAGTACGTGATCTGCGGTGCGATGGCGTCGATCCGCCGGTCGTGGGCGGCCGCGAGCAGGGACACCGCGCCGCCGTAACTGGCGCCGGTCATGCCGACGCGCGGGTCGCCGGTCTTGTCGAGCCGCACCTCGGGGCGCTTCGCCAGCCAGTCGACCAGCCGGGACACGTCGGCGACCTCGCCCTTCGGGTCGTTCAGCCCGATCTTGCCCGTGGACCTGCCGAAGCCGCGCGCCGACCACGTCAGCACCGCGTATCCGTGCCGGGCCAGCTTCTCCGCCTCGCCGCGCACATCGGCCTTGCTGCCACCGAAGCCGTGCGTGAGCAGCACGGCGGGCCGCCGCTCGCCCGCGGGTCCCGTGGTGAAGTACGACGTGTCGATCCGGACGCCGCCGCCCATGGCCATCATCCGGTCCTGCCGGTGCACCGCGGGCGCCGACCCCGACCCCGACGACGCGGCGGCCGTCCAGGTCCCGGCGCCCGCGAGCACCACAAGGGCGGCCGCGGCGGCGATCCACCGCCGCGGCTTTCCGCGTACTCGCTCACGCCATGCGCGCACTCGTAGATCCATGCCTCAACGGTAGGGGTCGCCACTGACAGTTACCGCAGCCCCCGGTCGGAGCCTGATGCCATCCCGGGGTAGTACGGCGCGCCGCTCGCCTACCGCGGACGCGGTACGAACGGGCTCCGCCCCGCCTGCCCGGCCCCTCGGGACCCGAAACAGGGCCCGGCGGACCCGCCGCGTGCCCCGCCCCGCGCACCGCGGCGTGCTACGACTCACGCATGCGCATCACCCGAGCCACCTCGACCGCCCAACTGCACGCGGCGGCCGCCCTGTTCGACGCTCCGCCGCGCGAGGAGTGGGCCGCGGACTTCCTCTCCGCACCGGGCCACCATCTTTTCCTCGCCCAGGTGGACGGGGAGCCGGCCGGTTTCGTCAGCGGGGTCGAGACGCTCCATCCCGACAAGGGCCGCGAGATGTTCCTCTACGAGCTCGCCGTCGCCGAGCCGTACCGGCGCAGGGGCATCGCGCGGGCCCTGGTCCGCACGCTCGCCGACCTGGCGGCCGGCCTCGGCTGCTACGGCATGTGGGTCGGCGTGGACCTCGACAACGACGCGGCGCTCGCCGCGTACCGGAGCGCGGGCGGCACGCAGGAGGAGGCGTGCCGGGTGATCGCCTGGACCTTCGCGGTCCCGGCCGACGGCGCACGGGAGTAGCGCCGAACAACTCTGCAAGCGCTCGCAGACTCCCGTCAAGGGGGCGTTCTGTGAAGGGAATCGGGCGATGGCGCGGGCGCGGGGATCCGTCGTAGCAAGCGCTTGCACGAACCGTTGACGCGGCTGCGAGCGCATGCAAAAGTCCCACCCCAACCCCCCACAGCGCCCCGCCCCCCAACAGTGCCCGATCCCCCCACAGTGGAGGTCCTGATGGGCAATGACGCCCCCTCCCGCCGACCACCGTCCCGCCGCACCGCCCTCACCACGCTGCTCACCGCCGGCCTCGGCACCGCACTCGGCACCGGCCTCACCGGCTGCACCGGAGCGTCCCCCTCCGCCGGCTCCGGCTCCACGGTCACCCTGCGCTACTTCTTCTGGGGCGACAGCGGCCGGGCCGAGCTGATCAACAAGTGCACGGCCGCCTTCGAGCGCGCCCATCCCAAGATCAAGGTCAAGTCCAGCTTCGCCGCGTTCGACTCGTTCTGGCCGAAGCTGAGCACGGCCGCGGCGGGCGGCAATCCGCCCGACGTGATGCACATCGACTACGCGTGGATCCGCACGCTCGGCGAACACGGCGTCCTCGCCGACCTGAACGACCGCACCGGCCCCGGCAAGGAGATCGACGCCTCCACCCTGGTGCCGTCCCTGCGCACGGCGGGCATGGTGGAGGAGCGCCGGGTCGCGCTGCCGCTGTCCCACAACAGCGTGAGCCTGATGTACGACGCCGAGGTCTGGGCGGCCGCCGGGGCGCGGGCGCCCACCGCGCGGATGTCCTGGGACACGTTCATGGAGCAGTCCCTGAAGGTGACCCGGCACAGCGGCCGCAAGCAGTTCGGCATGGACAACCCCGGCCAGAACTACATGGGCGTAGAGCTGTGGATGCGCCAGCACGGCCGGCAGATGTGGACCGAGAAGGGAGAACTCGGCTTCGGACGAGGCGAGTTGGCGCGGTACTTCCGTACGGTCGACGCCTATCGCGCGGACGGCGCGCTGGCCGGACCCGACGTCGTCCTGGAGTCGCTGCCCGGCTACCCCATCACCACCAAGCGCGCCGCGTCCTACCTGGAGTGGGACAACCAGGTCGGCGGCCGCAGCGCCCTGCGCGGCTCGAAGCTGTCGCTGGGCGCGGTCCCCGGCGGCACCGGCCGCTCCGGCCTCTACGCCAAGCCCGGCATGCTGATCAGCGCCGCCGCGAAGAGCCCGTACCTCAGTGAAGCCGCGCAGTTCATCAACTTCATGATCAACGACCGGCAGGTCGCGAAGATCCTCGGCACCAACATCGGGATGCCGCCCACCACGAGCCAGGAGGGCGCCGCCGAGGTCACCGACCCCGCGGTGCTCCAGGTCCAGACGTACGAGAAGCAGATCGCGTCCACGCTCGCCGCGACCCCGCCCCCACCGGCCGACGGCGGCGCCTCCCTCAACGAATACCTGCGCCGCGTCGCCGAGAAGCTGTTCTACGGCCGGATCTCGGCGGACCAGGCGGCCGACCTCTTCTTCGACCAGGCGCAGGTCGTCCTCGCCTGACCGCGACTCCGCATCCCCCGACTCCGCATCCCCCCGACTCCCCTCCCCCGTACGGAGTTCCCCATGGCCGGTACGACGACGACGGACGCGACGGTCCCCCGCGCGCGCCGCGCCGACGCCCCCTCGGGCGGTCGCGCGCCACGGCGCCGCAGGCGCGGCGGCGACCGCTCCGCGTACGTCTTCCTGACTCCGTGGATGATCGGCGCCGCGGCCCTGACCATCGCGCCGATGCTGTTCTCGCTCTACATGTCGTTCACGGACTACAACCTGTTCGACGCGCCGCACTGGATCGGCTTCGACAACTACCGGCGGCTGCTGTTCGACGACCCGGAGGTCCGCGACACCGTCGGGGTCACCCTCCTGTACGTGGTCGTGGCGACGCCGCTGAAGCTGATCGCGGCGCTCGGTGTGGCGCTGCTCCTGCACACCCGCCGCAAGGGCCGCAATTTCTACCGGGCCGCCTTCTACATGCCGTCCCTGATCGGCGCGAGCGTCGGCGCGGCCATCGTGTGGCGGCTGCTGTTCTCCACGGGCAGCGTCGTCGACGGCTTCCTGGGCTTCTTCGGCGTCCACACGGGCGGCTGGATCTCCAACCCCGACTGGTCGCTGATGTCCCTGGTGGCCCTGTCGGTCTGGCAGTTCGGCGCGCCGATGGTCATCTTCCTGGCCGCGCTCCAGCAGATCCCGCGCGATCTGTACGAGGCGGCGGAGCTGGACGGCGCGGGGCCGTGGCGCCGCTTCGTGTCGGTCACCGTCCCGATGCTCTCCCCGGTGATCTTCTTCAATCTGGTGCTGGAGATGGTGCACGCCTTCCAGATGTTCAACTCGGCGTTCGTCCTCTCCAACGGCACCGGCGGCCCGGCGGGCTCCACCCACGTCTACTCGATGTACCTCTACGAACTCGGCTTCAACGACTTCCGGATGGGCTACGCGGCCGCGCTGACCTGGGTGCTGCTGCTGGTCGTCGGCGTGGTGACGGCGGTGCTGTTCAAGACGTCGGGGCGCTGGGTCCACTACGCGGGCGAGGAGAACTGACGTGACGACCCTGCCGACCTTCCGGTCCCGCTCCCTGGCCTGGCACACGGGCTCGATCGCCCTGCTGCTCGTCCTGCTCTATCCGGTGGCGTGGGTGTTCACGTCCTCGGTGAAACCCGCGAACGAGATCATCTCCAGCTTCGACATCCTGCCGTCGACGATCACCTGGAGCGGTTTCGGCAGCGCGCTGGACGGGATCGCCGAGGTGCCCGCCTGGCGGTTCTTCTCCAACTCGCTGGTGCTGTCGCTCGGTTCGGTGCTCGGGAACGTCCTGTCGTGCTCGATCGCCGCGTACGCGTTCGCCCGGCTGCGCTTCCGTGGTCGCGGCCCGATGTTCGCGGTGATGATCGGCACGATCCTGCTGCCCACGCATCTGCTGCTGATCCCGCAGTACACGATGTTCCAGCAGGCGGGTCTGGTCGACACGTACGTGCCGCTGCTGCTCGGCAAGTTCCTGGCGACGGACGCCTTCTTCGTCTTCCTCATGGTCCAGTTCGTGCGGAACCTGCCGCGCAGCCTGGACGAGGCGGCGCTGATCGACGGCTGCGGCCACTTCCGGATCTTCGCGCACATCGTGCTGCCGCTGCTGCGGCCGGCCCTGATCACCACGGCGATCTTCACGTTCATCTGGTCCTGGAACGACTTCTTCGCGCCGCTCATCTATCTCCAGTCGCCGGAGAAGTACCCGCTGCCGCTGGCCCTGCGGCTGTTCGTCGACTCGACCAGCAGCCAGGACTACGGCGCGATGCTGGGCATGTCCGTCCTGTCGCTGCTGCCGGTGATCCTCTTCTTCCTGGCGTTCCAGCGGCTGCTGATCGAGGGCGCGGCGACGTCCGGGATGAAGGGGTGAGGCCCGTGGCGGGTACGGTCCGGCGGCGCGACACCCCGTACGGCGAACGGTTCACGCTCTTCGCCGAGGTGCTGTGGATCGGCCTGCTGGTCACGGTCGGCTCCCTGCTCGTGGTCACGTGGCCCGCGGCGATGGCGGCGGGCTGCGCCGAGATCCGGCGCTGCGTGCCGGACGGGCCGTCGCCGGGGACGGCCCGGCGGTTCGGCGCCTCCTGGCGGGCGGCGCTGCCGGGCGGCGCGGTCACCGGGGCGCTCGGGCTGCTCGCGCTCGTCTTCCTCGCCGCCGATCTGCGGCTCGCGTACGCCGCCGGGGTGCCGGGGTTCGGGGTGGCTGCCGTGGTGGTCGCGGGGGTGGCGGGCGCGGTGGTGGTGTTTCAGCTGCGGGTGGCGGCCGTCTGGTCGGGGACGGGGCGCTGGGTGCGCCGCCTTCCCCGTGATCCGTCCGGTACGTGGATGCTGGCGGGGGCCGTTCTCGTCTCGGGGTTCTGTGTCTGGCAGTTGGTGCTGTTGGCTCCGCTGGTGGCGGGGGTGTTGGCGCTGGCCGCGGTAGCGGTGGACCGGCGCCTTGCTCACCCCCAGGGGCTCCGCCCCGGCCCCCGCTCCTCAAACGCCGGAGGGGCTGGATTCGACGGGGCCGTGGATCGCCCCGACAGGGGCGCGGGGAACTGCGCGGCACCCGCCGACGTGGCCGAACATCAGCCCCCCAGGGGCGCGGGGAACTGCGCGACCAGCCACGACGGCGCCCCGCTCGGCGACCCGACCCCGACCTCGACCCGCGACGGCGCCGAGGTGGCCCCATGACCGGCGGAGCCGTCGGGGCCGAAGAGGTCGCCGCGCAGGCCGGAGTGTCCCCCTCCACCGTGAGCCGGTGCTTCGCCTCGCCGCATCAGGTCCGGCCGGAGACCCGGGCCCGCGTGCTGGCCGTCGCCGAGCGGCTCGGCTACCGCCCCAGCCGGATCGCCCGCTCCCTCGCCCGGGGCCGCACCCACACCCTGGGCCTGATCGTCCCGGACATCGCGAACCCCTTCTTCGCGGTCATCGCCAAGGCGGTGCAGGCCCGCGCCCGCCGCAAGGACTACGCCGTCTTCCTCGCCGACACCGATGAACACCCGGACGACGAGACGGAGTTGGCGCACACCCTGGCGCAGCAGGTGGACGGGCTGCTGCTGGTGTCCCCGCGGATGACCGGCGACCGGCTCGCCGAGATCGTCGCCCGGGTGCCCAGCGTCCTGGTGAACCGGGACGCCGCCGGACTCCCCTCCGTCACCGCCCCCGGCGCCGACGGCCTGCGCCAGGCGGTGGCCCATCTGCACGCACTCGGCCACCGCCACCTGGCGCTGGTCCTGGGCGCCCGCAACTCCTGGTCGAGCGAGCAGCGCGGCCACGCCGTCCGCGACGCGGCCGCACAACTCCACCTGGAGGTGACCGAGTTCGGGCCGCACGAGCCGAAGTTCCGCACCGGCACCCGGGTCGCCGACCTGGCCCTGGCGGCCGGCGCGACAGCGGTGATCGCCCACAACGACCTGATGGCGCTCGGCGTCCTCGCCCGCCTCGCCGAGCGGGGCGTCCGGGTCCCCGACGACGTCAGTGTGATCGGCACCGACGACACCCTGCTCGCCACGGCCTCCAGTCCGGCGCTGACGACGGTCCGCATCCCCCTGGACGCCCTCGGCGAACAGGCCGTCGACCTGATGCTGCGCCGCCTGGAGAGCCCCGACCCGACCCCCGATCGCACGCTCCTGGACAGCGAGTTGATCGTCCGCCGCTCCACCGGCCCGGCCCCCCGAAAGGACGTCCGACCATGACCACCCGACGCGCCGCGATCATCGGCACCGGCCACCGCGCCCAGATGTACACGAAGGCGCTCGCCGCCCGCGCCCACTACGACGTGGCCCTCCTGTCGGACCCCAGCCCGACCCGGACGGCCCACCACAACGGCCTCCTCGCCTCCTTCGGCGCACCACCCGCGGCGACCTGCGCCCCGGACGGATTCGCCGCGGCCCTGCGTACCCACCGCATCGACGAGGTGCTGGTCACCACGGTCGACGCGACGCACCACACGTACATCACGACGGCTTTGGAGGCGGGCTGCCGGGTGGTGACGGAGAAGCCGATGACCACGGACGCGGCGAAGTGCGCGACGATCCTCGACGCCCTCGACCGCACCGGCGGCGAGCTGTCCGTGACGTTCAACTACCGCTACAACCCGGCCCACGAGAAGGTCTGGCAGCTCCTGCACGACGGCGCGATCGGCGAGATCCGCTCGGTGCACTTCGAGTGGCTCCTCGACGTGCGCCACGGCGCCGACTACTTCCGCCGCTGGCACCGCGAGAAGCGGCACAGCGGCGGCCTCCTCGTCCACAAGTCCGGCCACCACTTCGACCTGGTCAACTGGTGGCTCGGCGCGGCCCCGGAGCGCGTCCACGCCGAGGGCGGGCTCGTCTTCTACGGCCGCGACAACGGGACACGCACCGGTCTGCGCCGCGACTACGTCCGCGCGCACGGCTCGGCCGAGGCGGCGGGCGACCCCTTCGCGATCGACCTGGCCGCCGACCCGAACCTCGCCTCCCTCTACACGGCGGCGGAGGAGGCCGGCGACTCCGCCTACGTCCGCGACCGCAATGTCTTCGGCGACGCCATCGACATCGAGGACGACCTGTCGGTCCTGGTCCGCTACGACAGCGGCGCCACGATGACGTACCACCTGACGGCGTACTCCCCCTGGGAGGGCTACCGGGTCATGTTCAACGGCACGGGCGGCCGGCTGGAGCTGGAGGTCGAGGAGAACACCTGGCAGCCGCCGCGCACGACGGCCGGCGCCGAGGGCTCCCACGGCGGCGTGGTGATGGCGAACCCGGGCCGCACCTCGATCCTGCTGCGCCCGCTGTGGGAGGCGCCGCGCGAGATCGGTTACGAGAAGTCGGCCGGCTCCCACGGCGGCGGCGACCTGCGCATGCTGAAGGAGCTGTTCGGGCCGCTGGGCGACGGCTCCGACGACGGGGCCGCACCGGCTGCCGGGAAGGGGGCCACCGCGCGGGACGGCGCGCTGGCGCTGGCCGTCGGGGTGGCCGGAAACGCCTCCCTCGCCTCGGGCGCGCCGGTCGAGACGGCGGCGCTGTGGTGAGGGCCTGACCGTGCGGCGGTGCGGCGGGGTTCAGCCGCGCCGCCGCCCGTCGCGCAGGGACAGCCCGGTGATCGCGCCGCCGACGAGCACCACGGCGCCGACGCCGCCCACGATCCAGGGAACGGGGTTCAGGCCGCCGCCGGAGGCCGGCTCCGGCGGTGCGTCGGGCGGCGGGGCCCGATGGGCCGGGGACGGCTGCCCGGACGTGACGACCGGGACGACGCCGTGCACGGCCTCGGCGGGTGCGGCGGTCCCGGCGAGGACAAGGACGAGGAAGGGACCGGCGACCACCGCCATCGGCCAGGACCGGCGGACCTGCGCGGTGCGGGAAGCCATGGTCGTCCTCTGTGTCACGACTGCGCGGCGGACAGGCGGACCCCGTTGTTCCCGTCCGTCACAGCGACAACAGCGATAACAGCGGCAACTCCCGGCACGCTATCGACGCCGGTCGGCACCCACCAGGCCCCGCCGGTCCCGCGCCACCGATGTGACCGGAAACCGCCCCCGCGCCCGGCGCGCTACGCCTGCGCGTCCTCCGGCAGCGACACCAGCCAGCGTGTCTCGCGGCGCGGCCGCAGGTAGAAGGCCCAGTAGAGCGTCGCGACGGCCGTGATCCCGCCCGTCCACAGCAGGTACGAGACCTCCTGCTCGACGAGGATGTACGCCATCACCGCGATCAGCACCACCGGCACCGCGGGCCACAGCGGCATGCGCCAGGCGGACTGGTGGCGATGGCCGCCGCGCCGGGCCAGCAGCGCGGCGATCGCGACGAGCAGGTACATGCCGGTGACGGAGACGCCGGTGACGCCGTACAGGGTGTCCAGGTTCACGAAGCACAGGGCGGCACCGGGCACGCCGACCACCAGCGTGGCGACCCAGGGCGAGCCGAAGCGGCCCAGCTTGGCCAGGCCCCGGTTGACCGGCTCCGGCCACGCCTTGTCGCGGGCGGAGGCGAAGAGCACGCGGGAGTTCTGGATGACCATGACGATGCCCGCGTTGATGATGGCGAGGGCGACGCAGAGCGAGACGAAGGTGCCGACGGCCGAGTTCGACCAGGCCTCGACCATGCCGCTGATGTTGCCGGAGGTGAGCGCCGCCAGGTCGGGGGCGCCCATCGTGATGGCCGCGACCGGTACGAGGATGATCACCGTGGAGATGGCGAGGGTGGCCAGGACGGTGCGGGCCACGGAGGTGCGGGGGTTCTCCAGTTCCTCGGAGAGGTAGACGGCCGTCGAGAAGCCCTGGGTGACGAAGAGGGCGATCGCGAGCCCGGAGACGACGAGCATCGCCGTGACGGTGTCGGTGTGGCCGCCGTCGCCCGCCACCTGCATCGAGAACAGCGAGCCCGCCCCGCGCTCGGAGTGCGCGAAGCCGAGGACCGCGACGACGGCGGCGGCGATGACCTCAAGGACCAGGAAGACGCCGGTGATCCAGGCGTTGGCGCGCAGGTCGAGCAGTCCGGCGAGAGTGGCCAGGCCCATCACGCCGGCGCCCGCCACGGACGGATCGAGGTGGACCAGCGGGGCCAGGTAGTCGGCGGTGCCCATGGCGATCACCGGGGGCACGATCATCACGACCAGCAGGGAGAGCACGAAGACCAGCCACCCGGCGAGCCGCCCCGCGAGCGTCGTGACCATCGCGTACTCGCCGCCGGCGCTGGGGATCAGGGTGCCCAGCTCCGAGTAGCAGAACGCCACGCCGATGCAGAGCAGCGAGCCGATGGCGATGGTGAGGGCCGTCGCCGTGCCGAGGTCGCCGAAGAGGTCGGGGACGACGACGAAGAGCGTGGAGGCGGGCGTCACGCACGACAGCGTGAGCAGGGTGCCGCCGACGACGCCGATGGAACGCTTGAGCTTCTGAGGGGACGCACCGGGTTCCGGCGCGTCCACGGGGACGGCGGTCGGGCGAAGCGTGTCGGTCATGGAGCGGTTCCGATCGACTCGTACGGCAGCGGGGTCGGGCGGGAGCGCTATCGCCTCCGAAGGCTGAACAGGCGGTGGGGATGGGTTGGTGCGTCGCTCCCGGCGCGTTATCGAACATCGTCGATAACCGGAACGTCAACGGCCGTTTCCCTACGGATTCCGTACGCGCCCCGCACGCGAACCGCCCGCACTTCCTTAGCTGTTCGCAAAGTCCGCCGCCTTCCATGTACCGAAACGGACTGATGACCTTGCTATCGAAGGCACAGGAGCCGACACGCTTCCGTCATCCGATTCATCCCCTCTGTTCGGGAACCGCAGCCCACTCCCCGAAGTTCTTCAGAACTTGTCCGCAGTCCGGACACCCGCGGTGCCCTTGTCGCCGCTTTTGTCCCGCGGCTCGCGCGCGGCGGGCGGTGATGGACGATGGGCGGCATGAAGATTCGCCCCGAGACCCCCGACGACATCCGGACCGTCCACGGCATCAATGAGGCGGCGTTCGACACCGCGGACGAGGCGGACCTGGTGGACGCGCTCCGCCGGGAAGCTGCCGCCAAGGGCGAGCCGCTCGTGTCCCTGGTGGCCGAGGACGACGACGGTGACGTGGTCGGGCACATCCTGTTCAGCCGCTGCCTCATCGGCGCGACCCCGGCCATGTGCCTTGCCCCGATGGCGGTCGAGCCGGGTGCCCAGCGGGGCGGGATCGGCTCCGCCCTGGTCCGCGCCGGGCTGGCCGCGGTGGCGGACGCCGGGGAACGTTTCGTGACCGTGCTGGGGCACCCGGCGTACTACCCGAGGTTCGGCTTCGAGCGTGCCTCCGCGCACGGCGTGACGTGCCCGCTCGACGTACCGGACGAGGCGATGATGGTGGCCGCGGTCGCCGGTGCCCCGGTGCCGCCCGGGATGATCCGGTACGCCGACGCGTTCGGCATCTGAAGCGGCGCGTGCCGAGAGCACGGAAGCCCCCCCGGCCGGGGGGGGGGCTTCCGTTCAGGGTGCCTTCGTGCGCGTACCGGATCAGTGGTTGCGCGGGAAGCCCAGGTCCACGCCCGACGGGGCGTCGGCCGGGTCGGGCCAGCGGGTCGTGACGACCTTGCCGCGGGTGTAGAAGTGCGTGCCGTCGTTGCCGTAGATGTGGTGGTCGCCGAAGAGGCTGTCCTTCCAGCCGCCGAAGCTGTGGTAGCCGACGGGGACCGGGATCGGGACGTTGACGCCGACCATGCCGGCCTCGATCTCCAGCTGGAAGCGGCGGGCGGCGCCGCCGTCGCGGGTGAAGATCGCGGTGCCGTTGCCGAAGGGGGAGGCGTTCATCAGCGCCACGCCCTCCTCGTACGTGTCGACGCGCAGCACGCACAGCACCGGGCCGAAGATCTCGTCCTGGTAGGCCTTGGCGGAGGTCGGGACGCGGTCCAGGAGGCTGAGGCCGACCCAGTGGCCGTTCTCGAAGCCGGGCACGGTGTGGTCGGAGCCGTCGAGGACGACCTCGCAGCCCTCGGCCGCGGCGCCCTTCACGTAGGACGCCACCTTGTCGCGGTGGGCGGCCGTGATGAGCGGGCCCATCTCGGACTCCGGGTCGTTGCCGGGGCCGATCTTGATCTTCTCGGCGCGGTCCTTGATCTTGGCGACCAGCTCGTCGCCGATCGCGCCGACCGCCACGACCGCGGAGATCGCCATGCAGCGCTCGCCCGCCGAGCCGTACGCGGCCGAGACGGCGGCGTCGGCCGCGGCGTCCAGGTCGGCGTCGGGCAGCACCAGCATGTGGTTCTTGGCGCCGCCGAGCGCCTGTACGCGCTTGCCGTTGGCGGACGCGGTGCGGTGGATGTGGCGGGCGATCGGCGTCGAGCCGACGAAGGAGACGGCGGCGACGTCCGGGTGCTCCAGGAGACGGTCGACGGCCACCTTGTCGCCGTGCACGACGTTGAACACACCGTCGGGCAGCCCCGCCTCGGCGAGCAGCTCCGCGATCTTGACCGCGGCCGACGGGTCCTTCTCCGACGGCTTCAGGACGAAGGTGTTGCCGCACGCGATGGCGATCGGGAACATCCACATCGGGACCATCGCCGGGAAGTTGAACGGCGTGATGCCCGCCACCACACCGAGCGGCTGGCGGATCGAGGAGACGTCGACGCGGCTGGCGACCTGCATCGACAGCTCGCCCTTCAGCTGGACGTTGATGCCGCAGGCCAGGTCCACGATCTCCAGGCCGCGGGCCACCTCGCCGAGCGCGTCCGAGTGCACCTTGCCGTGCTCGGCGGTGATCAGCTCGGCGATCGCGTCGCGGTTGGCGTCGAGCAGCGCGCGGAAGCGGAACAGGATCTCGGTGCGCTTGGCCAGCGAGGACTGGCCCCAGCTCGCGAATGCCCCCTTGGCCGCCGCGACCGCCGCGTCCACCTCGTCGGCCGAGGCGAAGTCGACCCGGGTCGTCACGGCACCCGTCGCCGGGTCGGTGACCGGACCGTGCTGGCCGGACACGCCCTCGACGGTCTTGCCGCCGATCCAGTGGTGGACGGTCTTGGCAACGCTGTCAGTCATGGGGCAACTCCTGTGGTGTCTCAGAGGTGGCGGCGTCGAGCGGTGACGTGCCGGTCGTACTCCTCGCGGGCCTTGACGGTCGACGGGCGGTCGGACGTCTCGGCCACGGGCACATCCCACCACGCCTGCGCGGGAGGCGGGCCCGACACTGTGTCTGCCGTTTCGGTCTCGACGTAGACACATGTGGGCCGGGTCGCGGCGCGGGTCGCGGCGAGCGCCTCGCGCAGGTCCCTGACGGTCTTCGCGCGGTGTACGTCCATGCCGAGGCTGGCCGCGTTGGCGGCGAGGTCGACGGGGAGCGGGGCGCCGGAGTACGGCCCCTCCGGGCCCGGATACCGGTACTGGGTGCCGAAGCCCTCCGCGCCGACGGACGCGGACAGGCCGCCGATCGAGGCGTACCCGTGGTTCTGGAGGATGACGACCTTGACCGGGATGTTCCCCTGGACCGCGGTGACCAGTTCGGTCGGCATCATCAGATACGTGCCGTCGCCGACCAGCGCCCAGACCGGGCGGCCGGGCGCGGCGAGGGCGACACCGAGGGCGGCCGGGATCTCGTAGCCCATGCAGGAGTAGCCGTACTCGACGTGGTACTGGTCGCGGGAGCGGGTGCGCCACAGTTTGTGCAGGTCGCCGGGGAGGGAGCCGGCGGCGTTGACGAGGATGTCGTCGCCGGTCACCAGCTCGTCGAGCAGGCCGAGCACCTGGGTCTGGGTCGGGCGGACGAGGTCGTCGTCGGCGGTGTAGCAGGCGTCGACGCGGTGCTCCCAGCGCTCCTTGTCCTCCGTGTACGCGGTGATCTGGGCCTGTGGGGCGCGCAGGCTCTTCCCGGTCGCCCGGTGCAGCGCGGTCAGGCCCTCGCGGGCGTCGGCGACCAGCGGCAGCGCGGACAGTTTGTGCGCGTCGAAGGCGGCGATGTTCAGGTTCAGGAAGCGGACGTCCGGGTGGGCGAAGAGGGTGGCCGAGGCCGTGGTGAAGTCCGTGTAGCGGGTGCCGACACCGAGGACGAGGTCGGCGGTGCGGGCCAGTTCGTTCGCGGTCGCGGTGCCGGTGTGGCCGATGCCGCCGACGTCGGCCGGGTGGTCGTACCGGAGGGCTCCCTTGCCCGCCTGGGTGGACGCGACGGGGATGCGGGTCGCCTCGGCGAAGGCGGCGAGGGCGTCCTCAGCGCCGCTGTGGTGGACGCCGCCGCCCGCGACGATCAGCGGACGCTCGGCCGCCGTCAACGCCTGTACGGCGGCGGCCAGTTCGGCGCGGTCGGGGCCCGGGCGGCGGACGGTCCAGACCCGCTCCGCGAAGAAGTCCTGCGGCCAGTCGTACGCCTCCGCCTGGACGTCCTGGGGCAGGGCGAGGGTGACGGCGCCCGTGTCGACGGGGTCGCTGAGGACCCGCATCGCCTGGAGCGCGGCCGGGATCAGCTGCTCGGGGCGGGTGATCCGGTCGAAGTACTTCGACACCGGGCGCAGACAGTCGTTGACCGACACATCGCCCGCGTACGGGACCTCGAGCTGCTGGAGCACCGGGTCGGCGGGGCGGGCGGCGAACACGTCGCCGGGGAGGAGGAGCACGGGGAGGTGGTTGATCGTGGCGAGGGCGGCGCCGGTGACGAGGTTGGTGGCGCCCGGGCCGATGGAGGTGGTGACCGCGTGTGCCGACAGCCGGTCGCGCTGGCGGGCGTAGCCGACCGCCGCGTGCACCATCGCCTGTTCGTTGCGGCCCTGGTGGAACGGCAGGTCGTCGGCGTACTGGAGCAGCGCCTGGCCGATCCCCGCCACGTTGCCGTGCCCGAAGATGCCCCAGGCGCCGGTGATCAGGCGCTGCCGGGTGCCGTCGCGCTCCGTGTACTGGCGGGAGAGGAAGCGGACGAGGGCCTGCGCGGTCGTGAGCCGCGTCGTCGGCGTCTCTTTCGGCGTCGGATCGGTCATCGGTATCCCTCCGTCGCGTGGTCGGGGTGGAAGCAGATCTTCCACTCCCGCTCCTCCCCGGGCCCCGCCATCACGTTCAGGTAGTACATGGGATGACCCGGCTGGGCGATCGACGGGCCGTGCCAGCCGTCCGGGACCAGGACGGCGTCCCCGGTGCGGACCTCGGCGAGCAGGTCGGTGCCGCCGGGGCGGGACGGCGACACCCGGTGGTAGCCGTAGCCGTGCGGGCCCTCGATCTCGAAGTAGTAGATCTCCTCCAGCTCCGACTCCTCGCCCGGGCGGTGCTCGTCGTGCTTGTGGGGCGGGTACGAGGACCAGTTGCCGCCCGGCGTGATCACCTCCACGGCGATGAGCTGGTCGCAGTCGAAGGTGTGGGCGGCGGCGAAGTTGCGGACCTGGCGGGCGCTGGTGCCGCTGCCCCGGTCCTCGACGGGTACCTCCGGCGCGGGGCCGTAGCGGACGGGGAGTCGTCGTCCGCACTTCGCTCCTGCCAGGGCGAAGCGGCCTCCCGCGCCGGAGGCGATCTCTGCGCGGGTGTCGCGCGGGACGTAGGCGAAGTCGCTCGTACCGCTGAACACGCTGTCCCTGCCGCGCAGTTCGATGATCCGCTCCGGAGTGCGGACGGAGCAACCGCCGGACAGCGGCAGCACGATCCATTCACTCTCGCCGGTGTCGAAGGCGTGCCGCTGTCCGGGCTCCAGTTCGACGATGCGCAGGCCCGCGCGGGACCAGGGCGCCTTGCCCGGGATGCGGTCGGGGTCGACGTGCAGGACGTACGGGCCGTCGGCCGCGCTGCCCCTGGGGAGGTAGGTCATTCCTCCACTCTCCTCTCTACAGCAGTCCGACGGCCGTATCGACCGCCGCCGCGACGTCGCCGTCCGGCGGGTACAGCAGCGAGCGGCCGACCACCAGGCCCTGCACCGTGGGGAGTCGGAGCGCCGAGCGCCATTTCTCGTACGTGGCGTCCTGGTCGCCGTCCTTGATGTCGCCGCCGAGCAGCACCGCCGGGAGGGTGGAGGTCTCCATGACGCGGGCCATGGTGTCGGGATCGTCGACGACGGGGACCTTCAGCCAGGTGTAGGCGGAGGTGCCGCCGAGTCCGGAGGCGACGGCGATGGAACGGGTGACGGCGTCGGCCCTCAGGTCGTTGCGGAGTGCGCCGGTGGCGGGGTCGCGGTGGGAGACGAACGGTTCGACGAACACGGGGAGGCGGCGCTCGGCCATCGCGTCGACGGCGCGGGCCGCTGCCTCCAGGGTCCGTACGGAGCCGTCACCGGGTTCGTCGTAGCCGATGCGCAGGAGGAGCTTGCCCGCGTCGAAGCGGCGGTCGTCCAGGTCCTGCGGGCGGTAGCCGGTGAAGCGGTCGTCGAGTTCGAAGGCGGCGCCGGCGAGTCCGCCGCGGTTCATGGAGCCGATGACGACCTTGTTCTCCAGGGCGCCGAGCAGGAGGAGGTCGTCGAGTACGTCGGCGGAGGCGAGGACGCCGTCCACGCCGGGGCGGGACAGGGCTACCTGGAGCCGTTCCAGGAGGTTCGCCCGGGCGGCCATGGCGTGGGGGTGGTCGCCTGCCGCGAGGGCTCCGCGGGCCGGGTGGTCGGCGGCGATGATCATTAGGCGGGTGTTCGGTGCGGGGAGGATTTTGCGGCGGGTTCTTTGGGCTGCGGCCTCTTGGACGGCTTCGGGGTGCTCGGCCCGGAGCCGGGCCAAGGTGCGGGGGTCTGTCGTGCGGGCCACCGGGCCCACCCCCACGGGGCTCCGCCCCGGACCCCGCTCCTCAATCGCCGGAGGGGCTTGATTGGGGTCAGCGGGGGCGCGGTCGTGGGTCGACGGGACTCGGCCCTCGTGGAGGGCTGCCTGCACCTCCTCCGGCAGAGGCATCGCCGATGAGCACTCGAGCCGGGACGCCACGATCGCCCCGGCCGCGTTCGCGTACCGCATCACGCGTTCCAGGTCCCAGCCGGACAGCAGCCCGTGGCACAGGGCGCCGCCGAACGCGTCACCGGCGCCGAGGCCGTTGAGGACGTCGACGGGGAGGGGCGGGACCTCCGCCGACCGCCCGTCGGAGGTCATCGCCAGGACACCGCGCGGACCCTGCTTCACGACCGCGAGCCGCACTCCGTACGAGAGCAACGCCCGCGCGGCGGCGACCGGTTCACGCTCCCCCGTCGCGATCTCGACCTCGTCGACGTTGCCGACGGCGACCGTCGTGTGCCGCAGTGCCTGACGGTAGAAGGGCCGCGCGGCCTCCGGCTCGGACCAGAACATCGGGCGCCAGTCGAGGTCGAACACGGTGTGCCCGCCGCGCGCCCGGTGGGCCAGCGCCGCGAGCGTCGCCTCCCGGCTGGGCTCGGCGCTCAGGCCCGTACCGGTCATCCAGAAGATCCGGGCGGCGCCGATCGCGTCCAGGTCGAGGTCGGCGGCCTCGATCTGCAGGTCCGGCGCCGAGGGCCGCCGGTAGAAGTAGAGCGGGAAGTCGT
The DNA here is from genome assembly GCF_040645755.1 of Streptomyces sp. NPDC046716. Lineage (NCBI taxonomy): Bacteria > Bacillati > Actinomycetota > Actinomycetes > Kitasatosporales > Streptomycetaceae > Streptomyces > Streptomyces sp. NPDC046716. The sequence goes on from NZ_JBEYYU010000005.1 coordinate 232,647, forward strand.
CCGGCGGGAAGATCTCGCAGAAGGTGACGGGGGTGGGCAGCCCGTCGACGGGGGTCACCCAGCGCTCGTCGACCCCGAACTCCCGCAGCTGGGAACGGAGATAGTCGCCGAAGGGATCGCGCCCGGTCCGGCTGATCGTGGCGGCGCGGAGCCCGAGCCGCGCCGCGGCGACCGCGACGTTGGTCGAGGAGCCGCCGAGGAACTTGCCGAACGACGACACGTCCGCGAGGCCCACACCCGCCTGCAACGGGTACAGGTCGACCCCGATCCGCCCCATCGTGATCAGGTCGAACTCATCGCGGGCCATGCAGGATCCCTTCGACAGCGGTCGGTAGCACCGGTCTAGCCGTGCCTCACCCGCCTGTCAACATTTTGTCCTGACATTCGGACGAACACTTGACACGCTTCGCGGGGCGCCGAAGGCTGGCCCCATGGCGACCCAGACAAGCCCGACATCACGCCCCTCGCGCATCCGCGTCGGTTCGGCGCCCGACTCCTGGGGCGTCTGGTTCCCCGACGACCCGCGCCAAATCCCCTGGCAGCGCTTCCTCGACGAGGTCGCCGAGGCGGGGTACGAGTGGATCGAGCTGGGCCCGTACGGGTATCTGCCGAGCGATCCGCGCACGCTCGCCGAGGAGACCGGGCGGCGCGGGCTGAAGGTCTCGGCCGGCACCGTCTTCACGGGGCTGCACCACGGCCCGGCCGTGTGGGAGAAGACCTGGGAGCACGTGGCGTCCATCGCCGCGCTCACCCGGGACATGGGCGCCGGGCACCTCGTCGTCATCCCGTCCTTCTGGCGCGACGACAAGACCGGACAGGTGATCGAGGACGCCACGCTCACCGCCGAGCAGTGGGGCCAGCTCGCCGCCCAGACGGAGCGGCTCGCGCGCGAGGTCGGCGACCGGTACGGGCTGCGCGTCGCCGTCCACCCGCACGCCGACACCCACATCGACACCGAGGAGAACGTCACCCGTTTCCTCGACGCCACCGACCCGGACCTGGTGTCGCTGTGCCTGGACACCGGGCACTACGCGTACTGCGGCGGCGACAGCGTCAAGCTGATCGAGACGTACGGGGAGCGCATCGGCTATCTGCACCTCAAGCAGGTCGATCCGGCCGTTCTCGCGGAGGTGCGCGCCGAGGGCACCCCCTTCGGCCCCGCCGTCGCCCAGGGCGTGATGGTCGAACCGCCGCGCGGTGTACCGGAGTTGGAGCCGGTGCTCGCGGCGGCCGCGCGCCTCGACGTCGATCTCTTCGCGATCGTCGAGCAGGACATGTACCCGTGCGATCCGGACCGGCCACTGCCGATCGCGCGGCGCACCAGGGGCTATCTGAGGTCGTGCGGCGTGTAGCACCATCGGCGGATGAGTCCACGAGCTCCGCGCGCCCCGAGACCCGCGCGCCCCTCCGTCCGCCCCGTGCGATCCCCCGACGGCACCTGGGAGGCGGCACAGGCCCACCCGCACGCGAGCCTGCGCCCCGGCGTCATCGGCTACCGCGGTTTCCGGCTCGCCTTCCCCGGGCCACGCGCCCGCCTGGAGGCGCCGATCGGCGCGGTGACGCTGATGCTGGGGTTCGAGGGCACTGTCCGGGTCACCGAGGCGACCGGCGGCTGGGTCGGCGTCGGCGGCGCGCGGGAGGCGGACGGCGCCCGGCCGGCCGGGCTGCGCACGGTCGAGTTCTCGTCGGTCCTGTCCGGACTGACGACGATGCCGGTCCTCGGCGAGCACGACGGCCGGCTCGCGGGGGTGGAGGTGCTGCTGACCCCGTGGGCCGCCTTCACGATGTTCGGCACGCCGCTGCACGAGCTGTCCGGCTGGCGGGTCGACCCGGACACACTGGGAGCGCTCCCGGCTCTCGGGGTGGAGGAACTCTCGTACGAGCTGGGGCGGTTGTCGTCCTGGCGGGCCCGGTTCGGGCTGCTCGACGAGACGCTGGGTCGCTGGCTGAGCGCGGGGCCGCGCCCCGCGAGCGGCACCGTGCGGGCCTGGTACGCGCTCGCGCACAGCGGCGGCGCCACTCCGGTGAGCCGGATCGCCGGCCATGTCGGCTGGAGCGTACGGCACTTGGAGAACCGGTTCCGGGAGCAGATCGGCCTCAGCCCGAAGGCCGCGGCCCGGGTGCTGCGGCTCCAGCGCGCCCGGCGGCTGCTGTGCGCCGGGTCCAGCCAGGTCGAGACCGCGGCGGCCTGCGGCTACTACGACCAGGCCCATCTGAGCGGCGAGTTCAAGGCGATGACCGGCTGCACCCCGCGCGCGTTCTTCCTCGCCCGCGGGGTCCATGTCGACGCGGGCGGACCGCCGGCCACCGACCGGCTCGCCGGGGAGGCGACGAGCCTGGTCCTGCGACACGGCCCGCGCACCGGCGGTGCGGCTTTGTCCAAGACCGCCGGTCGCCTCTGAGGCACCCTTGTCCCTTCGGGCCGCTTGGCCGGGGGATGCGGGGAACGGTGGGCCGGGTCCGGTGTACGGGGGTGCCCCCTGCTCGGACATGGGTGCGAGCCGGGGACGGGCCCGGCCCGCCGGGCATCCGCTCCTCCCCGCTCAGCGCCGGTGCATGCGCTCTTTCAGCGCCCCCTTTGCATCACTCACGTCACAAACGCCCCTTTACTGTCACGCTTGTCCGCCCTACGCGGGTTCTGCGTCACAGGCGTCCCACAGCCCCTCCCCGGTCCTCCGTGCCCGTCGTTCTCCGGGCACAAGGTGAGTGATCACCGGCGGCCACCCCCGAGCCGCCGGGCGACACCCGCCAGGGAGGAGCCACTGATGGCCGACCGCAGGCTCTGGTCGTACAAGGAGATCGCCGCGCACATCCGCGTGCAGCCCGACACCGTGCGCTCGTACCGCAAGCACGGTCTGCTGCCCGCGCCGGACCACGTCGAGAGCGGCAAGCCCTACTGGTACGGCGACACGGTCCGCGCGTGGGTGGCCGCCCGCCCGGGCAACCGCGGCCGCTCCACGGACTGACCGCTCCCCTGCCCCCTCTAGGGCCTGTCCGGCGGATCAGGTCGCAGCCGGGCGGCCCGCGCATTTCTGTGCTGGTGAGCGGGGTCTGGTGCGTCGAGATGCAAGGCGGAGG
>NZ_JBEYYU010000006.1:0-224374 GCF_040645755.1 Streptomyces sp. NPDC046716
GCCGGCTACAAGCAGGCCATCACGGATGTGAAGTTCACCGGCTGACGCACCGGGGCTCCTCGGAGCCCACCACGGGGAGGGGGTTCCCGTTCTCTCCCCGGTCGCCGTCCGTGCGGGACGGTGTCAGCGGATCTGCTCGTCGACCTGTGCGGTCTCCTCGGCGGTCCGCGGCGCCGGCACGGCCACCGGCTCCGGAGTCTTGGTCCGGAAGAACCGCTGGGCGATCGGCTGCGTGTACCGCGCGGTGAGCGGTCCGACGATGACGAGGATCAGCACGTACGCCGTCGCCAGCGGGCCGAGCCGGGGCTCGATGCCCGAGGTCACGGCGAGGCCGGCGATGACGATGGAGAACTCGCCGCGCGCCACGAGCGCGCCGCCGGCCCGCCACCGGCCCTTCACCGAGATACCGGCCCGCCGCGCGGCCCAGTACCCGGTGAAGATCTTCGTGCAGGCCGTCACCACGGCCAGCAGCAGCGCGGGCAGCAGCACCGGCGGAATGCTCGCCGGATCGGTGTGCAGTCCGAAGAACACGAAGAAGACGGCCGCGAACAGATCGCGCAGCGGCAGCAGCAACTGATGCGCGCCCTCGGCCACTTCACCGGAGAGCGCGATGCCGACGAGGAACGCGCCGACGGCGGCGGAGACCTGCAGCTGCTGGGCGAGACCGGCCACGAGAATCGTCAGGCCGAGCACCACCAGGAGCAGCTTCTCCGGATCGTCGCTCGACACGAACCGCGATATCTGCCGCCCGAACCGGACGGCGCAGAACAGCACCACGCCCGCCGCGCCGAGGGCGATCGCGAGGGTGAGACCGCCGGCCGCCCAGCCGACTCCGGCCAGCAGGGCCGTGATGATCGGCAGATACACGGCCATGGCCAGGTCCTCGAGCACGAGGATGCTCAGGATGACCGGGGTCTCACGGTTGCCGAGCCGTCCGAGATCGCCGAGCACCTTGGCGATGACGCCGCTCGACGAGATCCAGGTGACACCCGCCAGCACCACGGCCGCGACCGGGCCCCAGCCCATGAGCAGCGCGGCGGCCGCGCCGGGCAGGGCGTTGAACGTCATGTCGACGAGCCCCGCCGGGTACTGCGTCTTGAGGTTGTTGACGAGATCGCTCGCCGTGTACTCGAGCCCGAGCATCAGCAGCAGCAGGATGACCCCGATCTCGGAGCCGATCTCCACGAACTCCTCGCTCGCGCCGAGCGGCAGCAGCCCGCCCTCGCCGAACGCGAGACCGGCCAGCAGATAGAGCGGGATCGGCGAGAAGCTCAGCCGACCGGCGAGCCTCCCGAGCAGCCCGAGGGCCAGGATGATCGCACCGAACTCGATGAGGAAGACAGCGGAATGCATCCGATCACTCCCGACCCAGGATCGCGGCCGCCGCCTCGACGCCCTCACGGGTACCGATCACGATGACGGTGTCCCCGCCCGCGAGCCGGAAGTCCGGCGCCGGTGACGGTATCGCCTCGGCGCGGCGCAGCACGGCGACGATGGAGGCACCGGTCTCGGTGCGCATCGCCGTCTCGCCGAGCAGCCGGCCGTTCCAGTGCGAGGCCCCCGGTATCTCGATCCGTTCGGCGACCAGGCCCAGGTCGGTGGTGTGGAGCAGGTTCGGGCTGTGGTGCGAGGGCATCAGCGCATCGATGAGATAGGCCGCCTCACCCGAGGTCAGCTTCATCGACAGGGCGCACGCGTCCGGGTCGTCGGCCTGGTACGCGCTGAGCGTCCGGCCTCCGTCCCGGTGCGCGACGACCGATAGACGGCGCTGTTCGCGGGTGGTGAGGTCGTAGCGATGGCCGATCCCTGGCAGTGGTGTCCTGCTGAGCCGTGAAGCGGGCACGTCTCTCCCCTTGTCCGTGCGTGCATCGTGTGAGGGCCGCTCGGGCTGAGGGCCCGGAGCCCGTTAATTGGCGAATGCATCTTTCAATGTCGCAGTCACCTTATACGGCTCATCTTTTGGCAAAGAAAAAGTCAGGCGTCCGCGCCCGCGTCGCCGTCCGTGCCGAACAGGTGCGGGTGCGCGGCCAGCACCGTGTCGACCGTGTCGGCCTGCACGGCCGTCTTGTCGTCGCGGTACCGCACGACACGCGCGAACCGCAGGGTGACACCCGCCGGATAGCGCGTCGACCGCTGCAGCCCGTCGTAGGCGATTTCGACGACCAGTTGCGGGCGGACGGTGACCACGTGCCCGTCGTCCTCGACGGCCAGTTCCCCCAGCCGCGCGGTCTGCCAGGTCAGCAGCGCGTCGGTCAGACCTTTGAAGGTCTTGCCGAGCATCGCGTACGAGCCGTCCTCGCGCCGGGCCCCGAGGTGCAGGTTGGACAGTTTGCCGGTGCGCCGCCCGTGCCCCCACTCGGCGGCGAGCACCACCAGGTCCAGGGTGTGCACCGGCTTCACCTTCAGCCAGGACGCGCCCCGGCGGCCCGCGCTGTACGGCGCTCCCACCTCTTTGACGACGACGCCCTCGTGCCCGCGGGCGAGGGTGTCGGCGAAGAACCGCTCGGCCGCGGCGCGCCGCCCTTCGTCGGAGCCGTCCTCGACGACGTACCGGCGCACCCGCATCGGCTCCGGCACCAGCCGCACGAGGTGCGCGTGCCGCTCGCCGAACGGCAGGTCCAGCAGATCGGGCCCGCCCGCCCCGTCCTGTGCGCCCCCCGGGCCTTCGCCTGTGCCGTCGTCCTCCGCTTCCGCGTAGAGCACGTCGAAGAAGACGGGGGAGAGGGGGAGCGCCTCGGCGGCGCGGGCCACGTCGACCCGTGAGCCGACCCGCCCGGCCACCTCCTGGAACGCGCGCGGCCTGCCGCTGTCGTCGAGGGCGATGACCTCGCCGTCGAGAATGAACCGCTCACCCGCGAACTCCCGTACCGCTGACGTCACTTCGGGCAGCCGCTCGGTGATGTCGTCGAGCGTGCGGGTGTAGACGCGGACCTCGTCCCCGTCCCGGTGCACCTGGACCCGGATGCCGTCGAGCTTCTCCTCGACCACGCATGTTCCGAGCTTGTCGAGCGCGGCACCGACCGTCGCCGCGCTGTGCGCCAGCATCGGCAGCACCGGGCGGCCCACGGTCAGCCGGAACGCGTCGAGGGCGCCGGGTCCGTCCGCGAGCAGCGCCTGCGCCACCGGTTGCAGCCCGCCCGCGAGCATCACCGCGCGCCGCACGTCGGCCGGGGGCGCGTCCGTCGCCCGGGCGAGACCTTCGAGCGCCACCGCGTCCAGGGCGCCCTGGCGCACCTCGCCGGTGACCAGACCGACGAGGAACCGCTGCTCGTCCGCGGTGGCGGCGCCCATCAACTCCGCCACCAGCCGCTTGCGTTCCGCCTGTGATCCGGCGCCCGAGACATCCCCGATGGCGCTCAGCGCGGCGTCCACGTCCTGCACGCTGAGCCGTGGCCGGTCGGCGGGTGCGACCGGGTCGCCGAGCACCCGCCAGCCGATGCCGAGCCGTCCCTGGGGGAGGCGTCCCGCCAGATAGGGGATGACGATCGGGACGTCGTCGGGCGAGGCGTCCCGGAACAGCTCGGCGAGCAGCGCGATCTTTCGCGTGCGGGCCGAGGTGGCGGCGACGTCCTGGGACACCTGAGCGAGCCGGGCGAAGAGCATGGAGCCATCGTGCAACGGGGGGTGCGGTGGCGCATGGCCGGTCGTGACGGGAGCGTGGTCCGGCGGTAGGGGGAATTTGGACGGTTTCGCGACTTATGCCGGATGATGGATGGGTGAGTGGCACAGGTCACACCGGCTTTTTGCCGAACGCCGTAACGCGTCCCCCGGCCGCCGCGTCGAACCGGCATCGGTACGCCGCAGCGCAGCAGCAGAAAGGGAGCCAGCCATGCCGACCACACTCCCCGTCACGCTGGAACAACCGACTCGCGCCCGGCTCGTCAGCGCCGGGAACACCGCGCCGGAGCGCGGCCTCACCGTCGCCCTGCGCTACGCCTCGGCCGACCCGCTGGCGATCAGCCTGGTGTTCCCGGCGGAGGCCACCCTCACCGGCACCGAGGTGATCTGGGCCTTCGCCCGCTCGCTCCTCGACGAGGGCCTGCGCACGCCCGCGGGCGCCGGTGACGTGCATGTCTGGCCGTGCGGCCGGTCCCGCACCATCGTCGAACTGCACGCGCCGGGCGGCCTGGCGGTCGTCCAGTTCGGCACCTCGCCCCTGCGACGGTTCCTGCGGCGCACGTACGCGCTCGTGGCGTCCGGTGACGAGGACCTGACGGATCAGGTCCACCGCACGCTCAGGGCGTTCTTCGGGCCCGACGGCGGCCGGGTCGCCGGCTGACACGGCCACGGCCCGGACGTGCTGCTCAGGCGGTGCCGAGTTCCTTCTCGACGGCGGCGACGACCTCGGGCGCGTCCGGGACGGTCTGGGGCGAGAATCGGGCCACGACGTCGCCGGACCGGCCGACGAGGAACTTCTCGAAGTTCCAGCGGATGTCACCGCTGTGTCCCTCGGCGTCCGCGGTCTGCACGAGGTTCGCGTAGAGCGGGTGCCGGTCGGCGCCGTTGACGTCGACCTTCTCCGTCATCGGGAACGTGACGCCGTACGTGGCCGAGCAGAACTCGGCGATCTCGTCGGCGCTGCCGGGCTCCTGCCCCATGAACTGATTGCAGGGCACGCCCAGCACGGTGAAGCCCCGCGCCGCGTACTGCTTCTGGAGTTCCTCGAGCGCGGTGTACTGCGGGGTGAGGCCGCACTTGGAAGCGACATTGACGATCAGGACGGCCTGACCCTCGTACTGGGCGAGGTCGGCGTCGCCGCCCTGGAGCGAAGCGATCTGGATGCTCTCGTAGACAGACATGATCCGGAGCGTACGCCGTGATCGGGTCCGCGAGAGATCCGCGGTAAGCAGTCGTGCCAGGGCTCTTGGCGAGGCGGCGTCGGGTGGGTGTCAGCCGGTGCGGTCGGTCAGGTACACCGAGCGGAGTTCGAGCCGGTCCGTGGCCGGGTTTCCGTGCGGGCGCAGGGTCCACGAGTCGCCGGTGCAGTCGGGCTCGGTGAAGACCATGACCCAGGTGTCGGTGTCGTTGTGCGGGGCGAAAGCGGGCTCGGAGGAGCTCGGGTCCGCCGCCTCCGGCAGGGTGATGCAGCCGGGGCTCTTCGGGTCGTGCAGCGTGATCGACTGCGACGAGCCGTCGAGGCTGACGAACCTGTACGAGAAGTCGCCGGTGGCGGCGCTCGCGGACGCCGATTGCGTGCAGACGAGAGCGAGCGCGCCGAGTGCGGCGGCAGCGGTGTGGCGAAGGCGCATGACACCCATTTCTTGCTGATTGCTGATTGCTGATTGCTGTCTGTCGCGCCCTCCCCGGGGGTCGGCCCGGTGATGCCCGACGTCACTCGGGCGTGGGCCGATGTATCGATCCTGCTTGCGCCGTGCGGGTCAGCTGGGGCTTGCTTGTCCCGATCCGCAAAGGGGGAGCGGCCGATGGCGGCGCGCCCTTTGCCCGCGCGCACCACCCAGGAGTGACATGACCAGCAGGTTCACGGAACTGGCCGTCGACTGCCACGACCCGGAGAGGCTCGCGGCCTTCTGGTGCGCGGTCCTCGGCTTCGAGGTGATCGACCGGAGCGAGGGCAAGGTCGAGATCGGCTCGTGGGTGCCGACGGCCGAGGCGGTACGGGCGCGCCAGATGCCGCCGACCGTGTTCTTCGTCCGGGTGCCCGAGGGCAAGGCCGCGAAGAACCGCCTTCACCTGGACGTCAGCCCCATCGACCGCAGCACCGACGACGAGGTGACCAGACTGCTCGGCCTCGGCGCCACCAAGGCCGATGTGGGGCAGGGCTCGGGCCGGAGCTGGGTGGTCATGGCCGACCCCGAGGGCAACGAGTTCTGTGTGCTGCGCACTTTGGCGCCGGAGAGCTGAGCCGCCGCACGGGCACCCCGGGTGTCCGCTTGCACTGAAAATCGAACACGTGCTCTATTGAGGGCATGCGGAACTCCGTCACCGATGACCTTGTCCAGACACAGCGGGAGTGGACCGAGACCTACGAGCGGCTCGCGCGGGAGCCCGGCCGTACCGCGTTGCGGCGGCGCTTGCTGCACCTGTCCCGGGTGCTGGCCGGCGAGCGGCTCAGCCCGGGGGAGCAGGCCGAGCTGCGGCGCAGGGCGCGCCAGGGGTCCGGTCGCTCATGACGGGCGTGGGAGCCGGCAGCCTCGGCGGCGGTTCGGCGGACGGCGGATTCCCCGAGATAGTCGTGCACCGTCCCGCGCCGGGCGGAGGCCGCCGGGTCACCGTCGGTGCCGTGCGGCTCGGGCTCGCGCACAGCGACAGCGACGTGATCGAGTTCCTGCGGCGCGCCGGGCTCGACGACGCCGATCAGCTCGTGCACGGGGACTCCCCGGCCATCCAGTGGCGCGGCGGGCCCGCGCACGAGTACGGGGCGGTGTGACGGGCCGCCACCGGTCCCGACCTCAGGGGCGCCGCGCCACGAACACGAACTCCCTGCCCGGACGGTCGGGAGCGTCCCGTACCTCCTCCAGCACATAGCCGTGGCTGACCAGGTCCTGCTCCACCTCCTCCCGCTCCCGGAAGCGCAGCGTCGAATCCGAGGTGAGCGTCCGGCCGTCGGCCGCGAAGCGGTAGGTCCAGCGGAACGTCACCATGGGCGGGCTCACGTCGAGGACCTCCACCCAGGACGTGACCGTGCCCACCCCGGGAACGGCCGTCTCACGGTGGGAGTGCTCGCGGGTCCACCGCTCCCAGGCCCGGGCGGCCGGCACCCGGGTCTCGAAGGCCAGGCGGCCCCCGGGGCGCAGCGCGTCGAAGGCCGCTCGCAGCGTCGTCCGCCAGGCCGGCGGATCGACGATGCCCTGGGCGACGTTCGCCGTCATCGTCGCGAGGTCCACACGCAGCGCGGGCAGTGCCGTCGCGTCGCCGAGGATCCAGTGCACGCGCTCGCCGCCCGGCTTGGCCCGGGCCACGTCGAGGGAGCCCGCGGCGGGATCCACCCCGACGACATCGATCCCGCGCTCGGCCAGCAGCAGCGCGAACACGCCCGTGCCGCAGCCGATGTCGAGCACCCGGCCCACGCCGAACTCCTGCGCCATCCCGAGGTAGAGCGCGAGGTCGCTCCGGTCGGGGTCCAGCGCGTCGTAGATCGCCGCGAGCCGGGGATGTGCGTAGCAGTCGTCGGTCATGAGCCAGAACGTAGGGCGCGCCGGGCACCGGCGGCCAGTGCATTCCGGGGCCGGTTCACGCGCCCGCGGGCGGACGGCGCAGGTGGCCGCGCGCGACGAGCTCCACCGTCGTCGCCACCGCGATCGCCTGCACCGCCAGCAGGGCGACCAGGACGAAGAGCTGCACCGCGCCCGCCATCACCGGCGACGCGCCGCCCAGCAGCATGCCGACGAACGCCCCGGGAAGCGTGACCAGGCCCACCGTGCGGGTCTGGTCGAGACCGGGCAGCAGCGCGTCCGACGCCGCCGGGCGGGCTATCTCCAGGCGCGCCTCGTGCGGGAGCAGGCCGATGGCCAGGCACGCCTCCACCTCACCCCGCCGCGCCGTGAGCTCGTCGAGAGCGCGGCGTCCGGCCAGCACCGTCGCCGTGAGCGCGCCGCCGATGAGAATGCCGGTGATCGGGATCAGGGCGATGCCTTGCACGGGTACCAGACCACAGCCCACCAGGGTGCCGACGACCGGCGCCACCGGCACCGCGATCGGCAGCGCCGCCCAGGCCCAGCCGCGCCCAGGAGTGATCCGGCGGCCCGCCGTGCGCGCCGCCACCGCGAACATGAGCAGAACGAACCCGAGCAGCGCCGCCCCGTGTCCGACCACCCAGCCGATCACCAGTGAGACCACCGCCAGTTGCAGCGCGGCCCGCACCCCCGCCACCACGATGTCCCGCGCGCGGCGCCACGAGGCGTCGGGCGCGAGCCGGAAGACGGCCGCGACCGCGGCGGCCACCAGCAACAGGGCGACGAGGACCGCCGCCAGGGTGGCGTTGACGGGCAGCAGCGTGGACGCGGCGACGGCGGAAGCAGGCACGTCAGGCACCCTAGAACGACCGTGCCCGCCCACCGGAACTGTGCCGGATCATGATCATGGGCGAGGATGGGGGACGTAAGAACGTGTGCGGCAACCGTGAAGAGAAAGAAGGCTGACCGTCATGGCGCAGCAGGTGCAGGGCGTGATCGCACGGGCGAAGGGTGCTCCGGTGACGATCGAGACGATCACCGTGCCGGACCCCGGCCCGGGCGAGGCCGTGGTGAAGGTCCAGGCGTGCGGGGTCTGCCACACCGATCTGCACTACCGGGAGGGCGGGATCAACGACGACTTCCCGTTCCTGCTGGGGCACGAGGCGGCGGGCGTCGTCGAATCGGTGGGGGAGGGCGTCACCGAGGTCGAGCCCGGTGACTTCGTGATCCTCAACTGGCGTGCGGTGTGCGGGCAGTGCCGGGCCTGTCTGCGCGGCCGCCCGCAGTACTGCTTCGACACCCACAACGCGAAGCAGAAGATGACCCTTGCGGACGGCACCGAGCTCAGCCCGGCGCTCGGCATCGGCGCCTTCGCCGAGAAGACCCTGGTCGCCGCCGGCCAGTGCACCAAGGTCGACCCCGCCGCCTCGCCCGCCGCGGCCGGACTGCTCGGCTGCGGCGTGATGGCCGGCATCGGCGCCGCGATCAACACCGGCGAGGTCGGCCGCGGTGACTCCGTCGCCGTCATCGGCTGCGGCGGCGTGGGCAACGCGGCGGTGGTCGGCTCCCTCCTGGCCGGCGCCTCGAAGATCATCGCCGTCGACGTCGACGACAAGAAGCTGGAGACGGCCCGTACGCTCGGCGCCACGCACACCGTCAACTCGCGCACCACCGACCCGGTCGAGGCCATCCGGCAGCTGACCGGCGGCTTCGGCGCGGACGTCGTCATCGAGGCCGTCGGCCGTCCCGAGACGTACGAGCAGGCCTTCTACGCGCGCGACCTCGCGGGCACCGTCGTCCTCGTCGGCGTGCCCACGCCCGAGATGCGCATCGACCTGCCGCTGCTCGACGTGTTCGGCCGCGGCGGCGCGCTCAAGTCGTCCTGGTACGGCGACTGCCTGCCCTCGCGCGACTTCCCGATGCTCATCGACCTGTACCGGCAGGGCCGCCTCGACCTGGACGCGTTCGTCACCGAGACGATCGCGCTCGAGGACGTGGAGAAGGCGTTCGAGCGGATGCACCACGGCGACGTGCTGCGTTCGGTGGTGGTGTTCTGATGGCTGACGACAACACCGCGCGCATCGAGCACCTGGTCACCTCCGGGACGTTCTCCCTGGACGGCGGCACCTGGGACGTCGACAACAACGTATGGCTCGTGGGTGACGACGAAGAGGTCGTCGTCATCGACGCCGCGCACGACGCCGACGCCATCGCCGCCGCCGTCGGCGACCGCCGGCTCGTCGCCGTCGTGTGCACGCACGCCCACGACGACCACATCGACGCCGCGCCCGCGCTGGCCGAGCGGACCGGCGCGCCGATCCTGCTGCACCCCGCGGACACCGAGCTGTGGAAGCGCACGCACCCGGACCGCGGTCCCGACGGTGAACTCGCCGACGGGCAGAAGCTGACCGTGGCGGGTGTCGAGCTGACCGTGCTGCACACTCCGGGGCACTGCCACGGCGCGGTCAGCCTGTACGCGCCGGCGCTCGGCACCGTCTTCACCGGAGACACCCTCTTCAAGGGCGGACCGGGAGCGACGGGCCGTACGTTCAGCGACTTCCCGACGATCGTCGACTCGATCCGCGAGCGGCTGCTCACGCTGCCGCCCGAGACCGTCGTCCGCACCGGACACGGTGACAGCACGACGATCGGGGCGGAGGCGCCCGACCTCGACGACTGGATCACGCGAGGTCACTGAGCGGCCCGTGCCGCGGTGCGGGCGGTGCTCAGCAGGGTGCGAGTACCGCCCGCACCGTCTTGCCGCCCTGCGGATGCGGCTCCACGCTCCAGCGCCGCGCCAGCGCGCGCACCAGCGTGATGCCGCGGCCTCCCTCGGCGGACTGCGACGCGGGCTTCGGGCGGGGCAGCCCCGGCCCGTCGTCGTGCACCGCCACCGTCAGCTCGTCCGCGTCGATCCGCAGGCTCATCCGGCAGCAGCCGCCGGACGCCCGAGTGGCGTTGGTGACCAGTTCCGACACCACCAGTTCCGCGTCCGCCGCCGTGTCGCCGGTGCGTCCGGCCAGGAACGACCGGGTCAGCCGGCGGGCCAGACGAGGGGCCCCCGACCCCTGTGGCATCAGGTACTCCACGCGTGCGGTACGCCCCTGGGCGTCCGTGAGCGCACGCATGACGATCACTCCCTTCTCTGCGAGTCCCCATGAGCCGCTATGTCTTCTTCTGTGGCCTTTTCTGCGGGCCCGTCCGCGGCTTCTTCTGAGTCCTCTTCTGAGTCGTCTTCTGGGGTTTCCTCTGGGTCTTCTTCTGTCCTGCCGGGGTCTTGCTGCGTTGCGTCCTGCTCCGGTAAAGAGGCCCATTCCCACGGAACTTGATTCCCATGCGGGTTCGTTTCGAGGGTTCGGCCAAGGTGTGGTAGCGGCGGCCGATGAGCCGGCCGATCAGTGCGTACGCGATCATGGCGCCCGCCGTGTTGAGCAGAACGTCGTCCACGTCGAAGGCGCGGCCCTCCACCAGCGCGCCCTGCGCCAGCTCCACCAGCACCATCACCAGCGCCGTGACGACGAGCACCCGCAGCATCCGCATCCGGCGTTCCACCAGGACCGGCAGCAGCAGACCGAACGGCGCGCCGAGGAGCAGGTTTCCGCCGACCTGCTTACAGGCTGCCGGGAAGCTGTACGAGTCCGCGTACTGCCGAAGGCTCGCGCCCGGCCGCAGATTCGACCCCGCGATCCCGTCGGACGCGGGGGACGGGGTGAGCGTCAGCCGGGCGAGCACCGCGGAGAACGCCACCAGGGCGAGGAAGGCGACGACGGCCATCAATGCGCGGACACCCACCCGCCACCATCGGCCCGCCTGCTGCTTGCTGCGTCGTGTTGTCGCCGTTGCCATGTACGTCCACTGCCCGCATCCCGCGGAATCAGACGGCGTCAGTCGTCCTCCGTGGGGTGGGCCAGGGCGTCCAGGAAACGCTCCAGGGCCGGTGAGGACGCGCCGTCGCGGCAGCGGGCCCGCTCCACCTGTGGGATCGACGGTTTGCCCGGGTGGAGGGCCTGTGTCTCGATGGCCTCGGTCAGATGCAGCCGCTCCAGGGCCCGTTCCGCGGCCGAGCGGCGAACGTACTCGATGACTGTCACACCCAGGTGGTCCGCGTGTCTGCGGACCGCGTCGTACTCGTCGGGCGTGAAGAGCTCCCGCAGGAGCGCGGTACCGTCCATGGGCCGCATGATGCCCCTCAGGTTCCGGCCGCGTGGGCGGATGGCATATTCACCCCCCGTTCGCGTGGAGTTGGTGCATGTCGGTGGCGCGCGGGATCAGAACCGGTCGGGATCGGCGGCCGCCCAGTCGGCCGCCCAGGTGGGGCGCGGTCCGGCGGTCAGTTCACCAGGTTCCAGCCAGTCGTACAGGCCCGCGTAGGGGAGCAGTTCGTGGGGCGCGATGCGCCGGATCAGCTGGTGCGGGCCCAGCTCGCGCGGGTCGTGCACACCCATCGCGGCCATGATCTGGCCCGCGCTGCGCACCGTGGCCCGCTGGAAGCGGTGGACGCGCTCCGCCTTGTCCGGCACGTCGAGCGCCCGTGCCCGGCGGGGGTCCTGGGTCGCGACGCCGACCGGGCAGGTGTTGGTGTGGCAGCGCTGGGCCTGGATGCAGCCGACCGCGAACATCATGGCGCGGGCCGCGTTCGTGAAGTCCGCGCCCTGGAGCAGGCGTTTGACGATGTCGGCGCCCGTGGCGACCTTGCCGCTCGCGCCGATCCGGATCCGGTCGCGCAGCCCGGCGCCGACGAGGGCGTTGTGCACGGTGATCAGGCCCTCGGTGAGCGGCATCCCGAGGTGGTCGGCGAACTCCAGCGGCGCCGCGCCCGTGCCGCCCTCCGCGCCGTCCACGATCACGAAGTCCGGGGCGACCCCCTCGGCGAGCATCGCCCTGCAGACCGCGAGGAACTGCGTGCGGGAGCCCACGCACAGCTTGAACCCGACCGGCTTGCCGCCCGCGAGTGTCCGCAACTCGGCGAGGAAAAGCACCAGTTGGCGTGGCGTGGCGTGTCGAACGTGCGGTGGTAGGGCGGCGACACCACCGTCTCCCCCTCGGGCACCTCGCGTACGCGGGCGATCTCCGCGTTCACCTTGCTGCCCGGCAGCACCCCGCCGATGCCCGGCTTCGCCCCCTGCGACAGTTTCACGGACACGCACTTGATCTGCTCGCGCGCGGCCTTCTCGGCGAACTCGCCGCGGTCGAAGCCGCCGTCGCCGGTACGGCACCCGAAGTAGCCGGTGCCGATCTCCCACACCAGGTCGCCGCCGTGGACGAGATGGTGCTCGGACAGACCGCCCTCACCGGTGTCGTGCGCGAAACCGCCCAGTGCCGCCCCCTTGTTGAGCGCGCGGATCGCGGGCGCCGACAGGGCGCCGAAGCTCATCGCCGAGACGTTCAGGAGCGCCATGTCGTACGGGCGCGAGCAGTCGGGCCCGCCGATCCGCACCGTCGGCGGACGCTCGGGCGGGTCGACGGGGCGCAGCGACGGCACCAGGAACTCGTATCCCTGCTCGTACACGTCGCGCTCGGTGCCGAACGGTTCCTCGGCCGAGCGGTTCTCGGCGTACTTCGCCCGCTGGTAGACGATGTCGCGCACGTCCCGGTCGTAGGGGCGCCCGTCGTAGTTGCGCTCGATGAAGTACTGCTGCATCTCCGGCCGCAGCGCCTCCATCAGGAAGCGGAGATGTCCGAGGAGCGGATAGTTGCGCAGGACGGAGTGGCGCGTCTGGACGAGGTCCCACACACCCAGCGCGGTGAGCGCGAGCAGGGGGCCCGCCGCGCACCACCACCAGGGGGAGACGAGCAGCGACAGGGCCAGTGCCCCGGCCGCCGCGGCGGTGACGAGGACGAACACGAGGTAACGGCGCACGGTCCGAGTCAAACGCACGCGGCGCCGATCCGGCCGCGCCGACACAGCGCGGTGGGGTGGACCCTCGGCGACGATCTCCGCTAAGTTAGGTGAGGCTTACCTAAGGGAGGTTCGGATGGGTGTCCGACAGATCGCTACCGCCGTGCCCACCGCGGCGGCCCGCGCGCGCTCCGTGCTCGCCGCCGCGTGGACGTGCGGTGTCACCACCGACGTGGGACAGGACGACCTCGTCGGCGCCCATCGCGTCGCCGCGGACGACGGCACGGTGCGCATCAGCCCGCCGCCGGACAGTGTGCTCGCCGCGGCCGTGCTGTGCGCGCCGCACGGACGGCCCACGACCCTCCTGGAGTTCGCCGACGCGGCGCCCGTCCCGGTCCGCGACCGGGTCCGCGCCCGCCTCTGGCTCTCCGGCGAGCTGGTCCCCGACGGCGAGGAGCTGCTGCTGATCCCCGAACGGGCGGTGCTCCAGACCCGCTCCGAGCGCATCGGCATCGACCTCGACGACCTCGCCACGACCGCACCCGACCCCCTCGCCCTCGCCGAGCCGCGGCTGCTCACCCATCTCGCCGAGGCCCACCCGGAGGCCGTCGAGCAGCTCACCCGGCTCATCACGCCCGACAGCCTGCACGGCGTCGTCCGCGTCCAGCCCCTCGCCGTCGACCGGCACGGACTGACACTGCGTCTGGAGCGCACGCGCGGCCAGGCCGACGTCCGCATCCCCTTCCACACCCCCGCCGACGACCTGGGCTCGCTCACCGAGCGCATGCACTGCCTGCTCGCCTCCGCGCAGTCCGTCACCCGCCGGATGAGGTGACCCTCTCCTCGCGCGGGACCTCCTGACCGGGCCGCGGCTTCGTCCGTGGCCTGCGGAACGCCCATTCCATGCGCGGCTCGACCACCGGACGGAACACCCGCCGCACCGGCTCCGTGCACAGCACGGTGATCAGGGCGACGGCCGCCGCGGTGACGGCCAGCTCACCCGCCGGGCCGTGCAGCCACGGGTGGGCGTACCAGCCGTCGAACCGGGAGGCCTTGATGACGAATCCGTGCAGCAGATACGCGTAGATCGTCCCGGTGCCGAGCGCCGTGAACCACAGCCTGCGGCCCGGCACCCAGGACAGGAAGCAGGCGGTGAGCACGAGCGCGAGCACGAACAGGGCGGGCGTCGCCCACAGGCCCGCCCACGCCGGCACCCCGCGCCCCACCACGCTGCCGCGGTGGTAGAACCAGCCCGCGTCGAACCAGGGAGCCACCCAGTACGCCGCCACGACGGCCGCGAGCATCACCGGCAGGGCCGCCAGCCGGAACCGCCAGGTGCGCACCCAGGAGAAGTGCTCGGGCCGCAGCACCAGACCCACCACGAAGAACGGCAGGAACTGCAGCACCCGTTGCAGCGCCAGATCCCCGCCCGCACCCGGCCACATCGACACGGCCGTCCCCACGGCCAGTGAGACCAGCACCGGATGACGCAGCTGGAACCAGAGCGGCGTGGACAGCCGCCAGATGAACAGCGCGGCCAGGAACCACATCACGTACCAGGGATCCAGCAGGCTGATCGGATACCCGGGATCGTCCTGCGCCCACCGGTAGAACAGCGTGTACGCCACCTCGAACACGACGTACGGCACGGCGACGCCGGTGATCAGCCGCTTCAGACGCCGGGGCGCCATGTCGAAGCTGCGCGAGAAGTACCCGGATATCAGGGCGAACGCCGGCATGTGGAAGGCGTACACGGTGAGGTAGAGCGCCGTCACCGCGCGGGAGCCGTAGGTCAGGGGTTCCCAGGCGTGCCCGCAGGCGACGAGCACGATCGTCAGGAACTTCACGTTGTCGAAGTACGACTCGCGTGCCTTGCCGCCGGTGGCTGTGGCCTGTGCTGCCTGCTGTCGCATCGCGGTGCCGCGCCCCTCCTGCTGCGTGGGTCAAACCCCCCGCCTGCCCCGTCGGGACCGTTCCATGACTCGAAACGGCCGGAACGTGGAAAGGGCCCTCGGTGAGCGAAGGAAACGTCGCTCGCCGAGGGCCCGGCTCGGGGGTGGTGCCGCGGGATCAGACGGCGGTGTAGGCGCCGTCGACCAGGTGGTAGCTGCCCGCGATGAACGAGGCGCGGTCCGACAGCAGGAACACGATCAGCTCGGCGACCTCCTCGGACGTGCCCAGGCGGCCCGCCGGGTGCAGCGCGACCAGTCCGTCGTAGGCGGCCTTGTCCATCTGCTGGAGCAGCGGGGTGTCGATGAAGCCGGGGCCCACCGCGTTGACCCGGATGCCCTTGGCGGAGTACTCGGCCGCGGCCGTCTTCGTCAGCCCCACGACACCGTGCTTCGCCGCCACGTACGCGGGGGAGCCGGCGAAACCGACCGAGCCGAGGATCGACGCGACGTTCACGATCGCGCCGCCCTTGCCGGCCGCCTCGATGACGGGCAGCTCGTAGCGCAGGGAGTAGAAGACGCCGTCCAGGTTGGTGCGGATCACGCGGTTGTACGCGTCGATGTCGTACGCGCCCGTGGGGGTGCTCGGGCCGCCGATGCCGGCGTTGTTCACGGCCAGGTCGAGTCCGCCGAAGGTGTCGACGGTGAACTTCACGGCGGCCTCGACGGACGCGGCCTGCGTCACGTCGAGGGCGACGGCGGCGGCCTCGATGCCCTCGGCGGCCAGCGTCTCCGCGGCCTCCTTGGCGCCCTGCTCGTTGTAGTCGGCGATGACGACCTTGGCGCCGCCACGGCCCAGACGGCGGGCGGTGGCCAGGCCGATGCCCGAGGCGGAGCCGGTGACCAGGGCGGTCTTCCCGGCGAACTCGGTGGCGTAGTCGGTCGATGCGGGGGCGGGGGTGGTGCTCATGGTGCGTGTCACTCTCTTGTTGCTTCCTCGGAGGTCGCCGCCGATCGGGCGGCCTCCCCAATGAGGGCGTCGTAGGCCCCCGCCACCAGGTCGGCGAGGTCTTCGGCGTCCGTGCCGTCGTCGCGCGCCCAGGTGCGGAGCGCGGCGGTCAGCACGCCGGCCGCGGCGCCGACCACGACCTCGGGGCGCAGGTCCCGGGCCGGATCGGTGCCGAGCCGGTCGGCGATGATGCGTACGGACTCGTCCTGGGCGTCGACCCGGATCCGCTCGTACGCGGCGAACAGGGCGGGCTCGCGGTCCACGGCCGCGTACAGCAGCCGCTGCTCGGGCCGGTGGTGCCAGCCGGGGGCCGCCCGGTCGGCGAGCCAGTCGGCGACCGCCCTGCGGTAGGCGAGCAGCGGGGGCTCGGCGGCGGGGCGCTCGCGCAGCGCCGCGTTGATCCGGGCGCCGTCCGCGCGGGTGAAGTCGAGCGCCGCGTCCTCCTTGCCGGAGAAGTGCCTGCTGAAGGTGCGGCGCGTGACGTCGGCGCGCTCGGCGATCGCCTCGACGGTGACCTCGGCGAGGCCCCGCTCGAGGACCAGGGCCACGGCGGCCTCGGCGAGCGCCTCGCGCGTCCGCCGGGCTTTCAGCTGCCGACGGTCCGCGGGCGCCGGGGTGCCGGTCTCGTTCGCCTTCATGCCTCCGAGGATACACCTTTGTGTCCCGATGGGACATGAGTCTCAGGGGGACATTTTTGGATGCCGGGGGTCAGCCGTGCCAGTGGCCGTGGAGGGCGGCGGTGGTGAAGCCGGGGCCGTAGGCGACGACGACACCGTGGCTTCCCGGGGCCGGCGGCGCCGCGTGCGTGCGTTCGAGGACGCGAAGGACGCTGACTCCGCCGATGTTCCCTTCGTCGGCCAAGGTGTCCATCGAGTGCCGCGTGTGTTCCGTGCCGAGTTCCAGGGCGTCTGCCGTGTCGCCGACCATGCGAGGGCTGCCCGGATGGATCGCGGCGAAGTCGACGCGGCGTCCGTCGAGCCATTGGATCAGAGCGGGAAAGGTCGCCGCCGGCGCCTTCGGGGCCTGCTTCGTGGAATCGAAGTGCATGCCGTGGGCGTCCAGGCGTCCCCGGTACCGGTCGAAGCTCCCGGGCAGCGTGTACTCGAGGGTGTCCTCGATGGCGAGGCCGGGGCCGAGAGGGGCGGCGCTGACCACGGTGGCCGCGGCCGCGTCGGCGAAGAGCGCCTTGTAGATCATGGCCTCGATGGTCGCCGCGGTGTGGTTGTACGCGGTCGACAGCACCTCCGCGGCCACGACCAGGACCTTCTCGTCCGGACGGAGCGCCACCATGTCGGCTGCGCGGAGAAGGGCGTGCGCCCCGCCCGCGCACGCCATGGTGGTGAGGGCGATGCGGCGGGTGGTGGGGCGCAGTCCCAGTCGGTGCATGAGGTGCACGTCCAGGTTCGGGACCGCGTAGCCGGTCGCGTGGGTCGTGACGATGGCGTCGATGTCACCGGGAGCGAGCTTCACCGCCTCGAGTGCGGCGATCGCTGCCCGCTCGGCCATGTCGACGGCATCGTCGAAGGCCGCTTGGGTGCGGGCGTGCACATCGGCTTCCCCTGAGACGGTGGGCGAGTCGAGCGGCCGGCTGAAATACCGCGTGCGCACACCGCAGTTGTCGACGACTCGCAGGAAGGCTCCGAGGCGGGGATGGTCGCGATGATGAGCCCGTATGTCGTCTGCTATCTCCTCCGTCGTGACCTTGTAGGCGCCGAGGACGGAACGAGGTGGTGAAACGTAGGCGGGCATGCGACTGCTCCCACTGTGCCGGGCGGAGTGCGGGGGGTGCGCTCAAGGTACTTGACGCCCGGCGTTGTGCGTCTAGTGGTCGGGGCCGTCCATCGCCGAGGCGGGAGCGCGCAGCAGTTGCCGGTGGTGGACGGGACGTTGGTACCCCGGCCGGAACACCAGGATGAAAAGCCGCGATCCCGGCGCGGTCATGGGCTGCGCCGCGCAGATCGACACCCAGCCCGGCCCCTTGGTCGCATGCTGGATCGGCCGCTCGTGGCCGTCCGCGTGGATGAGGGTCGCCCCCGTCTCGTAGGTCGCCGAGGTCTCCGGATCGGCGAGGACCTCCTTCTCGATCTGCAGCAGCGTCTCGTCGTTGGGCCGCGTGGCGAGGGCCGCGCGAAGCTGGGGCAGTACCCACGGTGCCCACGCGTTGTCCCAGTCGATCAGCAACTCCCGCCCCTGGGGCTCGAGGAGCATCCATCGCATGGTGTTGCTCGGTACGCGAAGGTCGGGGAACAGCGCGGCGAACGCGCTGTTGTAGGCGATGAGGTCCCAGGAGGCGTCCGAGATGTACGCCATGTGGTTCATGCTGTCCAGCGCGTCCTGCCAGAAGCCCGGGATCTCCTTGCCCGACGACTGGTGCAGCGGTCCGGGCGGGTCCTGGAGCAGGGCGTAGCGGCACAGGGAGACCCACTCCTGCTCGTCCAGGCCGAAGAGCAGGGCGACGTCGCGCAGCAGAACGGTGGGCGGATTCGGGTAACTCCCCGATTCCAGCCGGTGGTACGTCCCGAGCGTCCGGTGCAGCAACTGGTCGACCTGGTGCTGGGAGAGGCCCGGTGCGCGGCGGCCCTGGCCCGTGGGGCGGGTGAAGCCGTGGGACTCGGGGGCTATGAGGGCGCGCCGTTCGCGGAGCAGGGCGCGGAGCGCCTTCTTGTTCATGTGGGTAATCCCTCTTCGTACACGCTGAGTTGAGCGTCAGCAGTCTAAATACTCCCATCACCTTTGGTAATAAACATTGCCCGAAGAAAACGATCAGACGGTCCGTCATGATGGATCGTGCAGGGTTGCTCACCTGGCGGTTTCATCGACTGTGTGCAGGTAGACACAGTGATGCGGCACCTGTGCCGGGCGGCTCGAAATTGGCCGAAATTTCCTGGCGGAGAGTAACCCGCGAGCCTCCGGGCCGACTGAGGAAGAGAGAGCTGGACCGGGCCACTTATTTCGCTGGATGTGGCCGGAAAATGCGTTGCACGACGCACGTCCCGCGCTCGATCCCCGGTGGATCCGGAGGTCACTGGCTGCGGCCGGTGCCGTCACTCGCCATTACGTAGCGGCCACGGCACCGGCCGCGCCCGGTCATCCCGGCACTTTTCGGCCCCGCCTCACGCCCCCGCCTCACGCCTCCGGCTTGCCGACGTGCCGCACGTAGTCCTCCGCCGCCGCGTCCAGGCCGATGTCGTGCTGCGCCCGCTCGGACAAGTACCAGCGGTGCTCCAGGACTTCGTGGTACAGCTCGGCCGGATCCATGGGAGTGGGCAGCCGGTCCCGGATCGCGCGGACCGTCGGCCGGAACACGTCGCGCACCCAGCGGTGGGCCAGCACCTCGGGCCGCGCGTCGGGAGCGTCGTCCTGGGTCGCCATCCAGCTCTCCAGGTCGCTGAGGAGCCGCCGCGCCTGGTTCTCCTCCGCGTCCATCCCGGTCAGCCGCAACAGCTGACGCTGATGGTGCCCCGCGTCCACCACCTTGGGCACGAACGTCACCTCGTCGCCGCGCGGGGAGCGCGAGATCTGCATCTCGGCCACGTCGAACCCGAGATCGTTCAGCCGCCGGATGCGCCGCTCCATGTAGTGGTGCTTGCCCGCCGGGTACACCGAGGTGCGGGTCAGCTCGCTCCACAGGTTCGTATAGCGCTGCTCGATCTCCGCGCCGAACTCGATCGGGTCGATCGAGGGGTGCAGCGCGCCCGAGGCCTCCAGGTCGAGCATCTCGCCGCTGATGTTCACCCGGGCCAGCTCGATGTCGTACTCCCGCTGCCCCTGGCTCAGCCTCGGGTGCAGCTCGCCCGTCTCGGCGTCCACGAGATAGGCGGCGTACGCGCCCGCGTCCCGGCGGAAGAGCGTGTTGGACAGGGAACAGTCGCCCCAGGCGAAACCGGAGAGGTGGAGCCGGACCAGGAGCACCGCCAGCGCGTCCATCAGCCGGTGCACCGTCGTCGGACGCATCGTCGTCTCGAACATCGAACGGTAGGGCTGCGAGCCGCCCAGGTGCCGGGTGATCAGCACGGGCTCGAGCGGCGAGCCGTCCGGCTGCTCCCGGCCGGTGACCACCGCCAGCGGGTCCACCGCGGGTATCCCGAGCCGGTCCAGCGTGCGCAGCATCTCGTACTCGCGCAGCGCCGGCCGCTCGGCGAGCTCCTTCACGGCGACGACCTCGTCACCGGCGCGGGCGTAGCGCACCACGTGCCGGGAGATGCCGCGCGGAAGCGGCACAAGGTACTCCTCCGGCCATTTCTCCAGGGGAATGTGCCAGGGCAGGGCGAGCAGGAGCACCGGGTGCTCGGGGTTGGTGGCGCTGATCTCGAGCGGCATGCGCACAGGGTATTAAAGTCGGTTGGCCATCATGCCCGGGCGGCCTACGCTGCCGATCATGCTGCCCCGCGTGGACACCGACGAGGCCTGGCGCCGTGTCGTCCCGGACGACGCCCTGCTGCGCCCCGGCGTGCTCGACCTCTGCTCCCGGCTCGGGTTCGCCGGCGCGGACCCGGCGCGCTTCCCCGAGGGCAGCCAGCCCGTCTACGCGATCGACGCCGGGCACGTCCTGAAGCTGTTCCCGGCCATGGCGGCGCGCGACGGGCTCCGCGAGACCAGGACGCTGGAGTTCCTGCACGGCCGCCTGCCCGTCGCCACGCCGCGGCCGCTCGCCTCGGGCACGTACGAGGACGGCTGGACGTACGTCCTCATGTCCCGGCTGCCCGGCCGGGACCTCGCCGTCGCCTGGCCCGACCTGCCGCCCGCCGACCGGGAGCGGCTCGTCGAGACCGCGGGCGAGGTGCTCGCGGAGCTGCACGCCCTCGACCCGGGGACGCTCGCGGACGACCTCGGGCCCGGCGACTGGGACCGTTTCGTCGCCGCCCAGCGCACCGGGGCCGTGCGGCGGCAGGACGAGCGCGGCCTCGCCCGGGAGTGGTCCGCGCAGATCGACGGGTTCCTCGACGCGGCCGCGCCGCGGGCGGGGGAGCGGCGGGCGCTGCTGCACACGGAGTTCATGCGGCAGCACCTGCTCGTCGACCACGACGGCGCGGGCCGGGCCCGGCTCGGCGGACTGCTCGACTTCGAACCCGCGATGACCGGCGACCCGGACTACGACTTCGTGGCCGTCGGACTCTTCGTGACCCGCGGCGACCGACGCCTCATGACGTGCTTCACGAAGACGTACGGCCGCACGCCCGACCCGCGCACCGTCATGGCGTACACACTGCTGCACGTGTACAGCAACCTCCCCTGGTACCTGCGGGAGCTGCCGCCGCCCGACGGCGTGCGCGACCTCGCGTCACTCGCCGAGGTCTGGTTCGGGACCGGCTGACGGCAGCGCGCGTTCGGCGGCGCTCAGGATCTCCGTGAGACGCAGCCCGAACCGCGCGTCGCAGGGGGCCGGGATCCCGGTGCGCGCCGACTCCAGGAGGACGTCGAGCGCCACGGCGAAGGACTCCTGCGCGTTCCCGCGACCGGACGGCATCGCCGACACTCCCGCCGTGCCCCGCAGTTCGACCGTGACCCCGGCCGCCTCCGGGGGAGCGGTCAGGCTCAGCGCCGCGGTGCTCGACGCGCCGGACGCGTGCCGCAGCAGCAGATGCACCGTGTCGCCCGGGCCCCGCCCGGCCGTCACCGACGTCACGTCGCCGAGCAGCGGCAGCAGTACCGACAGGGCGTGCGGTCCCACGTCCCACAGGGCGCCCCGCTCCGCCCGCCACGGCGTCGTCGCCCGGATCTCCGCGTCGTCACCCGGGGTGTACAGCGCCCCGTACCAGTCGGCGCGACCGGTGAACCAGCCGTCCACGGAGGCCTGTTCGGCGATCCAGGCCGCCGTGGCGGGGGAGTAGCGCATGGTGCAGAACACCACGGACGCCACCCCCGAGGCGGCCACGGCGTCGACGACCGCGCGCGCCGCCACCGGCTCCGTGGCGAGGGGCTTGTCGAGCAGGAGATGGCAGCCCGCCGCGGCGGCCCGCGCCGCCAACGGCGCCTGGACGTCCGGCGGCACGGCGAACGCCACCGCGTCGCACGCCGCGAACAACGCGTCCACGTCGTCGTACGCCGTGGTCCCCTGCGCGGCGGCGAGGGCAGCCGCGGCTTCTGGCCGGCGCCCCCAGACGCCGACGAATTCCGTGTGCTTGTGGTCCCGCAGAGCCGGGGCATGAGTCCGGCCGGCCCAGGAGCCGGTGCCGACAAGTCCGCAGCGCAGGACGTCTGGTGAGGTCATTGCGGCAGTATCGCGCGGCCGGGCCCGATCCGCGCGGGGCACGGGGTGGCGACAGACGGGCACGCGTTGGTGAATACTGATTCACCACCCGGGTGAATGGTCATTCACCCGGACCGTCGGCCCGGCGTCGCACCCGACGCGCCGCGCCCGCGCACCCCGCAGGAGTCCCATGGACCACGTCCCGATACCGACGCTGCCCGAGCAGGCCGTCCGGCCCCGCCTGCGGGAACGGCTCACCATCCCCGTCCTCGCCTTCGGCGGCATCCTCATGGCCGTCATGCAGACGGTCGTCGTCCCGCTCCTGCCCGACCTGCCGGAACTCACCGGCGCGTCCCCGGCAGCCGTCTCCTGGATGGTCACCGCCACCCTGCTGGCGGGCGCCGTCCTCACGCCCGTGCTCGGCCGGGCCGGCGACATGTACGGCAAGCGCCGCGTGCTGCTCATCGCCCTCGCCCTGATGACCACCGGCTCCGTGCTCTGCGCGCTCACCTCCGACATCCGCGTCCTCATCGCGGCCCGCGCGCTCCAGGGCGCCGCCGCGGCCGTCGTGCCGCTGTCCATCAGCATCCTGCGCGACGAACTCCCGCCCCACCGCACCGGATCCGCCGTCGCCCTGATGAGCTCCACCGTCGGCATCGGCGCCGCCCTGGGCCTGCCGCTCGCCGCGCTCATCGTCCAGTACGCCAACTGGCACGTGATGTTCTGGGCGACCGCCGCGCTCGGCGCCCTCGGCCTCGCCGCAGCCTGGTGGGCGGTGCGCGAGTCGCCGGTGCGCAATCCCGGCCGCTTCGACGTCCTCGGCACCCTGGGCCTCGCCGTCGGCCTGGTCTGTCTGCTGCTCGGCGTCTCGCAGGGCGGGCAGTGGGGCTGGGGCAGCACCCGGATCATCGGCCTGTTCGCGGGCGCCGTCCTGGTCCTCGCCCTGTGGTCCTGGCATCAGCTGCGCTCCGCGGGCCCCCTGGTGGACCTGCGGCTCGCCGCCGGCCGCCGGGTCGGCCTGCCGCACGTCGCGGCCCTGCTCACCGGCTTCGCGTTCTACGCCAACTCGCTGGTCACCGCGCAGCTCGTCCAGGCGCCCGTGGAGACCGGCTACGGCCTCGGCCTGTCGATCGTGGCGACCGGTCTGTGCATGCTGCCCAGCGGCGTCATCATGCTGTTCTTCTCCCCGGTGTCGGCCCGCATCTCCGCCGCCCGCGGCCCCCGCGTCACCCTCGCCGTCGGCGGCGTCGTCCTCGCCCTCGGCTACGCGATCCGGGTCGTCGACAGCACCGACCTGTGGGTGATCCTCGTCGGCGCCGCCGTCGTCTCCACCGGCACCACCCTCGCGTACTCCGCCCTGCCCACCCTGATCCTGCGGGCCGTGCCGGCCACCGCCACCGCCTCCGCCAACGGCGTCAACGTACTGATGCGCACCATCGGACAGGCCGTCTCCAGCGCCGCCGTCACCGCCGTCCTCGTCCACCACACGATGCGCGTCGGCGGCACCGACGTGTCGACGCTGCACGGCTACCGGCTCGCCTTCGTCATGGCCGGTACGGTCGCCCTGGTGGCCGCCGCCGTCGCCCTGTGCGTACCGTCCGACAGAGGGGGCGAGGCGACCGGCGCGGGCGCTGCGGTCCCGCTGGCGACGGCGAAGGGAGCTTGAGGCGATGACCACGGCGCAGCCCGCCGTCCGGCGCGACGCGGAGGCGAGCAAGGCCGCCATCGTGAAGGCGGCCCGGCATCTGCTGGCCCGGCACGCGCACGGCGACATCACGCTCAGGGCGATCGCCGAACGGGCCGGTGTCAGCCCACCGCTGATCCTCAAGTACTTCGGCAACAAGGACGCCCTGTTCTCGAGCGTCATGGACTTCGAGGCCGACGTCGACGTCCTCCTCGACGCACCTCTGGAGGATCTGGGCCGCCACATGGTCCGCTGCGTGCTGAGCGGCCAGTCCGAGCGCGGCGCCGACCCGATCCTGCGCATCGTGTTCGCCCCGCTGCACGGCGCGCAGGGCGACATCCTGCGCGCCAACTTCCGTACGCAGGTCAGCGAACGCCTCGCGGCCCGGCTGACCGGCGCCGACGCCGGACTGCGCGCGGAACTCGCCGTGTCGCTGCTGCTCGGCCTCGGCGTGATGTACGGCATCGCCCGCGGCCCGCAGGTGCGGGCCGCGGACATCGAGGCGGTCGTGGACCGCTACGCCCCGGCGGTCGAGGCGCAGCTGGTCGGCTAGAGCGCGTCGTCAGCCGCAGCGCACGCTCAGCGACTCGCCGAACGTCACCACGGTCTCGAACCCGTCGGCCCACCGCACCGTCAGCTCGTCGTCCGTCACGGTGGTGCCGGCCACGGCCCCGGCGAGGTCATTGGTGGAGCCGGCCGCGCCGAGCAGGGCCAGCGCCGCGAACACCGCCGTCCCCTCGACCTGCGCCGACAGCCGGGGCACCCGTACCCAGGGCTCGTACGCCGTGCCCTCGGGCGCCCGGACCCGGTCCGCCGCACCCCATCCGTGCAGCCCGGTCAGCTCCGAGCGGAGCGCCTCCGTCGCCCAGCCGGTCAGCGACACCCGTGACCCATGAGGCGCGCCGACGACCCGGTGCACCCGCAGCTCGTGGGCGCCCCGTGCCACGGTCACGCTCTCGACGCGCAGCCCCGGATGCATCGGCGGCCCCGAGGCGAACGTCGGCCGGTACCAGGACGCCGCCCAGCCCCAGCCGTCACCGTGCCCGGCGCCGAGCGGGTGCAGGCGCCGGCGCACGCTGGCGACCCCGCCGACCTCGACGCAGAGGTGGTTGTCGGCGATGTTCGTGAGGGACGTCGGGCCGGTGTGCGTGGAGTACGCCTGACGGCCGTAGTGCGCGTCGTCCTGGGCGGCGAACTCGCCCTCGTGCGGCCGGACGTGGTCGCTGCCGTGGTTGTGCAGCCGCACGATCCCGTCGGCCTGCGTGGACTGCACGAGCAGACCCGGCGCGGGCAGCGCGAGCACCCGGTCGGGGCCCTCGCTCGGCGCGGGCTCCTCCGTCGCCGTCCACAGCGGATCTCCCTCCGGGGCGAGGAGTGCCACGAAGCCCTTCGACGCCCAGTACGGCGACGCCGGGCCCGAGTAGGGCTGGAGCGTGGCGTCGTGCGGGCCGTGCCAGCCCAGGCTGAGCAGCCCTTCGTCCGTGACCGCTCCGCGCTCCAGGAAGTAGCGCAGGTTGCCGCTGATGAGACGCCGTGACGCGCCCGGCGACAGCGGCGTGTGCCCCGTCACCGCGCCGACGCCGACCGCCGCGGAAGCGGCGAAGCGGTAGCTGAGCGAGCGCCCGAAGTGGA
Organism: Streptomyces sp. NPDC046716; assembly: GCF_040645755.1. Classification (NCBI taxonomy): domain Bacteria; kingdom Bacillati; phylum Actinomycetota; class Actinomycetes; order Kitasatosporales; family Streptomycetaceae; genus Streptomyces; species Streptomyces sp. NPDC046716. The sequence goes on from NZ_JBEYYU010000006.1 coordinate 25,377, forward strand.
TCGGTGCGCCGTCCCCGCCGAACAGCAGGGAGAAGCCCTCCAGGTGCTCGCGCAGCCGCGGGCCGAAGCGCGCCGACAGTGCCGCGTCGCCCGACAGATGGGCGTGCAGCAGCGGATACAGGTGCAGCGCCCAGCCGTTGTAGTGGTCGAAGGCCCGGCCGTCGCCGTCCGCGTACCAGCCGTCGCCCCGGTACCAGGTCTCCATCAGCTCCAGGGCCCGGTCCATGGCCCGGGTCGTCGCCGCGTCGCCGCGGCCGACCTCCTCGAGGAACGACGCCACCATGAAGGGGAAGAGGTACCAGTTGTTCGGGGCGGGCGTGTGGTTGATCGCGCCGCGCAGCCACTTCTCCGCCCGGTCCTGCACCGCGTCGTCGAGCCGGTCCCACAGCCACGGCCGGGTCAGCTTCAGACCGAGCGCCACGGACGCCGACTCCACCATCGGCTGGCCCTGCACATGGTGGTCGAGGATCAGCGGCCAGGACTCCGCGTCGTCCCGGCCGGGCGTGCGGGTGCCCGCGGTCAGACCGCCGGCGTACCGCTCCAGCCAGTTGTGCGGGTCCTTGCCTTCGGCGCCCGCGACCCGGAAACCGGCCGCGAGGAAAGTCCGCGCGTACCCCTCCAGGCCGTCCGAGCGGACCCCGGACGCCGAGGGCCGGCCCGGCAGGTCGAGGAAGGCGCCCCTGGGGGTCGCCCAGCGCCAGGCGGCGCCGAGCAGACCGTCCGCGACCGCCTCCCAGTGCGCCCGGGTGCAGCCGGTGAACGGGCTCAGCTCGCGGTTCTCTTCGGGCAGTTCGAACGGAATGGTCATGCCAGGAACGCCAGCCTCTCGCGTCGTACGGGATGGGCGAAACCGTCGCCCGCGGCGAAACGCGCCACCTCGGCCACGGCCGTGTCGGCCAGCCGCTCCCACTCACTGCCCTGGGAACCGGCGAGGTGTGGGGTGATCAGGGCGTTCGGGCAGTCCCAGAGGGGATGCTCCGGGGGCAGCACCTCGGGGTCCGTCACGTCGAGGACCGCACGGATGCGGCCCGCGCACACCACGTCGGTGAGCGCGTCCTGGTCGATGACGGCGCCGCGCGCGGTGTTGATCAGAACGGCGTCCTGGCGCAGCGCGTCGAGCAGGGGGCGGTCGACGAGCCCGCGCGTGGCCGGGAGCAGCGGCGTGTGCACGCTCAACACGTCGCTGCGGGAGAACAGTTCGGGCAGCTCGACCCAGGTGACACCCAGTTCGGCGGCCTCGGCGGGGGACACGTACGGGTCGTGCAGCAGCACCTCGAAGTCGAACGGCTTCAGCAGCTCGACGACCCGGCGTCCGACCAGGGACGCGGACAGGATGCCCACGGTGCGGCGGTAGTTGCCGACGTGGCCCGTCGTGAGCAGCCAGTTGTCGCGGGCACGGTTCGTGCGGAAGTCGCGGGCCCGCTCCAGGACGTGTTTGCCGTGCAGCAGGATCATCGCGAGGGTGTACTCGGCGACCGGCAGCGCGTTCGCCGCCGCCGCGGACGACACCGCGATGCCCCGCTCCCAGCAGGCGTCGGTGACGTGGGCGCGCACCGAACCGGCCGCGTGCACCACCGCCTTGAGCCGGGGCGCCCGTGCGAGCACGTCCGTGTCCAGCTTCGGGCAGCCCCAGCCGGTGACGAGGATCTCGGCGTCGGCCAGCACCTCCGTCGCCCGCGCGGTCGACAGATCGGACAGGGCGGGCAGCGGCGCGACGTCGCCGACCTCGGTGAGCGCGGCCAGCGACCGCGGCGTGAAGACGGCCGCCGCGGCCTGGGGGGACATGGCCAACGCCACGCGGGGGAGCGTCACTTGACCGCCCCCGCCGTCAGGCCGGCCTTCCAGAACCGCTGGAGGAGGATGAACGCGAGGACAAGGGGGAGCACCGCGAGGAGCGAGCCCATGATCACCACCGGGTAGTACTCGGGAGAGACGGTCGCCTGGCTGTTCCACTGGAACAGCCCGAGGCTGACGGGGTACAGATTCTGATTGGACAGCATCACCATCGGCAGGAAGAAGTTGTTCCAGATCGCGGTGAGCTGGAAGAGGAAGACCGTGATCAGGCCCGGGGCCAGCATCCGCAGGGAGACCCGCGCATAGGTGGTCAGCTCGCCCGCGCCGTCGACGCGGGCCGCCTCCAGGACCTCGTTCGGCACATAGCCCTGGGAGAAGATGCGGCCCAGGTACACGCCGAACGGATTGAACAGGACCGGGATGAAGACCGACCAGAAGGTGTTCACGACGCCGGCCTCGGACGCGATCAGGTAGAGCGGCAGCGCGAGGACGGTCTGCGGCACCATGACCGCCGCGAGGACGAGCCCGAACAGCTTCTCCTTGTGCCGGAAGTGGTACTTGTCGAAGGCGTAGCCGCAGGCGACGGAGATCATCGAGCCGATGGCCGCGCCGAGCACCGCGTACAGCAGGCTGTTGCCGTACCAGCGGCTGTACAGGCCGCCGTCCATCGCGAACAGGTCCTTGAGGTTCTGGACCAGGGAGAAGTCGCTGAGGGAGAAGATGCTGCTCTGGAAGAGCGCGTCACGCGTCTTGGTCGAGGCGAGGACCAGCCACAGCGCCGGCAGCACGGTGTACAGCACGGAGATCGCGACGACGGCGTTGACCACGGCGCGGCCGAGGAAGCGCGGACGAAGCAGGGAGGAGTTGCTCAACTCGGCGGCGCTCATCGGGCGTTCTCCTCTGCGGCCTCGATACGGTTGGTCCAGCGGGTGACGCCGTAGGACACGGCGATCGTGATGACGAGGAGGATCACCGAGGCGGCCGCCGCGAGCGAGTAGTTGTTCCGGCTGAAGGCCGCGTCGTAGATGTACATGCTCGGTGAGAACCGGGCGCCGACCATCGCCGACGACTGGTGCAGCAGCGCCGGTTCGGTGAACAGCTGCAGGGCCCAGATCAGGGTGAACATCGCGACCATGACGATCGAGGACCGCACCAGCGGCGTCTTGACCTGGAGCGCGGTGCGCACCGGCCCCGCCCCGTCGACGACCGACGCCTCCAGGACCTCACGGGGGACGGCCTGCAGGGCCGCGTAGAAGACGACCATGTTGTAACCGAGGTTGGACCACAGGGCGATGTTCACGATCGACGGGACCGTGGTGTGCAGGCCCAGGAAGTCGACGGTGATGTCGCCCTTGGCGAACGCCTCGATGATCGGGCTGATCCCCGGCGTGTACAGGTACAGCCAGATCAGGGCCGCGATGATGCCGGGTACCGCGTGCGGCAGGAACAGGCCCAGCTGGGCCCAGGCCCGCAGCCGGACGACGCCCGAGTCGAGCAGCAGTGCCAGCGCGAGTGAGCCGATCACCATCAGCGGGATGTAGATCAGGCAGTACAGGCCGACGGTGCCGAGCCCGGTCAGGAACGACGGGTCGGTGAGCACGGCCGCGTAACTGCGCAGCCCCACGAAGACCGTGCGCTCCGGGCCGAAGCCGAGGCCCGGCTGGTCGTCGCTGAAGAAGCTCAGCCACACCGCCGTGGCCACCGGGACCAGGAAGACCAGGACGAGCAGGACGAAGAAGGGGGCCATCAGGACGCCCGCGGCGCCGCCTCGGCGGCGGCCCGCCGAACGCCGCGCCCGGCGCCCGGAGGCGTCCTGGTCGCGGGGCGGCGCGGACGCCGTCGCGGGGGCATGGGTGGTCGCGGTCATGGGAGTCACCTGCCTTTCGGAGTGCGGGCGTTCATGTGGTGTGCTGGGTGGTCTTGAGGCCGAGCGCCTTCAGGTCGGGCATGGTGCCGTCCTGGGTCGCGCGCATCGACGATTCGAGGGTGCCGGAGCCGGCCGCGGCCCGGGTGAAGGCGTCCTGCATGACCGAGGCCGTCGCGGTCATCCGCGGTCCCCACACCCAGCCGTCCCGGATCTTGTGGGCCTCCTGCTCGAAGAGGGCGTAGATGTCCTGGCCGCCGTAGTACGTGCGGTCGAACGCGGCGCGGCCGACCGGGATCAGCTCGGAGACGGCCGGGTACTGGCTGCTGGCGCCGCTGGAGAGCCGGGCCTTGAGCGCGTCGGGGCTGGAGACCTGCCACTCGATGAACTCCATGGCGGCCTCGGGGTGGGCGCTGTCCTTGGTGACGGCGAACGTCGAGCCGCCGTTGGTGCCGAGGGCGGGCCGGTCCGGGTCCCACTGGGGCTGCGGGGCGATGCGCCACAGGCCCTTCTGCTCGGGGCGGGCGTTCATCTGCGCGCCCGCGTCCCAGGCGCCGCTGTGCCGGGTGAGGACCAGGCCGTTGCCGATCTGGGCGTCGTTGGCGCGGCTGTTGGGGTTGTTGGCGTAGACGAGGTCCTCGTCGATGAGGCGCTGCCAGTACTTCGACACGCGCCGGGTGGGGGCGTCGACCAGCGAGACGTTCCAGGCGCCCTTCGAGGTGTCGAACCACTGGGCGCCCGCCTGCCAGCACAGTCCGGAGTACAGGCCCATGTCGAGGGGGAAGACGCACACCTTGCGCTTGCCGCCGGTGCGGCGCACGGCGCGGGCGAGGTCGGCGTACGCGTCCCAGGTGGCCGGCACCTCGAAGCCGTACTTGTCGAACAGGTCCTTGCGGTAGTGCAGGACGGTCGGCTCGACGTCGAGCGGCACGCTGAACGTGCGGCCCTCGAACGTGGTCTGGTTGAGCGCCTGCGGCAACAGCTTCTTCCGCAGACCGTCGCTGATCAGCGACGTGATGTCGCGGGCGACGCCGTCGATCGCGAACCCCGGGACCTGCGGGTACTCGATGGTGGCGACGTCGGGCGCGTTCCCCGCCCGCGCGGCGTTGCTCAGCTTGAGATAGCCGCCCGCGTTGCCGGAGGGTATCTGCTCGAAGCGGACCTGGATGTGGTCGTGGGTCTTGTTGAACTCGTCCACCACCTCCTGGCTGCCGCGCAACGCGGACCAGAACGTGATGGTGGTCGTGCCTCTGCTGCCTTTGCTACCGGTCTTGCTGCTGCTCTGCGGCGACGCGCTGTCCGATCCGCTGCAGGCGCCGAGGGCGCCCGTCAGCGGCAGCGCGGTGATCGCGGCGAGCATGGATCGACGGCTCTGTCGACCAGGCATGGGCGCCTCCCGCGGCTCCTGCGTGTTCGAGTCACGGGAATCCTGATCGGCTGAGCGGTCTCGGTCAATAGATCGATCAGAAGAAAATTAAACGGTCAAACGCTCATGGTGCGGGGTCAGTTGAGCGGTGCCTCGGAGGCGGGCGAGACGGGGGCCTTCTGGGTGGAGCCGCGCACCTTCAGGTCGGGCAGCACCTCCATGCGCCGGGCGGGACCCGACGAGGCCCCCCGCTCCAGGCGCCGCAGCAGCAGCTCGGCCGCCGCACGGCCGACCTCCGCCTTGGGCGGCGACACCGCCGTCAGCGGCGTACTGCCGAGCCCGGCGACCACGTCGTCGTACGCGATCGCCGAACAGTCCTCCGGCACCCGCACCCCGCTGTCCCGCAACTTCTGTACGAGCATCAGCGCGTCCACGTCACCGTGCAGCAGCGCCGCCGTCGCACCCAACTCGGCGAGCAGCGAGGGGAGATCCACGGGCTGTTCGGCGGCGGCCGCCTCCGGATCGGGGGCCGCCCCGGGGGCGCTGAGCGCGACGTCCCACCGGTCGATGTCCGGATGCGCGGCGGCGATCTCGGTGAACGCCGAGCGCAGGGCGCGCGCCGTCGGGCTGTCGTCGCGCGCGGCCAGCACGATGCGCCGGTGGCCGAGCCCGGTGAGGTGGTCGAGCGCGAGATGCACGCCGTACCAGTGGTCCGTGCACACCGTGTCGACGGCATGCAGCGCGCTGCCCGCCCGGGGCCGGCGCTCCATCAGGACCGCCGGCACGGACAGCCGGGCCAGCCAGGTGTAGTCGGCCTCCTCCGTGGCCCTGCTGCGCCAGCGCGGGGCGATCAGCAGGCCGCGCGCGCCGTCGGCCAACGCCCGCTCCACGATGGGCTGTTCGGCGCCCGCGACGGGCGGCGCGATGTGCAGGCCGATCCGGATGCCGGCCTCCTCGAACGTCTTCCGGGCGCCGTGCAGCATCTCGTACAGATAGGCGTGCCGCTCCGGCACCACCACCGCGACCGGACCGCCGTCGGGCAGCGGGTCGGCGGGCGGGGCGGCCTGCTCGGTCTCCGACAGCATCGGGCGCGCGACTCCGTGCCCGCGGCGCAACTTGCCCTCACGGGCGAGCTCCTCCACGTCGCGGCGGAGCGTCACCACCGACACCGCGAGTTCCGCGGCGAGATCGCTGACCCGTGTCGCGCCGCGCGACTGCACCACGGCGAGAATCCGTTGCCGCCTGAGATCGACCGGTTCGCGCATGCTGATGGCCCCCTCGCAACCCGCTGTTCGTTTGAGCGTTTCCCTGAACGGTTCGGCGGCAGCATAACCAGCGGATCGCGGGCGAGGTCAGTCTTCGGCGGTTCCCGGTTCCGGTGGGAGCGTGTCGAGAACGATGCCGAAGTGCTGGTCGTACGCGGCGAGTACGGCGCCATCGGTGTCGAGGGTGCGCTGCGCGCGCTGCCCGGCGGCCGTCGTCGTGAGCGTATGACCGCTCAAGGTGATCCGTCCGTCCTCCGTGGGACGTGAGCAGACCAGGGACTGGGTGAAGTGCGAGGCGGGCGAGGTGCGGTGGTACCAGGAGCCCGCCTCGAAGTCCCGCAGCTCGCGCGGCCGCTGGTCGAGGAGGTACTGCGGGGCGCCGTCCTGGAGCACGAGCAGATCGCCGTGCGGGGCGTCCTCGATGCGGAAGACACCGCCGGGATCCCGCTGCTCGCCGCGCTCGTCGTACACCAGCGGCTCGGCGCAGAACGCGCCGAAGCCGACGTCCGCGAGCCGGTCCCCGCCGTCCGCCGTGCGCACCCGCAGCGCCATGTGGTCGTAGGGGATGCCGGGCAGGCCGTCCTTGCCGACCACGCGCGCCTGGAGCACCGTCACCTCGAAGCCCAGGGCGCCGAGGAGCGCCGCGAACGCGCCGTTCAGTTCGTAGCAGAAGCCGCCGCGGCGCCGGTCGACCACCTTGGCGACGAGCGCCGCCGGCTCGAGCACGACCTCCTCACCCAGGTGCACCGACAGATTCTCGAACGGCACCGACCGCAGATGCGCCCGGTGCAGCACGCGCAGCGCCTCGGCGGTCGGCGCGGCGGGGCGCTCGGCCCCGATGCGGTGCAGATAGGCCTCGGCCCGGCTGTGATCCATGGGGCCAGTGTGGCGGACGCCCGCCGCGGCGCGCCCTGACGTCAAGGGGAGGTGTCGTCAGGGTCCAGGTCGTAGATCCGCTCCAGCAGCCACGCCTCGTTCCCCGCCAGGCCCGCTCTGCGCAGCGCCTCGTCCGCTTCGGCGATCGGCACGGCGAGGACCGACGCGGTCGCCGGTGGCTCCGTGCCGGAGAGCGCGGCGCGCGCCGTGTGCAGCAGCCGCAGACAGGCCTGCGCCGCCGCCAGCTCGTGCTGCTGCGTCGATCGGTCGTGTGTGTCGAGATTCCAGGTTCCCTGCATGCCCCCACTCTTGCGCACGGGTCTGACAATTCCCCGCCAATGGACCGGAGCTAGGCTCGTGTGTGGTTGAAGGGTCCATCGAGGACAAGGAGGAACGCACTCGTGTCATCGCACGCACTGCCGCTGTTCGATCCCGCGGCGGGGCAAGGCGCTCGGCAGTTCGCCGAGTTGGGGCTCGCGCTCGTCCTGTCGACGCTGATCGGCGCCGAGCGCGCCGTGCAGCAGAAGAGCGCCGGTCTGCGCACGCACACCCTCGTCGGCGTGGGCAGCGCCCTGTTCATGGAGGTCTCCCAGCACGGTTTCAACTCGATGCTGGGTCTCGACGGCGTCGCCCTCGACCCCTCCCGGGTCGCCGCGCAGATCGTGTCGGGCATCGGATTCATCGGCGGCGGCCTGATCTTCGTCCGGCGCGACGCCGTCCGCGGCCTCACCACGGCCGCGACCGTCTGGCTGGTCTGCGCCATAGGAATGGCCTGCGGCGGCGGACTGCCGCTGCTCGCGATCGCCGCGACGGCCTGTCACTTCCTCGTGGTCCGCGGCTATCCCTGGGTGAGCCGCCGGGTCCCCGCCCTGGCCACCGAGCGCCGCACAGGACTGCATCTCGCGTACGAGGTGGGCAGCAGCGTCCTGACACGTGTGCTCGAGGAGTGCACGGGTCGGGGGTTCCGCGTCCTCGAAGTGCGCACCGACCGCACCGACTGGGACGGCGGGTCGGGCCGGCGCGGCACCATCGCCGTCCGGATGGAGATCGAGGGCGCGGCGGAGGTGCCGGCCCTCGTCGCGGTCCTCGCCGAGCTGGACGGAGTGCTCGACGTGGCGTCGCTGGAGACGGCCGCGGACGAATAGCGGGGCTCGCGCCGGAAGCGAAGGAGGAGCCGACCGGTCAGGGCCGCCCGTGCCAAGAGCGCCACAGCGCCGCGTACGCCCCGTCGGCCGCGACCAGTTCGTCGTGCGCGGTGTGCGCCCGGTGGGCGAAGGATCTGTCCCCCCGGGTCACCGCCTGGTGAGGTTCAGCCGCAGTCCCTGCGGCATCAGCGTCAGCCGCTCCGTCACCTTCAGGCGGTAGTCGGGCTCGGGCCGCAGGTCGTAGCGGCGCAGCAGCAGGCCGAGCACCAGGGTGGCCTCGTGCAGCGCGAACTGCCGCCCGATGCAGGCGCGCGCCCCCGTCCCGAACGGCTTGAAGACGTGTCCCGGGCGGGCCCGCACCGCCTGCGGCGCGAACCGGTCCGGGTCGAAGGACTCCGGATCGTCGCCCCACGCCGCCGGATCGCGGTGCAGCATCGTCGTCAGGACGAGCGCCCAGGCGCCGCGCCGCATCGGGTGCCTGCCGCCGAGCGTCGTATCGGTCACCGCCTCCCGCGCGAAGGCGGGAGCCGTCGGCCACAGGCGCAGCGACTCGTCCAGGACCCGCCGCAGATACCGCAACTTGGCGACCTGCTCGTACGCGGGGACGCCCACGTCGCCCCACACCCGGTCGACCTCCTCCCGCGCCTTCGCCAGTACGGCGGGGTTCTGGGCGAGATAGTGCAGGGCGAAGGAGAGCGCGCCGGACGTCGTCTCGTGCCCGGCGACCAGGAACGTGATGACCTGCCGGCGGATGTTCTCCGGCGCGAGCCGCTCGCCCGTCTCCGGGTGCGCCACCTCCAGCATCCGGTCGAGCAGATCACCGGGGCCGCCGCCGGAGGCACGGCGCGCGGTGACCACGTCGTCGACGGTGCGGTTCAGATAGGCGCGGTCCGCCGCGTTCCGCTTCTCGGCGCCGCGCTGGAGCGCGGCGAGGACCGGCGGCACCACGTTCCGCCGCTGCGCGAACGACAGCGCGCCCACCATGGCCGTCACGAACGGATGCAGCCGCTCCCGCTCGAAGGACCCGAAATCGTGCCCGAATCCGGTGCGCGCGATGGTCTCCAGGGTCAGCTTGGTCATGTCGCCGGGGACGTCCACCGAACGGCCCGCCGCCTCGCTCGCGTCCCACGCGTCGGTCAGCTGCCCCGCCACGTCGAGCATCAGCGGGTGATAGCCCTCCATCGCCTCACGGCTGAACCCGGGCGCCAGGATGTCGTGCGCCAGCTGCCAGTTGGGCTCGTGGTTGTACGCGGTGAACAGACCGTCCCCGGCGACCGGGCGCAGATTGGCGACGCCGAGCCCGACGTGCTTGGCGAACCGCGACTCGTCGGCCAGCTCCGCCGCGAGTTCGGCCCCCCACACGAACACGATCTCCTTGCCGAACGCCTTGCGCCGGAAGATCGGTCCCAGCTCGGCGGCGATCTTCATGGAGTCCTGCAACGGCGTACGGACGTTGGCGCCCACGACATCACCGATCAGCGGAACCCGGCGCGGCGGGTGCGGGATCCGGTCCAGACGCGTCCAGCCCTGCTCGGCACTGCGAAAGCCCCGGGGCAGCGTGGCACCGGCCGCCTGTGTCATCTGAGCCATCGAGCCCATCTCCCTTGCGCCACCGATGGATTGAGGCACCGTAGGCAGCTTGTTAGACGTGGATTCAATAATGCGCCTCAGTGTGCGGCTGTTATTGAACTCACGTCAAGTAAGGCGGTGTCCGTCCAGTAGGGTGCGGCCATGACGGCAGAGCGGACGACCCGGCGCAGAATGAGCACGGAGCAGCGCAGGGAGCAACTGCTGTCCGTGGGTGCCAAGTTGTTCGCGCAGAGCCCGTACGACGATGTGTGGATCGAGCGGGTCGCCGAGATCGCGGGTGTCTCGCGCGGGCTCCTGTACCACTACTTTCCGAACAAACGGGACTTCTTCTCCGCGGTCGTGCGCCGCGAGAGCGAGCGGATGTTGCGGCTGACCGCCGCGGTCCCCGGCATTCCGGTGCGTGAACAGCTCGGTGCGGGCCTCGACACCTTCCTCGGCTACGTCGCCGCGCACGCCGAGGGCTTCCGTGCCTTCCATCGCGCCGAGTCCGCGGGCGATCCCACCGTGCGTGCCGTCTACCGCGACGGCCTCGCCGCCCAGGAGCAGCAGATCCTGGCCGCCCTCGCCGCCGACCCCGAGATCACCGCCACGCTCCCGGAACCGGCCGCGCTGCGCCTCGCCGTGCGCGGCTGGCTCGCCTTCCTCGTCGCCGTCTGCCTGGACTGGCTCGACGAGCCGGAGCTCACCCGTGAACAGGTGCGCGACCTGTGCGCGCGGGCACTCCTGGGGGCGCTCGCCGGGTAGCCGTAGGGGAGGTGCCGCATCAGGTCGTAAGGAAAACTTGCAAGGCTTCCTGTCTATCTCTTACGGTGGAGCCATGTCTGGAACGCAGGGATCCGCAGCCTCCGAGCCGCCCGGCGAGCGCGTCGCCGCCGACCTCGCCACCATCGTCGGCCTGCTCTCACGGAGGCTGCGCACCGCGTCGCCGGACAGTCTGCTCACCCCGACCCAGCGCACCGTGCTCGCCCGCCTCGACACGGAGGGCCCCGCCACCACGGCGGCGCTCGCCCGCTCCGAGTACGTGAAGCCGCAGTCGATGCGGCTCACGCTCGGCGCCCTGGAGGAGCGCGGCTTCGTCGCCCGCACCCCGGACCCGAACGACGGGCGGCAGTCCGTCGTCTCCATCACCGACGACGGCCGCGCCACCCTCGTCGCCGTCCGCGCGGCCAAGCACAGCTGGCTCGCCCAGGCCCTCGACGCCGAGTTCGACCCCGCCGAGCGCCGCCTCGTCGCCGAGGCGACCGTGCTGCTCGGACGGCTGGTGGAGCGGTGAGCGGTGACATAACCGAGACGGTCACCACCGCACCCGCCCCCGCCGACGGCGGATTCCGGGCCCGCCTCACCGCACCCCTCCTGCTGGGTTCGGTCCTCAACCCGCTCAACACCACGATGATCTCCACCGGCCTGGTGGCGATCGGGCACCACTTCGGCGTGGGCGCCGCCGACACCGCCTGGCTCATCTCCGTGCTCTACCTCGCCAGCGCCGTCGCCCAGCCCGTGCTCGGCAAGCTGGCCGACGCGCTCGGCCCGCGCCGGGTGTTCCTCACCGGACTCGTCGTGGTCTGTGCCTCCGGACTCGTCGGGATGTTCGCCTCCGCCTTCGGCTGGCTCATCGTCTCCCGGCTGCTCCTCGGCATCGGCACCTCGGCCGCGTATCCCGCCGCGATGGCCGTCCTGCGCGACGAGGGCCGCCGGATCGGCCGCCGCCCGCCGCGGCCCGTCATGGCCCGGCTCTCCTTCGCGGCGCTCGGCAGCGCCGCCGTCGGCCCCACGCTCGGCGGACTGCTCGTCACCGTCGTCGGCTGGCGCGGCATCTTCGCCGTCAACGTCCCGGTGTCCGTGATCGCGTTCTGCTGCGCCGTGCTCTGGATCCCGGCCGACCCGCCCCGCGGCACGGCCGGCGAACCCGCCCCGAGGCCGGCCCTCGACCCGCTCGGCATCGGCTTGTTCTCCACGGCCCTGACCGTCCTGGTCTTCTTCCTCCTCGACCTGTCCCACCCCCTGTGGTGGCTGCTCGCCCCGTTCGCCGTGCTCACCGCCGCCCTGCTGTGGTGGCAACTGCGCTGCCGTACGCCCTTCATCGACGTCCGGATGCTCGCCGGGAACGGCCCGCTGGCCCGCACCTACCTCCGGCACGGGCTGAGCTATCTGCTCATCTACTGCGTGATGTACGGCTTCACCCAGTGGCTGGAGGAGGGCCGCGGCTACTCCTCCGGGCACACCGGACTGCTGATGCTCCCCATGTCCCTCGCCGCCCTGGTCTGCTCCCTGGTCGGCGCCCGCACCAAGGGCATCCGCGCCCCGCTGATCGTCGCGAGCGCGCTGCTGACCGGGGGCGCGGCCCTGCTCGCCTTCGTCTCCGGCTCCACACCGCTGGCCGTGCTGCTCCTCGCGGGCGCCTGCTTCGGCATCCCGCAGGGCCTCATCGGCACCAGCAACCAGGCGGCGGTCCAGGAGTACGCGCCCGCCGCCGACATCGGCGCCGCGGCGGGCCTCCAGCGAACCGCCCAGTACATCGGCGCCATCACCGCGTCGAGCCTGATCGCGCTCGCCTACGGACAGCGCGCCGACGACGCCGGACTGCACCTCATGGCGACGGTCTCCGCCGTGCTCGGCGTCCTCCTCGTCGCCCTGACCGTGACGGACCGGGCGCTGCGCAGACAGCACTGAGCCGCGCCGTCCCGGCATCCGTCACCGGGAGAAGAAGAGGTCGCCCGCCGGCTCCTGGTGGCCGTCGGCCTGATGCCAGTAGTCGCGCGTCTCCACCGCGAGACCGTCCGCGCGAAACCGTACGAACACGCACCCGGCCAGCGTCGTGGGCCTGCCGTCCTCCTCGGCGAGCACCCGGAACTCGGCCACCGCGACCGGCCCCGGACCCACCACCGGTTCCGCGAACCGCACGTCCACCGGCCTCTCCTGCGCGAACGACCAGCGCAGATACGCGGCGAGCGCGTCCCGCCCGCGATGCGGCTCCCGGAACGGCATCGACCGGTGCACGCAGTCCGGCGCGTACAGGGCGAGCAGTGCCTCCACGTTGTGCCGCGCCCAACCGTCCTGCCACACGCCGACGAAGCGTCGCGCGGCGTCCGCGGTGCCCTCGGTGTCCGCGGTGTTCATGTGTCGCTCCCCGTGTCGCCGTCCCGTGACGCGTCAGGCTAGCGGGGATCGGCGGGACCGGTGCGGTAGTGTGACCGGGCCCCACAGCGCCACGAGGGAACGAGGAGGTGAGCCCGATCTTCGCTGTACCAGGTCAGGAGCTCCCTGCTCGCACCGCACGCCACGACCGCTCGCGCTGAGCCGGACCGCGGCAGCGCGACGGCCGGGAGCCCCGTCGGCGTCCCGAGAGGTCACACCACACCCATGTCGCTCCCCCCGTCACCCCAACCGCCGCCACCCGCCTTCCTCGTCGCCGCGCTGCGCGCCGCCGGCTGTGTCTTCGCCGAGGACGAGGCCCTGGTCCTGCACGCCTCCGCCCGCGACCACGCCGAGCTGACCTCGATGGTCGAGCGGCGGGCCGCCGGACTCCCGCTGGAGCACGTCGTCGGCTGGGCCGAGTTCTGCGGGCTGCGGATCGCCGTCGACCCCGGGGTCTTCGTGCCGCGCCGCCGCACCGAGTTCCTGGCCCGCCAGGCCCTCGCGGTCACCCAACCCGGCGCCACCGTCGTCGACCTGTGCTGCGGCACCGGCGCCGTCGCCGCCGTCCTCGCCGCACGCGCCCCGGGTCGCTTGCACGCCGCCGACCTGGACCCGGCCGCCGTGGCCTGCGCCCGCCGCAACCTCGCCCCGCTGGGCGCCGAGGTCCACGAGGGCGACCTGTACGACCCGCTCCCCGCGGAGCTGGCGGGCCGGGTCGATGTCCTCATCGCCAACGGCCCCTACGTCCCCACCGGTGATCTGCCGCTGCTGCCGACCGAGGCCCGGGACCACGAGCGGCAGATCGCCCTCGACGGCGGCAAGGACGGCCTCGACGTGCTGCGCCGGGTGGCGGAGCAGGCGCCGCGCTGGCTCGCACCGGGCGGCCGGCTCTTCGTCGAGACCAGCGAACGGCAGGCGGACACCGCGCTGGCGGCGGTGCGCGCCGCCGGCCTCACGGCGCGTCAGGTCGAGGACGACGACCTGTACGCCACGGTCGTCGTCGGCACCCGTCCGGCCAACTGAGGCGGGCTCCGCACAACGCAGTGGCCCCGGTGCCCGGAGCGATCCGGGCACCGGGACCACGGTGTGGAGGCGAGGCGCCTCACGTCCGCGCCCGAGCGGTCAGGTCCCGTACGAGACCCGCACCTTCTCGAACCCCAGCGAGTGGAGCAGCCCCTTCAGCATGTCGGTGGTGTTGCCCTCGGCGCGGCCCGTGAGACCGCTGTCCTTCGCGGCGTCACCGATGTGCCGGGCGGCCAGCTTGCGCACCGCCCGCTCGTCGTTGGGATTGTCCGAGAACAGATCACCGAGCCGGTCGAGGAGACCGCGCTGCTTCGACACCGCGTACGAGCGGTCCGTGTCCAGGGCGGGCTTGCCGAGCTGGGCGTGCGGCAGATGCAGCGTCGCCGACGTGCGGTCCTTGTTCACCCGGACATCACCGGGGTCCACCTTTCCGAGATCGACGTACGCCTCGACGGTGCCCGCCCCGATGTAGAGGGTGCGGGTCCCGCGGATCGCGTCCGGCAGGTACTTCGTGTCCTTCTCCAGATCGACGACGACCTGGAAGTTCCCGGACGCGGCGTCGTATCGGCTCAGATCCTGCACCGACTTGAGCAGCGCGGGGCCCGACCGGTCGTGGGTCTCGGTGCCGAACAAACCGTCGAGACGGTTCATCAGGCGCAGTCCGGTGGCGACCAGCGCCACCACGACGACGACCACGATGACGGCCTTCGCCCACGGGGGGAGCGCAGCAACAGCCCTCGGCTTCATGAGGGAAACCTCCTTCCCATGGAGCCCGAGTTCCCGCCGCGGGCGCAGATCACGCCTGTCGCGGTGCAGCCTTCCCCGGGCAGTCCTACCGCCGGAGCAGTTCCGGCGAATCCGTAGGGGGTGGTGAGGGTGGTCACGCGTGTTCTCCGTCGAAGGGGCGCGGGGAACTGCGCGACCGGCCCCCACCCACCCGCACCCGACGACGCGTCACACGGTTCCCCGCACCGGCCGATCGCCCGACACCCGTGACCACCACACGCCCTCGCCGCGCGTCAGCCCCGGCAGAGCCAGCTCCATCTCCCGCACCCTGCGCGCCGTCAGCTCCCCGGTGATCAGCCAGGACGTCTCGCCGCCCGTGGTCCGCCCGAACTCGGCGCCCAGGGAGGCGAGCTGTGCGCTCACCGGGGCGAGCGCGTCGAGGGGGATCTCCGCCTCGAAGGTGTGCACGGGCTCGTGGACCCGGGTGCGGGCCCGCTCAAGGGCCCGCCGCACCACGAGCGCCGTCACCGTGCGGAAGTCCCCGGCCACACTCACCGGGGAGTCGAACCCCGAGCGGATCAGGGTGACATGACAGTCCGTCACCGGCCAGCCGCGGAGCCCACCCGCGGCGAGCGTGCCCCGCACCGTGTCCTCGACGGCCTGGTGGAACGCCCGGGGCAGGGCGCCCAGTTCGGTCTTGTACGTGAAGACGCGGCCGGAGCCGGGCGGCCCCGGCGCGACGCGCAGGCCGACGGTCGCGGGCAGCCCGGTCGTACTGCGGTGCCCCATCTCCTCGACGTCCTCGCCGGTGCCCACCGGGCGCTCCACGCACCGGATCCGGCTCGGCTCGAACACCGCCTCGATGCCGAACTCCTCGGCCAGCGTGGCCCCCAGGACCTCCTTCTGCACCTCCCCGTACAGCAGGAGCGCCGTCGCGCCGCCGGGGGCCGGACGGGCATGGATCAGCGGGTCCTGGTCGGCGAGGTCGAGCAGGGCCGTGCGCAGCGCGGCCCCCAGTCCCGGCTGCACGGCGCGGGCGACGGTCTCCAGGGTGGGCGGCGCGAACCGGGAGCGCCCGCCGTCGGTCCCGCCGAGCCGGTCACCGACCCGGATGCCCGCGACGCCCCGCACCTCGGCGATCCGGCCCGGCCCGGCGACGTCCCCGCCGGTCCCGGCCACCCGCAGCCCGGTGATGCGCGCCGGCACCGCCACGGTGCCGCCCTCCGCGTCCCGGCGCAGGAACGTCACCTTCTGCCGGGCCCGCAGCTCACCGTCGTACATCCGCAGACTGCCGACCCGTTCACCGGCGGGCCCGCGCCGCACCGCGAACACGGTCGCGGCGGGCGGCGCCGACGCGTCCCCCTTGCCCGCCGCGGGCAGGAACTCCACCAGTGCGTCGACGAGTTGACGCACTCCCTGACCGCCGAGCGCGGACCCGAACAGCACGGGATGCGCCAGCCCCTCGGCCGTCCGCGCGACCAGTGCCCGGCGCAGCGCACCGGCGGTCGGCGGCGCCCCGTCGACCAGCGCGGCGAGGACCGCGTCGTCCACCTCCGCGAGCGTCCGGGCCGCCGTGTCGTCCAGGGCGCGGGCGGTGACCGTCGCCCGGGGAGTGCCCGCGTGGCGGACCCGGGACAGGGGGACCACGTACGGGGTGAGCCTGCGACGGATGTCGTCGAGCAGCGGGCCGGTCCGTGCGCCCGCCCGGTCGATCTTGTTGACGAACACGAGCGTGGGCAGCCCGAGCCGCCGCAGCGTCTTGAGCAGCACGCGCGTCTGCGCCTGTACGCCCTCGACCGCGGAGATCAGCAGGACGGCCCCGTCGAGCACGTCGAGGGCGCGCTCCACCTCGGCGATGAAGTCGCTGTGGCCCGGGGTGTCGATGAGATTGATCTGGGTGTCGCCGACGGTGAACGCGGCGACGGCCGAGCGGATCGTGATGCCGCGCCGCCGCTCGATCGCGCCGGTGTCGGTACGGGTGTCACCGGCGTCGACGCTGCCGAGCCGGGCGATGGCCCCGGAGTCGAACAGCAGCCGCTCGGTGAGGCTGGTCTTACCGGCGTCGACGTGGGCGAGAATGCCGATGTTCAGGGTGGTGCGAACCTGCGGGGTCTGCATGGAAGGTCGAGTCCTCGAGAATCGTCCGGCGGGGGCGCTGAACTGCTTCGAGGAATCGGCGCATTCCGTTCTCCTGCTCAGATGAGGGCTGTGACCGGGCCATCCTGCTCACCGGGCCGGGGGTCCGCGCAACTCATTTTCCCGGCGGCCCGAACCGGCGCACGTACCGCTTCTGCCACGGGGTCTCCACCGCGTGCGGTTCGTAGTGCCGCCGCACGTATGCCACCGCCTCGGCCGCGGGGACGCCGTCGAGCACCGCGAGGCACGCGAGCGCCGTCCCGGTCCTGCCGCGCCCGCCCGCGCACGCCACCTCCACCCGCTCGTCCGCGCTGCGCCGCCACACGTCGGCCAGCACCTCGCGGGCCCGCGGCCGGTCCGCCGGCAGCCGGAAGTCCGGCCAGCGCAGCCAGGTGAACTCCCAGTCCACTGGCGGGGGTTGCCTTCCCAGCAGATAGACCGCATAGGCGGGACGCGGGCCCGGTGGCAGTGGCGCGCGCAGCCCCCGTCCTCGTACGAGCCGCCCCGAGGGAAGCCGAAGGACGCCCGGCGCGTCCGGGGTCCAGGTCATCGCGCCTCCCGCGCGGCCGAGAGCAGGAACGCCGCCAGCCTGCGGGCCCGCCCGAACGCGTCGGGGAACACGTCGAGTCCGTCCGAGACGAGCGCACCCTCGTGCAGCAGCATCAGAGAACGCCCCAACTCCCGTGAGGCGTCCGGCGACACATCGTGCGCGAGCCGGGTGAACAGCTCCAGCATCCACCGCTTCTGCCCGGTGATGACGGCGTACGCGGGGTGGGCCGGGTCGCTGATCTCGGCGTGCGCGTTGACCATGCTGCACCCCTTGCCGCTGTGCGCGGCCATCCACTCCTGGGACGCGTCGAACACCGCGAGGATCCGCTCAGCGGGGCCGAGATCGGCCGGATCGTGGTGCCCGGCCAGGAAGTCGCGCCAGCGGGCGTCCCGGGTGGCCAGGTAGTCGACGACGAGCTGCTCCTTGGACCCGAACCGGTCGTAGAGCGTCTTCTTCGTGACCCCCGCCTCGGCGGCGATCAGATCGACGCCCACGGCGTGGATCCCGCGCTCGTAGAACAGCCGCGACGCGGTGTCCAGGACCCGGAGCGCGGCGGGCGTGAGATCGGGTCGGTCCGGCTCGACGGCGGGGGAGACCTGCGGGGCGGAAGGAGGGGCCATGCCGCAAGACTATACCGATCTGTATAGTCGGGGAACGATGGTGGGTAAACAGATCTGTTTACCCGTGCCGTCTGTCCCTCCGATGTCGTCCACGAGGTGGTGTCCGCACCGTGAACGTGTTGCTGTCCATCGGCTTCGTCCTCACCTGGAGCTCCGGTTTCATCGGGGCCAAACTCGGCGCCGCCGACGCGAGCGCCGTGACCACGCTCATGTGGCGGTTCCTGCCGTTGGCGCTCGTGCTCGCCGCCGTGGTGGGGCGCCGTGCGGTCCGCGAGCTGACCGCGCGCGGCCTCGCACGGCAGGCCGTCGTCGGCGCCCTCTCGCAGAGCGGCTATCTGCTGACCGTCTACTACGCCATCCAGCTCGGCGTCTCCAGTGGCACCACCGCCCTGATCGACGGCACCCAGCCCCTGGTCGCGGGCGCCCTCGCCGGACCGCTGCTGCGCCAGTACGTCACCGCGCGCCAGTGGGCCGGCCTCTGCCTCGGTCTCGCCGGCGTCCTCGTCGTCACCACGGCCGACGCGACCGCCGTGACGGGCGTGCCCCCGTGGGCGTACGGGATCCCGTTCCTCGGCATGATGTCGCTGGTCGCGGCCACCTTCGTGGAGAGCCGCTCGACCACCCGCGTCGAGCCGATGGTCGGACTCGGCGTGCACTGCGCGACGAGCGCCGTCGTCTTCACGGGCCTCGCCCTGGCCACCGGGAACGCGACGCCGCCCGCCGCGCCGTCCTTCTGGCTCTCCCTCGTCTGGCTCGTCTGCCTGTCCACCTTCGGCGGCTACGGCCTGTACTGGGTCGTGCTGCGCCGCGACGGCCTGACCCGCGTGAACACCCTGATGTTCCTGATGGCGCCCGTCACCGCCGTGTGGGGCGCCCTCATGTTCGGCGAGCCCTTCGGGCTGCGCACGGCCCTGGGCCTGGCGCTCGGTCTCGCCGCCGTGGTCGTCGTACGGCTAGGAACCCGCGGGCGCGACGAGGTGACGGTTGGGGAGGATCGCGGCCTCGGCGAGCTCCGGGATCTCGGCCACGACGACACCCGCCCCGGCCAGGACGCCGATCCCGTCGGCGCCCGGCACGAACGTGTCCGGCTCGCGCCAGGCCGTCACCACCCGCCGCACCCCCGCGTCGACGATCAGCCGCGCGCACGGCTTCGGCCGTGAGGCGCGGTGGGCGCACGGTTCCAGGCTGCTGTACACGGTGGCCGTCGCCAGCCGCGGATCGTCGCCGGGGAGCTTCGCGAGCGCGGCCTCCTCGGCGTGCACGACCGGGTCGCCGCCCTCCCGGGAGTGCCCCCGCGCCAGCTCCGTGCCGTCCGCCGCGACCACCACCGCGCCCACGCTGAACGCCGTCTCCGACGGCGGGCAGTCGGCCGCCAGGTCGCAGGCGAGCCGCAGCCAGTGCCGGTCCGCCGCCGTGGCCGTGTCCGCGGTGCCGGGCACGGTCGGCGCGTACCGGGTCACGATCACATCGCCGACCTGTTCCGTTTCCAGGACCCGCATCCGGCTGCGCGACCCGCCCGGATAGTCGCCCGGCCCGAACAGGCGGGGTGCGTCCGGCTCCCCGACCACCAACGGGGCGACGGCGAGCCGCAGTTCGTCCGCCAGCCCCGACCGCAGCAGCTGCGTGTGCACCCGTGCCCCGCCCTCGACCATCAGCCGCCGCACGCCGCGCCCGCCCAGGTCGTCCAGGAGCGCCGCCCAGTCGACGGCCGCCCCGAGCGCCACCACCCGCGCCGCCGCGCCGAGCCGGGCCCGGGCGACGGCCGCGCCCCGGTCCGTGCTGTAGACGAGACGCTCGCCGCCCGTCGTCCAGAACGGATCGCCGGGATCGAGCTCGCCCGACCCGCTGACCGTCACCTTCAGCGGATACGCGGGCCGCCCGTCGGCGACCCGCCCGGCGCGGCGCGCCGCGGAGTTGACCAGCAGCCGGGGCCGGTCGGAGCGCAGCGTTCCCGCGCCGACCAGGATCGCGTCGCTCGCCGCACGGATGGCGTCGACGCGGTCGAAGTCCTCCGCACCGGAGAGCAGCAGTCGCCCCTCTCCCGTGTCGTCGAGGCACCCGTCGAGCGAGACGGCGGCGGACAACAGCACATGAGGGCGGGGCATGGCGACTCCGTGACCGGGAAGGACGTACCCGCCGACCCTACCGAGGAGCCGGCGGGGTGCCGTCACCGAAGGGCCGCCCGCCGAGCCGCTCCCGCCCGTGCGGGGCGGACCAGCCCGCCAGGTCGGGGCCGAGCGGCACGATCCGGGTCGGATTGAGCCCGGCGTGCACCTGGTAGTAGTGCCGCTTGATGTGGTCGAAGTCGACGGTGTCGCCGAAGCCCGGCGTCTGGAACAGATCCCGCGCGTAGGCCCACAGCACCGGATCCTCGGTCAGCTTGTTGCGATTGCACTTGAAGTGACCGTGGTAGACGGCGTCGAACCGCACCAGCGTCGTGAAGAGCCGGACGTCCGCCTCCGTGATCGTGTCGCCGACCAGGTACCGCTGCCCGGACAGCCGCCGCGACACCGTGTCGAGCCGGCCGAACACATCGCCGTACGCGGCCTCGTACTCGCTCTGCCCGGTCGCGAACCCGGCGCGGTACACGCCGTTGTTGACGTCGCGGTAGATCCCCTCCGCGACCTCGTCGATCTCGTCGCGCAGCGGCTCCGGATACAGATCGGGGGCGCCGGGACGGTGCAGTGCCGTCCACTCGGTCTCCAGGTCGAGGGTGATCTGCTGGTAGTCGTTCGTCACGAGCCGCCCGGAGGGCACGTCGACGATCGCCGGCACGCTCACCCCGCCCGGATAGTCCTTCTCGCGGGCGTCGTACGCCTCGCTGAGATAGCGGATGCCGAGCACCGGGTCACGGCCGTCCGGGTCGAGCGTGAACCGCCAGCTGCGGTCGTCCTGGATCGGGTCGGTGACCGCGAGCGGCAGGGCGTCCTCCAGGCCGAGCAGCCGCCGCACCACCAGCGCGCGGCTCGCCCAGGGGCAGGCCAGACTGACGACGAGCCGGTAGCGGCCCGCCTCGACGGGCCAGCCGTCCCGCCCGTCGGCCGTGATCCGGTCGGCGAAGTGACTGCGGGAGCGCTTGAAGGCCTTCTTGCCGAGCGAGGCGTTGCCGTCCATGACACATCTCCCTGGAGAACCGGATACGGACGTCCACGAGCCTGCCCGGGAAACGCGGGACGTACCACCGCTGGTGCGGGAGGCGGCGTCCCGTGCGCGGTGAGAGGCTGAATACGGTCCATGGGACGCTCCGGGAGATCCAGCGCCCAGGGCCCTTCGGACCGTGGAAGGTGTGCGCGCATGACGATCCTCACCGGTGACTTCCTGACCCTGGACGACGGCCGCCCCGCCGTCCGCCTCACCCGCGCCTACCGCCGCCCGGTCGAACAGGTCTGGAGCTACGCGAGCGACCCCGCCGCGCTGGCCCGCTGGTTCCCCTCGACGTTCGAGGCCGCCGAGCTGCGCCCCGGAGCCACCATCCGCTTCTTCGACGACCCTCAGATGCCGGAGTCCACCGGCACCGTCCTCGCCGCCGACGCCCCGCACCACCTCTCCTACACCTGGGGCGCCGACGAAATGCGCCTCGACGTCACAGCGCTCGGCGACGGCTCCACCCGGCTCACCCTGACGAACGTGCTGGAGAGCGCCGACACCGCCGCCCGCAACGCGGCGGGCTGGGAGGTCTGCCTGAACGCCCTCGACGCCGCCGACCGGGGCGAGGCGGAGGCGTCGTCTACCCCCGCCTGGAAGGAGCTGTACGACGCCTACGTCGCGGCGGAGTTCCCATCGGGCGCGCCGGTCCCCGGCTCGGACGACGCCACCCGGGGCGGCCACACCCCGGACACCAGCACCCCCGACGCGTAGGCGCGGGCGACCAGCTCCGTACGGTTCGCCGCGCCCCACCGGCGGGACAGCCGCCGCAGGTGGTACGTGACGCCGTCCGTCGTCAGGCCCGTCTCCCGCGCCGCCCGCGCGGTCGTCGCGCCCGCCGCCAGCAGCGCCAGGATCCGCTCCTCGTTCGGGTGCAGCGCCTCCGCCGCCGGTGCGGGCGCGACCGGATCCGCGGGGGACGCGGCGGCCGTGCGCAGCATGACCAGCAGATCCGGCAGCGCGTGGGGGGCGTCGCTCACCGGGTCGACGATCAGCTCGCCCTGCCGCCGCGCGCCGTGCGTGTCCCGCCAGGTCACCGACACCGTGTACCGGGACCGCCGGCGCAGCTTCAGGGCCTCGGCGATCCGCTCCACCTGGGCGGCGTCCAGCGGCGGGAACAGATCCAGCATGTCCCGGCCCCTGAGCCGGCCCGGCGTCGTGCCCCACTCGGCGGCCAGCGCCGCGTTCGCCAGACGCACCGTGCCGTACGGGTCGCACACCGCGACCGGCATCGGGATCCGGTCGAACAGCACCATCGCGCGATTGCGCCACACCACCGCGTCCACGGCGCCCTCCCCTTCCGACGGGCATGTCACGGACCGGCGTCCGGCACAACCCCGGCGCGCCGCCGGCCACTACACAATCATGTAGCGCACCTGCGACGACCGGCGGGGGAGCGGAGCCAAGCTGGAAGCTCCGATCCACCGCTCCGCGAAAGGCAGTTGTCGCACCATGCCGCACAACGCGCTGCTCCCGCCGCCCCCCACCGACGGCCTTCCGCTCATCGACATCTCCGCCACCGGCCCGGGACCGGCCCCGCTCCAGCAGGTCATGGGCCTGATGCGGCAGCACGGTCCGGCCCTCGTGCGCCGGCTGCACGGCCGCGACGCCCTCTTCGTCGCCGACCTCGACCTGGTCACCGAACTCGCCGACGAGGACCGTTTCGCCAAACACATCGGCCCGGCCCTGCAGAACGTCCGGGAGTTCGCCGCCGACGGCCTGTTCACCGCCTACGACGACGAGCCGAACTGGGCCCGCGCCCACGACATCCTGATGCCCGCCTTCGCGCTCGGCTCGATGCGCACGTACCACCCGGTCATGTACCGCGTGGCCCGCCGCGTCCTCGACAGCTGGGACCGCGCGGCCCGCGACGGCAGCCCCGTCGACGTACCGGGCGACATGACCCGGATGACCCTCGACACCATCGGACTCGCCGGATTCGGCTACGACTTCGGATCCTTCGACAGCGACGGGCCCCACCCCTTCGTCGAGTCGATGGTGCGCTGCCTGGAATGGAGCATGAAGCGCCTCGCCCGCGTCCCCGGCGGCGACCACACGGCCGTCGACGCGGCGTTCCGCACCGACGCCGACCATCTCGCACAGGTCGTCGACGACGTCATCGCCGCCCGCGTACGCGGCACGGAGGCGGCCGGCGACGATCTGCTCGGCCTCATGCTGAACGCCGAACACCCCCGGGACGGCTCCACGCTGGACGCGGCGAACATCCGCAACCAGGTCATCACCTTCCTCATCGCCGGACACGAGACGACGTCCGGCGCGATGTCCTTCGCGCTGTACTACCTCGCCAAGAACCCCGCCGCCCTCGACCTCGTACGCCGCGAGGTCGACGAGCTGTGGGGCGACACCGCCGACCCCGAGCCCGGCTTCGACGACGTCGGCCGCCTCACCTACACCCGGCAGGTGCTCAACGAGGCGCTGCGCCTGTGGCCCACCGCCGCCGCCTTCAGCCGGCAGGCCCGCGAGGACACCCTCCTCGGCGGACGCATCCCGCTGCGCGCCGGACAGGGCGTCACCGTCCTCGCGCCGATGCTGCACCGGCAGCCCGTCTGGGGCGACAATCCCGAGCGCTTCGACCCCGCCCGGTTCACCCCCGAGGCCGAGGCCGCCCGCTCCGTGCACGCCTTCAAGCCCTTCGGTACCGGCGAACGCGCCTGCATCGGACGGCAGTTCGCGCTCCACGAGGCCACCATGCTGCTCGCGATGCTGGTGCACCGCTACCGGCTGCGCGACCACGCCGACTACCGGCTCACGGTGAAGGAGACCCTCACCATGAAACCGGACGGCTTCACCCTCACCCTCGCCCCGCGCACCCCGGCCGACCGCCGCCACGGCCCGCTGCCCGGCCAGGGCGCCGCCACCGGGACCGAACGGGCCGCCGACACCGCCGGGTTGCCGGTGCGCGTACGCCCCGGCACCGGCGCCCTGTTCCTGCACGGCAGCAACTACGGCACCTGCTCCGGCCTCGCCGAGCAGCTCGCCGACGAGGCCGGAGCACTCGGCTGCGAGACCGAGGTCGCGCCGCTGGACGCCTACGCGGGCGCCCTGCCCACGGACCGCCCCGTGATCGTGGTCGCCGCCTCGTACAACGGCCGGCCCACCGACGACGCGCAGCAGTTCGCCGCCGCACTCGACGACATCCCCGACGGGGTCGTGTACGCGGTCCTCGGTGTCGGCGACCGCAACTGGGCCGCCACCTACCAGCACGTCCCGACCCGCATCGACGACCGGCTCGCCGCCGCGGGCGCCGACCGGCTGTGCGAGCGCGCAGCCGCCGACGCCTCCGGCGACCTGAACGGCACCGTGCGCACCTTCACCGCGCGGCTGCGCACCGCTCTCCTGGAGCGCTACGGCGACCCCGACGCCACCGGCGCCGCCCCCGCCTCCTCGGCGGTGTACGAGATCCGCGAGCTCACCGGCGGGCCGCTCGCCGCAGCCGCGGCCCGGCACGGACTCGGCGAACTGACCGTCACGGAGTCCTACGACCTCACGGCGCCCGGACACCCCCGCGCCAAGCGCTTCCTTCGGCTCGCCCTGCCCGAGGGGACGACGTACCGCACCGGCGACCACCTCGCCGTGCTCCCCGCCCAGGAACCCGCCCTCGTGGAGCGGGCCGTGGCGGCGCTCGGCCTCGATCCCGACACCCTGCTCGACCTGCGCGACAACCGGCCCGGGCGGACCGCTCTCGCCGTCGACCGCCCGCTGACCGTGCGCGAACTCCTCACCCTGCACGTCGAGTTGCGGCACCGGCCCACCCCCGACGCGGTGGCCGTGCTGGCCGCCGCCAACCCGTGCCCGCCCGAGGCTGCCGCCCTCAAGGCGCTCCCGGCCGACGACCCGCGCACCTTCGTCGAACTGGTCGAGGACCACCCGGCACTGCGCGGCGCGCTCACCTGGCCCGCGCTCCTGGACGTGCTCCCGCCGCTGCGCCCGCGCCACTACTCGATCTCGTCCAGCCCGGTGACGGGCGAACCCGGACACATCGACCTGATGGTGTCCGTCCTCGACGCACCGGCCGCATCAGGCCGCGGCCGTCACCGGGGCACCGGCTCCACCCATCTGGCCGGACTGCGGCCCGGCGAGACGGTCCTCGGGCGTGTACAACCGTGCCGCGACGCGTTCCGCATCCGGCCCGACGCGCCGGAACCGGTCATCATGGTCGCGGCCGGTACGGGTCTTGCCCCCTTCCGCGGCGCCGTCGCCGAACGCGCCGCCGGCCTGCCGCCCGCCCTGGTCTACTTCGGCTGCGACCACCCCGACCGCGACTTCCTGCACGCCGACGAACTGCGCGCCGCCGATGCCGCGGGGACCGTCTCGCTGCGGCCCGTCTTCAGCGAGGCCCCGGTCGACGACCAGGCGTTCGTGCAGCACCGCATCGCCGCCGAGGCCGCCGAGGTGGGCCGGCTGCTGGACGCCGGAGCACGGGTCTACGTCTGCGGGGACGGCGCCCGCATGGCGCCCGGAGTGCGGGCCGCGTTCCGCTCGCTGTACCGGGAGCGGACCCCCGGCGCGGACGAGAAAGCGGCCGAGGAGTGGCTGGCCGGACTGGTGGCCGAGGGGCGGTACGTGGAGGACGTCTACGCGGGGTGAGGGCCTTGGCCGGAGCCTGGCGTAGCGGGATCGTCACACAGGGCCCAGAATCAGATACATGTCCTTTATGTCCGCGGGTGTGACGTGGCTGGGACTGGGCCTGACGGTCGGTGTGGCGGGCCTGGTGACCTACGGTCTGGCGATGTTGCCGTGTTCGGCGACGGTGCGCCAGGAGGATGCCGAACTCGTCTGTCGCCCGGCCCGGCGCATGGCGCTGGGCCTCGGGGCGCTGGCGGTGTCGGCGGTCGTGGTCGGGACGGTGCTGATGGTGTTCGCCGTCACGGACTTCCGCTGAGCCCCTCCGGGCCGCCGCACGAGGACGGCCCGGAGGGGGTGGCGCAGGCGGTGTCAGGCGTCGCCGCCCCCGTAGGGGCGGGTGATGACCTCCATGCCGTGGCGCACGGGATCCATGAAGTACACGCCACGGCCGCCGTCGTTGTGGTTGATCTCGCCCGGCTGCTTGCCGTGCGGATCGGCGTAGTAGGTGATTCCGGCGTCCTCGATGCGCCGGAAGATGCCGTCGAACTCCTCCTCGGTGACGAGGAAGGCGTAGTGCTGCGTCACGATGGACTCGGCCGGGATCGACGCGAAGTCGAGTGTGACGCCGTTGCTGAGTTCGAGGGCGATGAACGGGCCCCACTCGGCCCCCACCTCGAGACCGAGGATGTGGGCCAGGAACTCGGCCGACTCCCGGTTGTCCCGGGAGTGGACGATGGTGTGATTGAGCTGGACGGACATGGTGGATTGCCTCCAGAAGGCAACTCCGGCACCTCCATGCCTCACCCGGTCGGTGACCGGCACGCGATGCGGCCGGGAGTATAGGCACATCCGGGCGCGCCCGGCCACCGATGGGCCGCTCCGGTCAGTCCAGGGCCAGTTCGGGGTTGTACATGTCCAGCCAGAGCGCCAGGTCGAGCGTGCGCTCCAGGCCGCGCCGCGACCCCTGGGTGATCTGTGGGGCCTCGCGGTGCGCGGCCCGGTGCACCCGGTCGCGGTCGACGAGGTCGAAGACCCGGTGCGAGGGGCGTGCCAGCAGGTCCTTGGTGTGGTCCTGGAGCGCGACCGCGTACTTCGGGTCCTGGGTGGACGGGTACGGGCTCTTCACCCGGTCGTACACCGACTTCGGCAGCACGTCCGCCGTCGCCTCCCGCAGCAGGGACTTCTCCCGGCCGTCGAAGGACTTCAGGGCCCAGGGGGTGTTGTACACGTACTCGACGAGCCGGTGGTCGCAGAACGGCACCCGCACCTCCAGGCCCACCGCCATGCTCGCCCGGTCCTTGCGGTCCAGCAGCACCCGCACGAAGCGGGTCAGGTGCAGATGGCAGATCCGCCGCATCCGGTACTCGAAGTCGCTCTCGCCGTCGAGGCGCTGGATGCCGCGCACGGCGCCCGCGTAGTTGTCGGCGACGTAGCCGCCGAGGTCGAGACGGTTCGCGAGGTCGGGGCGGAGCACGTCCGCGTCGTCTCCCATGTGCCGGCCCATGTTCACCAGCCACGGGAAGGTGTTCGCGTTGCGCGCCTCCTCGTCGAAGAACTGGAGGTAGCCGCCGAACACCTCGTCCGCGGACTCGCCGGACAGCGCGACGGTCGAGTGCTCGCGGATCGCCTTGAACAGCAGGTACAGCGAGGCGTCCAGGTCGCCGAAGCCGGCCGGCAGGTCGCGGGCCCGGATGACCCGGGCGCGTACCTCGGGGTCGGCCAGCGCGTGCGAGTCGAGCACGATGTCGCGGTGATCGGTGCCGGACGCCTTCGCCACGTCGTGCACGAAGGGGGTGTCGGGTGTGCCGCGCAGCTCGTCGGCGACGAAGTTCTCGGCCTGCCCGAGGAAGTCGACGGCGAAGCTGCGCACGGTCTCGCCCCGCCCGGCCAGCTGCCGGGCGGCGATCGCCGTCATCGCCGAGGAGTCCAGGCCGCCCGAGAGCAGCGTGCAGCGCGGCACGTCCGAGACGAGCTGGCGGCGCACGATGTCGTCGAGCAGTTCGCGGACCGTGGCGATGGTGGTGTCCCGGTCGTCGGTGTGCGCCCTCGTCTCCAGCGTCCAGTAGGCGCGGGCCCGCAGCCCGGACCGGTCCACGGTCACGACGGTGCCGGGCTCGACCTCGTGCATGCCGTCCCACACGGCCTGTCCCGGAGTCTTCACGAACGTGAAGAGCTCGCGCAGTCCCTCCAGGGAGACCCGGCCCCGGGCGAGCGGGTTGGCGAGGATCGCCTTGGGCTCGGATCCGAACAGCACGCCGTCGGGGGTCTCGTAGAAGTAGAAGGGCTTGATGCCCATCCGGTCGCGGACCATGACCAGCTTGTCGACGCGGCCGTCCCAGACGGCGAACGCGTACATGCCGTTGAGCCGGCCGGGCAGCTCCTCGCCCCACTCCAGATAGCCGCGCAGTACGACCTCGGTGTCCGAGTCGGTCCTGAACTCGTGGCCCTTGGAGGCCAGTTCGGCGCGCAGCTCGGTGTAGTTGTAGGTCTCGCCCGAGTACACCATCGCGACCGTGCCGCCGGGTGTCTCCACGGTCATGGGCTGCCGTCCGCCCGGCAGGTCGATGATGGCGAGCCTGCGGTGGCCGAGCGCCGCGGGGCCGTCGATCCAGGTGCCGCGGTCGTCCGGGCCACGGCATTCCATGGTCGCCGTCATCGCATCCAATGTGTGGTGCGAGGTCCGCAGGTCACGGTCGAAGGAGACCCAGCCGGTGATGCCGCACATATGCTTCCTCCCGCTTTGCCGTTCCGCCGTGTCGTTCCGGTGCGGCCGGTGTGACCTGCGGGAAAGCAGGGGGGAGCGCCACCGGGACCGAATCGGTTGTACACGGCATCTATATGTCGAGCGTGTGACATGGCGGTGGGGCGGGTCAATGTGCCCGTAACGCGGCGAACGGGGTCACCCCGTCGGTTTCGGCCGTGCGTCAAAAAGGTAAAGCGGTCGATTCCCTTCGCAAATCCGCAGTGTGCGCAGGTGTGGGTGATGGTTGCCTGGGGCGACCGGGTAGATCCGGCCATCGGCAAAGATTTGATCAACCCTCGGATCCTGTGGCACCCGCGCGAAGGGGGCCCGGGGAGGGCGTCCTCCCCGGGCCCCCGAGTCCTGCCTCAGTCCGTGGTCTTGAGATCTCCGTCGAAGGTTGCCGCCGCCAGGCCGAAGGACAGGGTCATTCCGACGCCCGAGGTGACCGAGATCGCCCGCACGCCCTCCGCGACGTCGCGGACGAGCAGCGGTCCGCGCGGGCTGCTCGCGTACACGCCCTGCCAGCGCTCGGTGACCCGCACCTCGCGCACGCCGAGCACCCGGGCCGCCTCACGCAGCAGCAGCGCCGAGGTCGCCTCGTCCTGGAAGGGGATCTCCGTCGTGTCGTACGCGTGCGAGTCGCCGACCAGGACCGTGCCGTCGGGGAGCCGCGTGAACATCACGTTGGCGA
The DNA here is from genome assembly GCF_040645755.1 of Streptomyces sp. NPDC046716. NCBI lineage: Bacteria > Bacillati > Actinomycetota > Actinomycetes > Kitasatosporales > Streptomycetaceae > Streptomyces > Streptomyces sp. NPDC046716. Next base: position 54,632 of record NZ_JBEYYU010000006.1, read on the forward strand.
CCACGTCCAGCAACTCGGGGCTGTGCGCGGTCACTTCGGCCCGCAGTGCGGCCGCGGACGGCGTCGCCGTGAACGCGTCGTAGCGCAGCATCGAGGTCGCCGTCAGCACCGCCGCGTCCGTGCGGAACGCCTCCGGCGCCTCGATCCGTGCCATCGAAAGACGGCACCGCTCGATCCCGTGCGCCTCCGCCTCGGCCGGGTGCAGCCGGTCCAGGTCGTGGCCGACGCAGAGCAGGATCCGCTCGCCGTGGACGTCGCCGCGGGCGGTGCGCACGGTGCCTTCCCCGACCCCCGTGACGTTCGTGCCCCACACCACCGTCGCCCCGGGCTGCTCCGCCAGCCAGGCCGCGAGCCGGGGCGCCGCCTCGCGCGGGTTCACCCGCAGGTCGGCCGGGAGCAGGGCGCCGCCCACCAGGTCGTCGCGCGCGTCCTCGGCCCGGCCCAGCGCGTCCCCGACCTCGTCCCTGGTGCGCAGCCGCACCGCGTCCGCGCCGCGCGCGTCGCGCAACTCCTCCAGGACCGCCAGTTCCGTCGCCGACCGGGCCACCACCAGGGCGCCCGCCTCCGGTGCCCACAGCCCCGCCCGCCCCGCGGCGTCCAGCCAGCCGGTGCGCGAGCGCTCCGCGAGCCCGAGCAGCTCGCCCTCCTGCGCGGTGACGCAGCAGTGGCCGAAGTTCCGCACGGACGCTCCCACCGGACGCCTGTCGCGCTCGACGACCGTGACGCTCAGGCCGCGCCGCACCGCCTCGACGGCATGGGCGAGACCGACGATGCCGGCGCCGACCACGACGAGGTCGCTGCGGCCGCGCGGCAGGTCCGCGGCGGGGGATGGTGCTGTTGCGATGCTCATGCCGCCCAGCCTGCGGAGGTCCGGGCGCCGACAGCAAGAGCTGTCTATACAAGTTTCCCGAGTGTTTACCAGCCGGAGATCAAGTGGGGCCTTGTCCTGCTCGAGGCGGAACTGTAAGACTCGACTTGTGAAGACAAGTGCGGAGAGCGGGCCGCTGCACCAGCGGCTCGGCGCCGAGTTCCGGCGCCGGATCGAGGCGGGGGAGTGGCCCGAGGGGCAGCCCGTGCCCAGCGAGGCCCAGCTGTGCGAGGAGTTCGGCACCTCGCGGGGGCCGGTGCGTCAGGCGCTGGCCCAGTTGCGCGCGGAGGGCCATCTTGTGGGCGGCCGCGGCAAGCCGCCCGTGGCCCGCAGGGTCACCCCCTCCCAGCCGTTCGCCTCGCTCATGTCGTTCACCCAGTGGGCGCGCTCCATCGGACGCGCTCCGGGCCAGTTCACCGTCGAGGTCGCCCGCCGCCGGGCGGGAGCGGAGGCGGCGGCCCGGCTCGGTCTCGACGAGGGCGAGCCGGTCGTCGACCTGATCCGGCTGCGCAAGCTGGACGGCGTACCGGCGATGGTGGAGCGTTCGACGTTCCTGCTGGACGCGGGCGTCCACCTGTTCGCCGTCGACCCCGACGCGGGCTCCGTCTACGAGGCCCTCATCGCCCGGGGCGTCGACCTGCACCACGCCCGCCACACCATCGACGCGATCGCCGCGGGGCCGCAGGACGCCGACCTCCTTGGCATCGACCCCGGTCAACCCCTGCTGCGCGTACGGCGGTTGGCGTTCACCCGCGACGGCACACCCGTCGAGTACGCGGACGACCGCTATCTGCCCTCGATGGCCACCTTCACCATCGAGAACACCGTCGGGGGCCGCACCGTCGCGGCCAGAGAAGGCTCCGACGACACATCGCCCCACCCCACGCTCGCCCCACCCCACGCCTAAGGACACCCAGTGATAGAACTCGCCGTCTTCGACATGGCAGGAACGACGATCGAGGAGCACGGCGCCGTCTACGAGGCGCTGCGCCACGCCGTCGAGGCGACCGGCGTCACCGTCGCCCCCGCCGACCTGCAGACCTGGATGGGCACCGACAAGCGGGAGGCCATCGCCGCGCTCGTCCGCATCGGCGGCGGCACCCCCGACGCGGAGCTGGTGGAGCGCCAGTACGAGGTCTTCCGTACCTTCCTCAAGGAGCGGTACGAGGAGGTGCCGCCGGAGCCGATCGCCCACGCCGACAAGGCATTCGAGGAGCTGCGCGCCCGCGGCGTCAGGATCGCGCTGACCACCGGCTTCAGCGCCGACGTGGCGCTGCCGCTGCTCGCTTCGCTCGGCTGGTCCGTCGGGGAGGGCGGCACCCTTGACGCCGTCGTCACCGCCGACGAGGTGCGCCGGGGTCGCCCCGCCCCGTACATGATCCACCGCGCGATGGAGAAGTGCGGGATCCTCGACGTGCGCTCCGTGCTCGTCGCCGGTGACACGGCCGTCGACCTGGAGGCCGGGACGCACGCGGGCGCGGGTGTGGTCGTGGGCGTGCTCACGGGCCAGCTGACCCGTGAGCAGCTCGAGGCCCACCCGCACACCTACGTGGTGAACAGCGTCGCGGACGTCCCGGGCCTGCCCGAGGCCGCTAGCTGAGCGCCGCGTCGACGATCGCCTGCGCCTCGCTCTGCACCTGGGCGAGGTGCTCAGGCCCGCGGAACGACTCGGCGTAGATCTTGTACACGTCCTCCGTGCCGCTGGGCCGCGCCGCGAACCACGCGTTCTCGGTGGTCACCTTCACCCCGCCGATCGCCGCGCCGTTGCCCGGCGCCTCGGAGAGCCGGGCCGTGATCGGCTCGCCCGCAAGGGTGTCCGCCGTGATCGCGTCGCCGGTGAGCTTCGCCAGCCGGGCCTTCTGCTCCTTGGTCGCCTTGGCGTCGATCCGCGCGTAGGCGGCGCCCGACGCCCCGTGCTCGGCGGCGAGTTCGGCGTAGTACACCGACGGCGTCTTCCCCGTCACGGCGAGGATCTCGGCGGCGAGCAGCGCGAGCAGGATGCCGTCCTTGTCGGTGGTCCACACGCTGCCGTCCGTGCGGACGAAGCTCGCCCCGGCGCTCTCCTCGCCGCCGAAGGCCACCGACCCGTCGACGAGCCCGGGCACGAACCACTTGAACCCGACCGGGACTTCGACCAGACGACGGCCGAGCGAGGCGGCGATCCGGTCGATGACGGCGCTCGACACGAGGGTCTTGCCGATCGCCGCGGACGCCGACCAGTGCGGCCGGTGGCTGAACAGGTAGTGGATGGCGACGGCGAGGTAGTGGTTCGGGTTCATCAGGCCGGCGTCGGGCGTGACGATGCCGTGCCGGTCCGCGTCGGCGTCGTTCCCGGTCAGCAGGTCGAAGTCGTGGCGGCGCGCGAGGACGGAGGCCATGGCGGGCGCCGACGACGGGTCCATCCGGATCTTGCCGTCCCAGTCCAGCGTCATGAACCGCCAGGTGGGGTCGGTCTTCGGGTTGACCACCGTCAGGTCGAGGCCGTACATCTCGGCGATGCGCGACCAGTAGTGGACGCTCGCCCCGCCCAGCGGATCGGCGCCGACGCGCACGCCCGCGGACCGGATGGCGTCCACGTCGATGATGTCCTTCAGGTCCTCGACGTAGGCCTCGCGGAAGTCGTACGGCTCCCAGGCGGACGCGTCCCCGGAGGCCGCCCGCCAACCGGCTTCCTCGAGCAGCTCGTTGGCGCGCTCTGCGATCCAGGCGGTGGTCGTCGAGTCGGCGGGACCGCCGTGCGGCGGGTTGTACTTGAAGCCGCCGTCACGCGGCGGATTGTGGCTCGGCGTGATCACGATGCCGTCGGCGCGGTCCGGGCCGCTGCCCGCGGTGCGGTTCCAGCGCAGGATCGCGTGGCTGAGCGCCGGCGTCGGCACGAAGTCGCCGTTCGCGTCGGCCATGACGCGCACACCGTGCGCCGCGAGCACGCCGAGCGCCGTCTTGAGGGCGGGCCCGGACAGGGCGTGCGTGTCGGGGCCGATGAACAGCGGGCCGGTGATGCCCTCGGCCGTGCGGTGCTCCACGATGGCCTGGGTGATCGCGGCGATGTGCTTCTCGTTGAAGGCGCCGTCGAGGCTGGAGCCGCGGTGGCCACTCGTGCCGAAGACGACACGCTGCTCGGGGCGCGTGACGTCGGGCTCCCTCGTGTAATACGCGTCGACGAGGGCGTCGATGTCGACGAGGTCGTCCGGCCGGGCGGGGGTTCCTGAGCGGTCAGTCATGGAAGCAGTTTCCCACTCGTGTCCATGGGGCCCGGCCGGACCACCTCGGTTTTTCCTGTGGGTTCAGGCTTCCTCGGTCAGTCGGGCGAGGGCCGCGGTGATGTCCGCCTCGGACGCCTCCTTGGTGATGCCGAGCTCCGAGAGCACCCCCGTTCCGTTCTCCTGCTCCAGCAGCGCCAGCAGGATGTGCTCGGTGCCGATGTAGTTGTGGCCCAGGCGCAGCGCCTCGCGGAACGTCAGCTCCAGGGCCTTCTTCGCCTCCGCGTCGAACGGGATGAGGGCCGGGGACTCCTCGGCGGCCGCCGGGAGCTTGGCCGTGGCCGCCTGGCGCACGGTGTCGAGGAGCACGTCCTGCGCGCGGATCGCCTTGGCGCCGAGGCTGTCCGGCTCGTGCAGCAGCCCGAGGATCAGGTGCGCGGTGCCGATGGTGGTGTTCTTCGCGGCGTGCGACTCGGTCTGCGCGGACACCACCACGTTCCGGGCGCGCGGCGTGTAGCGGTTGAAGCCCTGGCTCGGGTCGAGGTCGTTCTCCGAGCCCTTCGGTACGAAGCGCTTCTGGGCGGCCTGGCGCGTGACGCCCATGCTCTTGCCGATGTCGGTCCAGGATGCGCCGGAGCGGCGGGCCTGGTCCACGAAATGGCCGATGAGGTGGTCGGCGATGTCGCCGAGGTGGTCCGCCGCGATCACCGCGTCCTGCAGCTGGTCGAGGGCGTCGGTGTGGACCTTCTTGATGGCGTCGATGAGGTCGTCGAGGCGGACGGACGGGGTCATGCCCGCGGGGTTGGCGGCATCCGATGGATTCGTCATGAGGCAACCCTAGGTTGACAGTCAGGGGGTGTCAACCTTCAGTTGACACCCCCTGACGGGTGCCTCGAAGCGCCCGGGAACCGAATACTCCGGGCGTGAGCGATGAGTCCGGGTGGCGGATCGGGTCTGCCCTGGCATGACGCGCATCATCGCCGACATCTCGGTCTCCCTCGACGGGTTCGTCACCGGGCCCGACCCCGGCCCGGCCAACGGCCTGGGTACCGGTGGCGAGGCCCTGCACACCTGGGCCTTCTCCGACGACCCCGACGACCGCGGGATTCTGCGCGAGGCGACCGCGCGCTCGGGCGCCGTCGTCCTCGGCCGCCACCTCTTCGACGTGGTCGACGGGCCGGACGGCTGGGACGACAGGACCGGCTACGGCGCCGGTGAGGCGGGCACGCCCGCGTTCGTCGTCGTGACGAGCTCGCCGCCCGCGTCGGTGCGCCTCACCGACCTCGACTGGACCTTCGTCACCACCGGCCTGCCCGACGCCGTCACCGTCGCGCGCGAGAGGGCCCGGGTGGCGTCCTCGGACAGCGGCAGGGATCTCGACGTCGTCCTCATGGGCGGCGGCGCCACCGTCCGCTCCGCCCTCGACTCCGGCCTGGTCGACGTCCTCGTACTGCACCTCGCCCCCGTCGTGCTGGGCGCGGGAACGCCCCTGTTCAGAGGCGCGGCGCCGCACGAGCTGATCCGGCGGAGCGTGACCCCGACAACGACCGCGACCCATCTGACCTACGACATCCTCCGGTGATCCGCATGACCACAGTCCATGTCCACGAAATCGCTCTGGGCGTCGAGTCGTTCGGCGACGACGACGCGCCGCTCGTCCTGCTCGTGGGCGGGACGACGATGCTCTCCTGGCCCGACGCCCTGTGCGAGCGGCTCGCCGCCGGTGGTCGCCGTGTGGTCCGCTACGACCTGCGCGACAGCGGCGAGTCGACGACGGAGGACCCGGAGGCGCCCGCCTACACCCTGCGCGATCTCGCCGCCGACGCGGCGGCCCTGCCCAAGGCGCTCGGCTGCGGGCCCGCGCACCTCGCCGGGATCGGCGTCGGCGGAATGGTCGCCCAGGTGGCGGCGCTCGACCATCCGGGCGCGTTCTCGGCGCTCACCCTGGTCGGCACCCGCGCGGTCGCACCCGGACCGACCGACGACGATCTCCCCGACCACGACGGGGCGACGATGGGCCGGCTGTTCGGGCATCCGATGCCCGACTGGGCCGACCGCGAGGCGGTGGCCGACTTCGCGGCCACCGGCGCGGAGATCCTGGGCGACGATCCCGTCGCCGCACGCGAGGTCGCCGCGCGCGTCTGGGACCGCACACCCGGCACCGCGCCCGCGCTCCAGACGGCCAACCAGCTGGGCACGGTGTTCGCCCGCCTCGACTGCGCACCCCGCTGGCGCGAGCGCCTGCCCGGGATCGACGTCCCGGCGCTCGTCGTCCACGGCCGTCGCGACACGTTCTTCCCCGTCGGCAACGGCGAGGCGCTCGCGCGCGAGATCCCCGGTGCGAGGCTGCTCGTCCTGGAGGAGGCCGCCACGGCGATCCCCGCCGCGGCGGTCGACGAGGTCGCCGCGGCGATGCTCGCGCTCGCGTAGACGGCGGGGCCGGGCGGGCGTGTCAGACGGCGGGCGGGTTGAGCCGGGCGAACCCGGCCTGTGTCCGGTACGGGTAGTAGGGGTACGGGACCTTCGCCTCGCTCGCCGCGTCCAGCTTCGCCACCTGCTCCGCGGTGAGCTCCCAGCCCACGGCGCCGAGATTCTGCCGGAGCTGCTCCTCGTTGCGGGCCCCGATGAGCACGGAGGAGACGGTGGGCCTGCGCAACAGCCAGTTGATGGCGATCTGCGGAATCGCCTTCCCGGTCTCCTCGGCGATGTCGTCGAGCGCGTCGACCACCCGGTACAGGTGCTCGTCCTCGATCGGCGGCCCGAACTGGGCCGTCCGGTGCAGTCGGCTGTTCGCGGGCAGCGGCTCCCCGCGCCGGATCTTCCCGGTGAGCCGGCCCCACCCGAGGGGGCTCCACACCACCGCGCCGACGCCCTGGTCCAGGCCGAGCGGCATCAGCTCCCACTCGTAGTCGCGGCCGACGAGCGAGTAGTACACCTGGTGCGCGGCGAACCGCGGCCGCCCGTGCTTCTCCGCCTCCCCGAGCCCCTTCATCAGCTGCCAGCCGGAGTAGTTGGAGACACCGGTGTAGCGGATCTTGCCCGCCCTCACGAGGTCGTCCAGCGTGGCCAGCACTTCCTCCACGGGAGTGCTCGCGTCGTAGGCGTGCAGCTGGAAGAGGTCGATGTAGTCGGTGTCCAGACGGCGCAGCGCCGCGTCGACGGAACCGATCAGGCGCGAGCGCGAGACCCCGGCCTCGTTCGGCCCGTCGCCGGTGGGCAGCGCCGCCTTCGTCGAGATCAGGGCCCGGTCGCGGCGTCCCTTCAGGGCCGCGCCGAGCACCTCCTCCGAGGCTCCGTCGCTGTACACGTCGGCCGTGTCGAACATGGTGACGCCGGCCTCCAGGCTGAGGTCCACCATCCGTCGTGCCTCGTCGATCCCCGCGTCGCCCCAGGCGGAGAAGAGCGGTCCGCGCCCACCGAAGGTTCCCGCTCCGAAGCTCAGCGCCGGAACCTTCAGGCCGGACGACCCCAGCTGTCGGTACTCCATGTCGACCCCTCCACGTTAAAGGTTCTGCCGTTCCGTTAAGGCGTGACGCAAAGCTAGCACGGGAGGGCGAAGTAATGGAACCCTGGTTCCTTTAGGTCATGGGAGTGCAGCCGTCGCGGCCTCGGCGGGGTACGGGGCCCGCTTGCCCTCTTCGGTCAGCCGCTGCACGAAGCCGTCGACGACCTCCAGGGCGGCCGAGTAGGGAGCGAGCAGCGCGTCGACCCCGTCGTGGTGCCGCCGCACCTGGCGCAGCGCCCAGCACAGGTCGAACGACGGCAGGTGCCCGGTGAGGAACCGGGCCTCGTCGCCGGTCAGCCGGAACCGCGAGCTCAGCGCGAGGCCGAAGTCCGCGAAGAGGACGCGCTCGCCGTCCGTGAGCAGATTGCGCAGGTGCGCGTCGAAGTGCACGACGCCCTGGGCGCGCAGGAAGGCGGTACCCCGCTCCAGCTCCCGCACGATCCGGCGCAGAGCCGCGGTGTCGGGGCGGTCGGCGAGATGCTCCGCGAGCGTCGTGGGCACGTACTCCAGGAACAGCGCGAGACTGTGCCGGGCGGTGGACAGCTCCTCGAGCCGGACGCGGACGGCGGGGGAGTGCTCCCAGTACGCGACGGCCCCTTCGATCCCGCCCAGGCCGTCGAGGAACCCCTCCGGCGGCGTGTCCGGCAGGATCCGCCAGTGATACGTCAGCGGAAAGCCGTCGTACGCCTCCGCGAGCACCCAGTTCGTCGTCATGGTGTGCATCGCGAGCTCCCGCCACGCACCGAACCCGGCCGAGCCGATCCCGTACTGGTAGAAGGAGGGCAGGCCGAACAGGTTGGCGGTGGAGCGCAGATTCTCCGGCCTCAACTCCCGCTGCGTGAGCGGCACCCGCTTCACGAAGACGCGCGTGCCGTCGACGTCCAGGACGCCCGAGCGCCCGCCGATCCCGGTACCGCCGTGCTCCGCGCCGTCGATCAGGGCGCGCAGCCGCCGGTCGTCGGTGAGCGCGAGAGCGGTGGACATCCGGGCGTACGTGGCGCGACGGCGGTGCATCGGCGGCTCCTGGACACGCGAAGGGTGGCCGGGCAGGAGCCCGGCCACCCCATCGTGCCGTGCCGCCGCGCTACGGCAGCTGGTTGATCTTGAACGTGGACGTCGTGTTCCGGACGTCCACCGCGTTGTCGCTCAACTTCAGGTTGTGGAAGGTCACTTCACCGACCGCCGGACCCTGCCCGGACTCCGGCATCTCGTTCGCCCACAGTCCGAATCCGGACTTGGCGTCGTAGGCGTCGCCGCTCTTGTGCGCGCCCGAGATCGTGACATCCGTCAGGATCGTGTCCTTGATCGGGAACTGCGGCTGGCCTCCCACGTAGTTGGTCTGGAACATGATGCCGCTGTACGTCGGGTCGAGGATGTCCACGTCGTTGACGCGGATGCCCTGGAACACCTTGGACGCCGAGAACATCCAGATCCCCGGGAAGGTCTGCCCGCCCCAGAAGTGCCCGCCGGAGCGGACGATCGAGGTGTTCTCCAGTTTCGTCGGGCCCGTGCCGAAGCCGTTCATCGGGTAGCCGAAGTCCAGCGAGCTGATCGTGACACCGGAGTAGACGAGGGTGTCCGCGATGAGGATGTTGCGGAACGTGTTGTCGTACCCGCCGTAGACCGCGATACCGGCGGCCCGCCAGGTGAGCAGCGACGTCAGGTTCTCGTACACGTTGTTCTTCTCGTCCGCGCCGCCCGCGTCGATCGCCGAGAACAGCGCGAAGCTGTCGTCACCGGTCGACCGCGCCTCGTTGTTGACGACGTGGTTGTCCGTCGAGCCGTTCGTCATGTTGACGCCGTCGGCGAACGTGTCCCGGATCCGGGAGTTCTTGATCGTGACCCGGTCGGTGTTGGCGCCCCAGTACAGGCACACCGTGTGCTCGTTCCAGATGTCGTCGATGGTGATGTCCGCGACGTTCGAGAAGTCGAAGACCTTGCCAGGACCGTCGATCCGCGAGGTGTAGTTGCCGAAGAAGGAGAAGTGCGCGAACGTCGACCCGTTGGCGCTCGCCTCCGCGCGGAAGCCCGCGTCGGTGTTCTCCTGCGACGACGGCGTGTGGAACCGGGTGAACCAGGGACCCGCGCCGACGACCTTCACGGCCTTGCCGTACACCTGGAACTTGTTCGACGTCTCGTAGTCACCGGCCGGCAGATAGACGCCGACGAGCTTGCCCGTCGTGTCCATCCGCACCTTGTCCAGGGCGTCCTGCACGGCCTGCTGCGAGAAACCGGTCGGCACGGTGTACGTCGCCGGGTCCGGGTTGGGCAGCTGGGTGGCCTCCTCCAGGTTGACGTAGTCGATCGTGTACGTGGACCCGTTCGCGGCGTCCTTCTGGAGCCGGATCTTGCTGCCCTTCGGCACGGTCGTGCCGAGCAGCAGGTTCGCCTCGTCGTAGATGTGCCGCGGCCCGCCCGCGCTCGGCGTGTTGCCGGGCCCGGTCTCGTTCCCGTACAGCCACGCGTACTTCGACGACAGGTCGATGGCCTTGAGGAACGTGCCGTCGACGTAGACGTTCAGCGTCGAGTTCGTCCCGCCGCCACCGGCCGAGTCCGGCATCGAGAAGCGGGTGACGAGGGTGTTCGTCGCCGCCTTCGTCGTCCACTCCACGTACGAACCGGTCGAGCCGAGGGTGACGGCCTTGCGGCCGGACGCCTCGCCCGCCAGGTCACCGACGGTGCGGTTCGGGCCGACGGACTTCGCGCCGCCGCCCGCGGTGCCGTCCTCCGCCTCGTACATGTCGTACGGCATGCTGGCGCCGCGCCCCACGAACAGCGGCTGCGACGAGGTGTTGTTGGCGCGCTTGACGGCCAGCTCGTTGGCGTCGTCGGCGATCACCGTCTTCACCGTGAACTTGCCCTTGCCCGCCGTCCAGCTGCCCAGCTTGACCGGGTCCGTGGTGCTCCCGGCCGCGATCGCGCCGCTCGCCGAACCCGTGAGCGTCTTGACGACCGTGCCGTCGGAGTCGGTCACGGTCAGCGTGACGCCGTGCGCGCTGCTCGAACTGGCCTGGTTCCCCTGGTTCTTGATGGCGACGGTGAAGTTGACCGTGTCGCCCTCCGCGGGCGCGCTCGGCGACCACGCCACCGGCGAGGCCACCAGGTCCGCGCTCGTCACCGGCTTGACGACCAACGACGTCGGGCTGGTGTAGCTGTTGTTGCCCTCGTTCTGCTCGATCACCAGGCCGCTCGGGTCGACGACCGCGCCGACCGTGTACGTGCCCGCGTCACGCGCCCCGATGTCCGCGCTGACGGTCGCCGAGGCGCCCGCCGCGAGCGCGCCGACGGAAGCGGTGCCGACCTTCTGCGAACCGAGCAGGAAGTCGAGGTCGGTGGCGTCGGCGGCCTGCGTGCCCGCGTTGCGGACGGTCGCCGACAGCGTGATCTTGTCCGACTCGACGGGTGCGTCCGGCTTCGACGTGATCCCCGTGACCACGAGGTCCGGGTTGGGCGCCGGAGCGCCGAGGACCTGGAACTCCGCCACCTGCCCGCCGGAGGAGCCGGAGTTGGCGGTGATGGAGAGGCGCACGTCCGCGACGCGCCCGCTCACCGGGATGCTCACCTTGTTGCCGCTCGCGGGGGAGAAGGAGTAGTCCTTCGCCGCCACCAGCGTCGTGAAGCCCGACGCCTTCTGCTCGCGGCCGAGCACCTCGATCTTCTGCGTCCGCGCCGACCAGGCCGCGTCCGGGTTGAGCTTCACCACGACCGACGACAGGTCCGCGTTGGAGCCCAGCTTGACGGTCAGCGTCCCCGGATACGCCCCGGCGGCGCCCTCCCAGTAGGTGCTGGTGTCGTCGTCCACCGCGTTCTCGGCGACGTAGGTGAAGGTCGAGGAGGAGGCCGACACCGGCTTGCCCACCGCGAGGTTCGCGTCGTTGGACGTCGAGCCGTTGCGGGTCACGGAGTTGCTGGCGGCCGACGCATTGCCCGCCGCGTCCTTCGCGCGCACCGTGTAGGTGACCGTCGCCGACTGCGGCTGCGTGTCCGTGTACGTCGTGACGTCACCGGCCACCGACTTCAGCAGCGAACCGTTCGCATAGATGTCGTAGCCCGTGACCTTCACGTTGTCGGTCGAGGCGCCCCAGACCAGCTTCACCTGGCCCGCCGTGGCCTCCGTGAAGGCGAGGTTCGACGGCGCGGTCGGCGCCTGGGTGTCGCCCGAAGCCCCGGTCCGCGTCACGGAGTTGCTGTTCGCCGACTGGTTGCCCGCCGCGTCCTTGGCCCGCACGTAGTAGGTGAGGGTCGACGACGCGGGCTGGTTGTCCGTGTACGTGAGCGTGTCGCCGTCGACCGAGGCGCGCAGCTGGTTGTTGGCGTAGATGTCGTAGCCGGTGACCTTGACGTTGTCGGTCGCCGCCTTCCACGTCAGCTTGATCTGCCCGGTCGCGGGCTCGGTGTACGCGAGGGAGCCGGGCGCGGACGGCGCCGTCGTGTCACCACTCGTCGGCCCGTACACCTCCAACTCGGAGAGCTGACCGGCCTGTTGCACCGTGTTCCCGGTGACCTTCACCCGCACATAGCGCGTCGTCACCGTGTTGAAGGTCAGCGTCTGCGCCTGCCCGTTCGCCGCGTTGAACTCGTACGCCTTCGACGCGACCAGGTCCGAGAAGTCGCTGCCGTTCGTGCTGCTCTGCAGCGTCAGCGTCTGCGAGCGGGTCTCCCACGTCGACGGCAGCCGCAGCACCACCCGGTTCACCTGCACCGACGCGCCCAGGTCCACCTGGACCCACTGCGGCAGCGCGTTGTTCTGGCTCTCCCAGTAGGTGGCGGCGTTGCCGTCACCGGCGTTCGCCGCGAGATACGTCTGCGTCGCGGAGCTGGCCGTGAACGTGCGGCCGCGCGCCAGATTCGCCGAGGAATCGCTGCTGCCGTGCACCTCCAGCTCCGACAACTGGGCAGCCTGCCAACCCGAGTTGGCCGTGACCACGACACGCACATAGCGGGTCTGCGTCGCGCCGAACGACACCGTCACGGTGTTCGACGACCCCTGCGCGAAGGAGTACTGCGCCGACGCCTTCAAGGTGTCGAAGGTCTGCCCGTCCGCGCTGCCCTGCACCGACAGCGTCTGCGTGCGGCTCTCCCACGCGGCCGGCAGCCGCAGCACCACCTCGTCGACGCGCGCCGCCGTCCCCAGGTCGACCTGCACCCACTGCGGGAAGCCGGAACCCGAACTCTCCCAGTACGTCGAGGCGTTGCCGTCCGAGACGTTCCCCGCGCCGTAGTCCGCCTTGGCGCTGCTCGCCTTCGCGGTGGCACCCGCGGCGAGATTCGGCCCGCCCGCGGCCTGCGCCGACACAGCCGGCAGACCGAGGAGCGCCAGGGTGAGGGCGAGCACCGTCACCGCGAAGGCACGCCATCCACCCCCCGCTCTGCGTCTGCCGGATCTCGGCACGAACTGTCCGATCATGACTCCCCTGTCCCCGCGCCCGCCGGCGCGGTGAAGCGAATGAGGCGAGTGAAGTGAAGGATCACCATCGTTTTCTTGCGTTCAGTTGTTGGAGAATTGCAGAGTGATGTTGTGGAGTCCACCGTTTGAACAGAGGGAGTTGCGATGAGGGAGAATCCACGACCATGCCCCACGCACACGCGGCCGACGGCGCCGCACTCCACTACGACGTACGCGGCACCGGCGCCCCGCTGTTGCTGCTGGCCGGCCAGTCGAACCATCACCGCTGGTGGGATCCCGTGCGCGACCGCTTCGCCGCACGCTTCACCACCGTCGCCATGGACTGGCGCGGCACCGGCGACAGCGACGCCCCGGACACCGACACGTACAGCACGGAGAACTTCGCGCGGGACGCCGTCGCCGTCCTCGACGCCGCCGGCGTCGACCGGGCCCACGTCTACGGGACGTCGATGGGCGGCCGCGTCGCCCAGTGGCTGGCCGCCGACCATCCCGGGCGCGTCGACCGCCTCGTCCTCGGCTGCACGTCACCGGGCGCGCCGCACGGCGTCGAGCGCGGTCCCGCAGTCCGCAAGGCCCTCGCCGACCCCGACCCGGACGCGGCCCGCGCCGCACTCCTCGACCTCATGTACACACCCGCGTACACCGCCACGCACCCCGGCCCGTTCCACACCCTCGGCGACCCGGCGATGCCCCCGCACGCCCGCCGCCGCCATCTGCGCGCCAGCGCCCGGCACGACGCCTGGGACGCGCTGCCCCGGATCGCCGCGCCCACCCTCGTCGTGCACGGCACCGACGACGACTTCAACCCGACGGCCAACGCCCCGCTGCTGGCCGACCGCGTCCCCGGCGCCCGGCTGCTGCTGATCCCCGGCGGCCGGCACGCCTACTTCGAGGAGTACGCCGACGTGGCGACACCCCCGGTGATCGCCTTCCTCGACGGCTCTTGACCGCCGCGGGCCGGCCGGAGTGCTGCGCGGCAGCGAACTCCGTAGGCTGCGGGTGGCCCGAACCCCACGGAGGAGTACGACACGATGCCCGCCGCCCACGTCACCCTCACCGACGTCATCGCCGCCGCGGACCCCGGCGCCACCGGAGCGCTCTGGCGCCTCGACGGCGCGGCCCGGCAACTGGACGCCAACCTCGTCCGGCTGCCGGCGGACACCCGCGGCACGCCGCACGTCGAGCCCGACCTCGACGTGCTGCTCTACATCGCCGAGGGCGGCGGCACGCTGTGGCGGGCGGGCGCGGAGGAGGCGCTGGTGCCGGGAACGCTGCTGTTCGTGCCGCGTGGCGAGGAGCGCGCGGTCAGCGCGGGCGAGGACGGTCTTGTCTATCTCACGGCGCACCGCAGGCGGCCCGGCATGACCATCCGCCGGGCCGCGGCCCCGGTCGCCGCGGAGGGCGGCGAGGCGCCCTGTCTGCTGCCGCGCGTCTGCGAGGAGTGCGGCCGGGTCACCGACGACGCCGCCGCGCGCTACTGCGCGCACTGTGGCAAGCGCTTGCCCGGACAGGAGGCGGGGCAGACTTCCGGCCTTAGTTGAGACGGAGCGATCACGCCAGACAGGCCTGTTCGCGACAGCAACTCCGGTGCGCCGCAAGGGTCCTGACGTCCCGCCTCCGTCACTTTTCGCCACTGATTCAACACACAAGGTTACCTAAAGCCGGGGGTGCGGGATGAGATCCCGGCCGCCGCCCGGCAGAATCTGGCCCGCGGCGGCCGCAGCCGACTCCCGGGCCGGCCGCCAGAGGTGGGGGAGCACCACCGGGGAGTCCGGGCGTGTGGGGCGCGCGGACTCCCCGTCCCCCGGTCAGCTCATGCCGACGGCACGGTGTCCTCGAACGCCGTGCCCGCCGAGCGGTAGGCGGCCACCTTCGCCGCGACCTGTGCCGGGGTGAGCACCTGGTCCTTGACGTGCAGCACGTAGTCGACCTGCTGGTCGTAGGCGCGCGCACTGGTGCTCGTGTTGCCGGCCAGGTCGATCAGCCACTGGTTGAAGTTGATCGACATCGGCCGCTCCGGCAGGTACTGCGCGTCATGGGTGCCGAACGGCTGCCCGTCGACGTAGTACTTGATGGAGCTGTTGTCGATGGTGACGACCAGGTCGTGCCAGCCGTTGTAGCTCTGCCGGCTCTCCGTGTGCTGGTTCACCGCCTGCCACGGATCCGGGTTGTAGGTCTCCCAGGAGGTCGTGTAGAGGATGTTCGACGGCTCGCCCCAGCCGCCGTTGGGCAGGTACTCGAAGTCGTACTCGGCGTAGTCGTCGGCCATCGGCGCCTTGAGGTCGTTGATGGTGAAGAACGTCTGGACGAGGTGGTCCCCGTCGGGCCCGCTCTTCGGCGCGTCCGCGAACTTCACCCGCGCCGCGTAGGTGCCGTTCTTGAACTTGGTGGCCTTGGTGAGCACTTCGGTCTGCTTCGTGCTCTCGCCGGTGCCCGACGTCGACGTCTCCAGGTTCATCACCGTGTTGCCCGACGCGACCGGGAACGTCACCTTCTCCGGCGCCCAGGTCGCCCCCGGCACACCGGGCCCGCCGGAGTTGGAGCGCACCGTCCAGCCGTTGGCCGCGATCCGCGGGTCGTTGTACGCCGTGTAGGAGAAGTCGTCGAAGAGGGTCGCTCCGTCGCCCGGCGGGTCGGTGGGGTCGGTCGGGTCCGTGGGATCCGTCGGGTCGTTGCCCTCGGGGGCCGTGCCCCACACCGTGGCACCGCCGAGTTGCGCGGTCACCTTCGACCAGTTCCCGTACGCGCTCTGCGCGGCGCCGAACGAGTAGTCGTCGGCCTGGTTCAGCGGCTGCCAGTCGGAGCGGTAGAAGCGCAGTTGCAGATCGCCCGAGTCGGCGCCGGCGGCGAGCGTGCCCGCGTCGGACGTGAAGCCGATCTCCAGGTACCGGTCGGCGGTCGCGGTCGGGTGGGCGAGGGTGCCGAAGGTGCCGGTCACGCGGGCGCACCCCTTCACCGCCCACGAGCAGGCGAAGCGATAACTCGCGCTCGCCGAGTCGGCCTTGAAGTAGTAGCGGAGCTTCACGTTGCTCAGGGCGACGGCGGAGGAGCCGGTGTTGCGCACCTTCAGCCAGGGTTCCGCCTGGTCGCTGCCGGTGCTGCCCGTGTGGTACTGCACGCTCAGGGCGCCGTCGGCCGCGACCGCGCCCTGCGGGAGCGCGAGCAGGCTCACGCAGCCGAGCGCGCCGGCGACGGCGCAGGCGAGTGCGGTTCTCGCCCTGGGTGAGCCGGTCGTCCTGTTCTTCCTGTTCGTCTTCGGGAGCCTTCTCATGACTGTTCCCTTCCGGAACCGTGGGGGTTGGGGACGTACGGGTCGAGCGGTCCGTGCCGCACGCCGAGCGCGGCGAGCCGGGCGCCGTGCGCCTCGAGCCGGACGCGGAAGTCCGGCCAGGACGGGGAACCGTGCCAGGCGCGGTCGGCGAGCGCGGACAGACGGGGGAAGATCCTGCGGTCGATGTGGTCGACCGTGGGGGCGTACTCGGTCCACAACTGGGCCTGCGCACCGAGGAGTCGGCCCGAGGCGTCCGGGTCCGTCGGCGGCTCGTGCGCGTGCACCGTGCGCAGATCGACGACCAGACCCGGCTCCGCGTGCGGCTCGTCGGTGGAGTCGGTCTGCGCGTAGTCCAGGTACGAGGCCCGGTGCTGGCAGCTGATCACGGGATGGCCGCGCTTCAGCGCGATCCGGGTGTGCTCGGGGTCGCGCCAGGTCATCACCGCGAACTCCGTCGGCAGCCCCTCGCCCGTCTCGGCCCACACCACCGGAGTGCGCCCGCGTTCCAGGAGATGGGCACCGATCCGGCCGAGGAACCAGTCCCGCAGCGCGTCCGTGTGGGCCAGCCCCTCGGCGGCGGCCCGGTCCCGCGCCACCGGGCTCGCCGCCCACTCGTCGGTGGGGCACTCGTCGCCGCCGATGTGGACGTAGGGCGACGGGAAGACGTCGACGACCTCGTCGAGGACGGTGCGGCAGAAGTCGAGGACCGGCTCGTGGACGCCGAACACCGTGTCGCACACGCCCCAGAGCGGCCACACGTCGAGCCGCCGCCCGGGGACGTTGCCGAGCTCCGGATACGCGGCGAGCGCGGCCCGCGCATGGCCCGGCATCTCGATCTCCGGGACCACGGTGACACCGCGCGCGGCGGCGTACGCGACGAGCCCCCGCAACTCCGCGCGGGTGTAGGCCCCTTCGTGCGGGACGGGACCGGCGCGGCGTCCGCCGATCTCGGTCAGCAGCGGATAGGCCGCGACCGGCATCCGCCACCCCTGATCGTCGGTGAGATGCAGATGCAGCACGTTGAGCTTGTGCAGGGCGAGCAGATCGACGGTGCGGCGCAGGACGGACACCGGCTGGAAGTGCCGGGCCACGTCCAGCATGAAGCCGCGCCAGGAGTGCCGGGGCACATCCGTGATCTCGACGCAGGGCAGCCGCCACGCGACGCCGGGCCGAGCCGTGTCCGAGAGCGCTTCGACGGGCAGCAGCTGACGTACCGTCTGGATGCCGCGCAGCAGGCCCGTGAGGTGCGCGGCGCGCAGCAGGACCGCGTCCGGCGCGACCGTCAGGCCGTACCCCTCGGCGCCCAGACCGCCGAGATCCGGATCGAGCGCGAGCACGAACGCGCCGTCGGGCGAGGCGGGCAGCGGCAGTCCGGTGGCGGGTGCGAGGAGGGTGCGGAGCAGATCGGCGGCGGCCGCGGCGCCGGGGGAGACCCGGACCGCGGTCTCCGCCGACAGGGTGAAGTGGCCCGGTCGATGGGTGAGTTGGGTGGGGAGGGGGACGAGTGCGGGCAGGGGTGCGGGCACGGGGAACCTCCGAGGCGAGGGCGTCAGCCCTTGACGGCGCCGGCCGCGAAACCCGACGTCACATGCCGCTGGAGCAGCAGGAAGATCGCCAGGGCGGGCAGCGCGAACAGGGTGGAGGCGGCCATCGTGGCGCCCCAGTCGGTGCCGAACGTGTTGTGGAACGAGGACAGCCACACCGGCAGCGTCCGGTGGTCCTGCTCCTTGATGATGAGGAAGTTGGCGTACGCGAACTCGTTCCACGCCGTGATGTAGCCGAACAGCGACGTCGCCATCAGGCCGGGCGCGAGCAGCGGGAACGCGATGTGGCGGAACGCCCCGACCCGCGTACAGCCGTCGACCTGCGCCGATTCCTCCAGCTCCTGGGGAATCGTCGCGATGAAGCCGCGCAGCACCACGATCGTGAACGGCAGCGTCATCATGAAGTAGACGAGGGTCAGGGTGGGCAGCCGGTCCAGCATTCCGGTGTCCCGCGAGATGATGTACACGGGGATGATCAGCGATTCCCACGGCGCCATCTGCGCGACGAACACCATCAGCATGAACTGCCGCCGACCGCGCCAGCGCATCCGCGCCACGGCGAACGACGCGCCGAGCGCCACGAGCAGCGCGAGTGCCACCGCGCCGAGCGTGACCAGCACGCTGTTGCGCCAGAACAGCCCGAACCCGTCCGCGTCGATCGCCCGCCGGAAGTGGTCGAGGGTCCAGCTCTGCGGTAGCAGCTGAGGGTTGTCGGACTGGATGTCACGCGACGGCTTGAAGGCCGTGGTGACCATCCAGTACACGGGGAACAGGCACACGACGACCGTGACGGTCGCGGCGACGTTCAGCGGGAGGCGGCGCAGTGCGCGCGGCGTGCTCACAGCTCGGTCTCCTGTCGGAACATCTGCCGGAAGTAGGCGACGAGCACCCCGGACATCAGCAGCACGGTGACCATGGACGCCGCGGAGCCCAGGTCGTAGCGCTGCTGGGCGAGCGCGGTCTGCACCGCGTACACGGGCAGGATCGTCGTCGCGTCGCCCGGGCCGCCCCGGGTCATCACCCAGATCTGCGTGAACGCCTTGAACGTCCAGATGACCTCGAGGGAGAGCACCAGCATGAAGATCGGCCGCACGATCGGCAGCGTGATCGACCGGAAGATCCGCGGTCCCGACGCGCCGTCGATCCGCGCGGCCTCGTACAGTTCGGCCGGCACGGTGGTCAGCGCCGAGTACAGGGTGATCGCCGCGAACGGCACCGACTGCCACACCACCAGCGTCACCAGGATCGCGAACGCCGCCGAGCCGTGCGCCAGCCAGGGATAGCCCTCGAAGGACGTGAACCCGAGCCCGGTCAGGGCATGGTTGACGATGCCGAACTCCGAGTGGAACAGCCACTGGAACACGGTCGTCGCGGCCACCACCGGCATCGCCCAGGCCAGCACCAGCGCGCTGAGCACCGCGGTGCGCCCGAACCGGCCGAGCCGCTCGATCATGAGCGCCACCAGCGTCGAGAGCACCATGATGAGCGCGACATTGACGGCCATGAACAGGAACGTGCGGCGCACCACCGTCCAGAAGCGCGGATCGGTGAGCAGGGTCGTGTAGTTGTCGAAGCCCACGAAGTGCGCGTCACCCAGGATGAGTTGACGCAGTCCGAAGTCCTGGAAGGAGATCAGGACCGTCCGGGCCAGCGGGTACACGAGCAGATACAGCATGCCGAGGACGGTGGGGGCGACCAGCAGGTACGGCCAGCCGCCGGACATGGTGGGGCGGCGGGGAGGGCCCGGTGGGCGCCGGGCCGGCCGGGACAGAGGGCGGCGGGGCGCGGTCCGCTCACGGACGACCGACACGGCGCACACTCCTTTCGGTGAGACGGGAGGCGGCGAGGACGCCGGGGCAGGGGAGGGGCGTCAGGAACCGGAGTTCATCGCCGACGTGATCGCCTCGGACGCCTTCTTCGCCTCACCGGCCGGATCACCGCCGGTCAGCACCGCCGTGAGGTAGTCCTTGATCGGGTTCTTCGCCTCGACCGCGGCCCAGCCCGGCGTGTTCGGCGTCGCGTGCCCGACGGCCGCGCCCACCGCCATCGCGGAGGCCCCCGGGTCGGCGGAGACCGCACTCGCCAGCGTCGTTCTGTTCGGCACGTAGCTCATGGCGACCGCGAGCTTCTTCTGCCAGGCGTCACCCGTCAGCGCCTTGACGAACGTGTACGCCTCGTCCTGGTGCTTGGCCACCGTCGGGATCACCAGGTCCGAGCCGCCCGTGAACACCGCTCCCGGTGTGTCGGCCGTCTTGCCGGGGATCGGGAAGAAGCCCAGCTCGTCCTTGAGCTCCGGGTTGTTCTGGGCGACGACGTTCGCGCCGCCCGGCGTGGAGATCACCTGCGCGACCTCGCCCTTCGCCATCACCTCGGCCTGCGGGGGCTGTGCCTCGTCGGAGTCCTTGGGGCCCTTGCCGAGCGCCTGCAGCTTCTTGTAGAAGGCCATCGCCCGCTGTGCCTCGGGCGTGTCCAGGGATCCCTGCCACTTGCCGCCGGACTCTTCGGCGAGGTCGCCGCCCTCGTCCCAGACGAAGCCCGCGTACGTGTACCAGTTCTGGCCCGGCAGGTAGATGCCCTGCTGCTTGCCCTTGTTCAGCTTGCGGGTCGCCGTGACCCACTGGTCCCGCGTCTTGATCGCGGAGGCGTCGACACCGGCCTTCTCGAACAGGTCCTTGCGGTAGATGACCACCCGGTTCGCGGCGTAGTACGGGATGCCGTACTGCTTGCCCTCGTACGCGCCCGGCTCGGCGAGCCCCTTCAGCCAGTCCTTGCCGCCGAGATCGTCGACCTTGCCGCTCAGGTCGGTCAGCCCGCCGCTCTGCGCGAACTGTGCGACCTGCGTGTTGCCGCTCTCGATCACGTCGGGCGCGTCGTTGCTGGCGAGGGCCGCGGTGATCTTCCCGCCGATGCCGTCCCACTCCTGGATCTGCACCCGTACGTCGATGTCGGGATGCGCGGCCTCGAAGCCCTTGACGAAATCCTTCTGGAAGGCGGCCGACACGCTGTCACGCATCAGCCACACGTCGATCCTGGTGCGCCCGCCGGCCGCGTCTCCTCCGTCGGAGCCGGACGAACTGCTGCAGGCGCTGAGCCCGGCGACCGCGACGAACGCGGACAGACCGGCGAGGAAACGGAGCTTCACGGTTCACCTCTGGGGGACGGACCTGACCAGTTGGCAACTGGTCAGGTGACCTCTGATGAGGCAGAAAGCTGGCATAGACCATTGAGCACGTCAACCCCCTGGAAAAATATGGGCAGTTAGGGGATTGCTTGGCGATCTCCGTGCCTGCGTGGTCAACTGGTAAGGCAACTGGTTGTATGCATGCGAGGGAGAAGAACGTGAAGGACGCGCGGGGGGATGCGCACGGCGCGGTGCTCAAGCGGGAGCGGGTGCGCGATCACATCCTCGAACTGATCGAGTCCCACCGTCCCGGCGACGCGATCCCGTCCGAGCGGGCGTTGTGCGCGAGTCTCGGCGTCTCCCGCCCCACGCTGCGCGCGGCCGTCGACGAGCTCGTCGCCGCCGGACTTCTCGTTCGCGAACACGGGCGGGGCATGTTCGTCGCCCCGGAGAAGATCACCCAGGAACTCGTCCCGCAGGACACGGGGCTGACGCTCCCGCAGGCGTCCGGCGCCTGGTCGAGCCGGCTCCTGGAGTTCACCACGATCCCGGCGGGCGCCCGCGTCGGCCGCAAGCTGCGCCTGTCGCCCGCCGCGCAGATCGTGTACGTGGCCCGGCTCCGCCTCGTCGACGGAGCGCCGATGGCCATCGAGCACCTGCACATCCGCGCCGACCTCGTCCCGGGCCTCAGCGCCCAGGAACTGGAGGACGGCGACCTCTACGAGCACTTGCGCGACCACCACGACGTCCACGTCCAGGAAGCGGTGCAGGCCATCGAGCCCACGGTGGTCACCCGCGCCGAGGCCGATCTGCTGGAGGTGCCCGAGCTGTCCCCGGCGCTCCTCGTCGAGCGTCTCACCTCGGACACCGGGGGCCGGCCCGTCGAGTACGTCCATTCGCTCTACCGGGGCGACCGCTACCGGATCGTCTCCCGGCTCACGCTCGGGCCCGTCGCGGCGCCCGTCGCCCCGCTGCCGGGGCATCACCCGGGCATTCCGCCGGGCGACTTCGCCCACCGCGACACGGTCGCCTCCATCACGCGTGGCGACGTGCAGACGCCCTGAGCCTGGTTACGGTTCCGCCATGGCCGACTACCGCATCGAAACCGTACGCAATGGCGAACGCGACTGGACCGCGCGCAACGACCGGGGGGCCGAGGTCCGCATGGCCCCCGCCGACGTGCCGGGCTCCCAGCCCTCCTTCACCCCCGTCGAACTGCTCCTCGCGGCGCTCGGCGGCTGCGGGGGGCTCGTCGTGGACCGCACCGCCCGGACCGTTCCCCACGAGGACCTGCGCATCACCGTCGAGTCCGTCTCCCGCCCCGAGGACGACGGCCGCGTCGGCACCTTCCGGGTCTCCTACGAGATCACGCTGCCGGACGGCGACACGGCCGCGGCCGAGGCCCTGGAGCGCGGCATCCGGCTGACCCACGAGAAGCACTGCACGGTCAGCCGCACCGTCGAGCACGGGGCCCGCCTCGAGGCATTCGGACCCGACGGCACGATGCTCTTCATGGGCGGCTAGGAGCGAGCACGACGGAAGCCCCGACAGGCCCATGTGTCAGGCCTGTCGGGGCTGGTCCGGCAGCGTGCCTACGGCAGGCCGTGCACCTTTGGTCCCACGGAGTTGGACCAGGCGTTACCGGCCGTGGCGTCCCAGTTCGTGGACCAGGTCATCGCGCCGCGCAGCCCCGGGTAGGTCTTCGCGGGCTTGAACGAGCCGCACCCCGTGCCCCGGGTGAGGCAGTCGAGCGCGTTGTTCACCACGGACGGGTCCACATAGCCGCTGCCCGCCCCGCGCGTGGAGGCCGGGACGCCGAGCCCGACCTGCGACGGGTCGAGACCGCCCTCCAGCTGGATGCAGGCGAGCGCGGTGAGGAAGTCCACCGATCCCTGGCTGTAGACCTTGCCGTCGCAGCCGAGCATCGAACCGCTGTTGTAGTACTGCATGTTGACGACCGTGAGGATGTCCTTCACGTTCAGCGCCGTCTTGAAGTACTCGCCGGACGTGGACTGCATGTCGATGGTCTGCGGCGCCATCGTCAGGACGAACTTGGAGCCCGCCTTCGCCGCGAGGGCCCGCAGCGCCTTCGTCATGTAGGTGGAGTTGAGGCCGTTCTCCAGGTCGATGTCGACGCCGTCGAAGCCGTACTCCTGCATGAGTGCGTACGCGCTGTTGGCGAACGCCGTCGCGGAGGCGTCGCTGTTGACCGAGATGCTGCCCTTCTCACCGCCGACCGACAGGATCACGGACTTGCCCGCCGTGTGCTTGGCCGCGATGTCCGCCTTGAAGTCGGCCGCGGAGGAGTAGCCGACGGCCGGGTCCAAGTTGAAGGTGATCTGGCCGGGCGTGGTCGTCGCGTCGGCGAAGGACACCGCGATGATGTCGTACTGCGAGGAGACGTCGCGCAGCTTCTGCACGGTCGCGCCGTTGTCGAAGTTTTGCCAGTAGCCGGTCAGCGCGTGCTTGGGCACGGTGCCGCCGCCGGGGTTCCCGCCCCCGGTCGTGGCGGTGCGCGCGCTCACCGCGGTCGACTTGGCGGACTCGCCGGCCGCGTTCGTGGCACTGACCTGGAAGCTGTACGCGGTGTCGGCGCTCAGGCCGGTGACCGTCGCCGAGGCGCCTGTGGTCGAGGCGACCTTCGTGCCGCCCCGGTACACGTTGTACCCGGTCGCACCGGAGACCGGCGTCCAGGACAGGTCCACCGAGGAGGACGTGGTCGCGCCCGCCGCGAGCCCGGCCGGCGTGCCCGGGATCTGCACCGGGTCGCTGCCGCCGCCCCCGTCGGGGCCAAAGACGTTCACGTCGTCGACGTAGTAGGCGCCCTGCCCGTACCAGCCGTGCGTGTAGATCGTGACGGACGTCGTGTTCGCGCCGGTCTTGAAGCTGGTGGTCAGCTGCTGCCAGGACGAGGCGCCCGGCGTCCAGGTCGACACGTCGGTGGTGCCGGTGCCGCTCGCGCCGAGGTACACATAGCTGCCCTGCACCCAACTGCTCAGGCTGTACGTCGAGTTGGGCTTCACCGCGACGGTCTGCGTGCACTGGGCCGTGTCCTGGCCCGCCGGTGTGGCCTTGAGCGCCTTGGCGCCGCCGTGCACGGGGGACGAGACGGTCGCACCGCTGCCCGCGGTACAGGTCCAGTTGCTCAGGTCCGACTCGAAGCCGGCGTTCTTGGCGACGTTGACGTCGGCGGCCTGCGCGGGGGCGGCGAGCGCCGTCACGCCGAGCGCCGCCGCCGAGGTGACGGCGAGTGCGGCGGCAAGGCGCCTGGGCGCGCCGGGTCTGCCATGACGAGCACGGTCCACAGAATGCCTCCGGGGGAGAGGAGTAGGGCGGATGTGGACGACGGTGGCCACCGATGTCGTGCGCCAAAGCTGGTCCAGACCATTCGCGTTGTCAAGACCTGTGGAGGCAAGAGGAGTTCGCCGCCCACGAGAACGGCGCCGGACGAGAGGTCCGGCGCCGACGTGGACCGGGGCTCGCGGCCCCGGGGCGGTGGATCGTTCAGAGCAGTCCGCGGGCGTACGCCGCCTGCCCCACGTGCTGCAGATCGTCCGAGAGCACGCTCACCAGGCGTGCCCCCAGCGTGACCGGCGGATCCCAGCCCTCGTCGACGATCCGGTCCAGATCGGCGTCGGTGAGGCCGGAGAGGTAGCGCAGGGTCTGCTCGTGCACCGCGTCGTAGTAGTCGAGCAGCAGCTCGCCGGAGGCGACGCGCACCTGGCCGACCTCCTTCGCCGTGTGCCCGTACCCGGTGTCCGTCTCCGCGAGCGGCAGATCGAAGCGCGCGGCCCAGCCCCGCGCGAGCCACACCTGGTCGGTCCCGGCCGCGTCGGCGACATGGTCGTCCTGCACACGCGTGAGATGCCAGATCAGCCAGGTGATGGAATTCGCCCCCTCGCCGGGACGCGCCTGCAACTGCTCCGGAGAAAGCCCGCCGACGACCCCGTGGACCTCTTCCTTAATGCGGTTGTAACCGTCAATGAGTAGGTCATGTGAGTGCATGGTGTGCAGTGTCGTCGACCTGGCGCCTTTCGGCCAACGGAGCCCGCGAATATGCCGGAAGACTGGCGTGAAAAGCGTGGTGACAGCGAGCGGCGAGTGCCGATACTCGACAAGTGGGACGGTTGAACATTGTGCGGAATCGGCGGGCCGAGGTAGCCGGAAGACCCATTGACCGGCCACTCCCGTCGTACGGGTCGATAACTGATCACGCGCCACCGCGTAAGTGATCAATGGCGCCAGGCAATGGGGGAGATCGTGCACGACGAATTCCTGTGCCATGTCACCGCATACGGAATATGCGGAGGACAGCGCGTGGGTGTCCCGCTCGGTACCTACCGTGCCCCGACCCTCCCCCTCGCCCTGTGGTGGCTGCGCGACCGTGCCACCTGGATCGCCGAGCGCCTCGACCCGCGGCCCGACCTGCCGCATCTGCCCGAGGGTGCCCTGATGCCGCTCGCCGACGACGCCCCCGACGTGCCGTCCCTGCTGCGGGCCTGGTGCGCGGACACCGAGCACCAGGAGCGCGTCGCCGAGGAACTGGCCGGCGGCCGCCTCGTCCGGGTCGCCACCCGCGACGAGACCACCGAGTACGAACTCCTCGCCGAGTCCGTGGACGCCCTGCGCATGGCCCGTCTCGCGCCGCGCACCGAGGCCCCCGTACCCGCGTCGGTATGACATGAATGACTAATCGCCGACGCGGGTGAATGCGTGCGTGAGGGCAGGTGGGCGCGGGGAGTGTGGTCACGCACAGTGAGAACGACCACCTCGGGGCCGCCCACATGAAACACAGATCCGCATTCGCCGTCGCGCTGCTCGCCGCCGCGGCCGCACTCCTGCCGGCCGCCTCCGGCGCCCAGGCCGTGAAAGGACCCGGCCAGGTCTGCTTCTGGACCGAACCCGGCCAGCACGGCCAGGCCTGGTGCTATGCGCCACCCGGATACGCGGAGGCGGAGAACGGCACTCAGCGCCGTGCCGCGTCCTTCGAATCCCGCGTGGGCCAGAGCGTCTACGCGATCAGTTACACCGTTTCCAACTGCCTCTACCGGGAGATCCGGCGCGACGACTACTCCGAGAACTGGGAGTGGGCCGGCAAATTCGACGGCGTCAGCGACAACACCATGGGGTGTGGGCGGGGCTGAACCGGCCATGATCCACCGCCCCCTCCTCCGGCCGCTCGCGCTCGTCACGGGCGCCCTGCTGCTCGCCGGCTGCGCGAACCGCCCGAGCGGTCGGGACCGCTCGCCGGACGACACCGTCCGAGCCGCGCAGCAGGTGCTCACCGACCGCTGTCTGACCGAGCGGGGACTCACCCCGCCCCGTCCCGGGCAGCGAGCGAGGAGCGCGGCCGACGAAGAACGGGTCGCCGCCGCCCTGTTCGGCCGGCCACCCGCCGAACTGTCCCTGACCCTGGCGAACGGGATCCCCGTCCGTGCCCACACCGACGGCTGCCTCGCCGCGGCCCAGCGCACGCTCTACGGCGATCAGAAGCGCTGGTTCCGGGTCTCGACCGTCGTCAACAACCTCAAGCCCGAAGCCGCCTACCGGCACAGCTCCCTCACCGCCGTCCGCGAACGGCACCGATCCGAGCTGACCGCCTGGCGCCACCTGCGCACCCACGCGCTCGACGTGTCCGCACGCATCCTGCGCACCACGCCCGACACCACCGGAGGAACCCCGTGAAGCATCCGCTCGCCCTGCTCGCCGCCGCCGCGCTCGCCCTCGGCGGCGCGGCCGTCACCACCACCGCGTACGCCGCCCAGTGCCCCAGCGGCGAGTTCTGCGCCTGGACCGACGCCAACTACACCGGAATGCGCTGGAACTGGTCCGGCGACGACCACGACTGGGAGCCCGGCATCCAGGACGAGGACTCCTCCTGGGCCAACCACGGTATCTCCGGACCCGGCATCAAGGACCACGTCCAGGTCTACGAGAACCCGGGCCTGATCGGACTCGGCACGGTCTGTCTCGCGCCCGGCCAGGAGATCCCCTCCGACGGCTGGGGCAACGACAGCGGCGACTCGCACACCTGGAAAATGGAGTGCTGACCCCACGCTGAACCCGAACCCCCGCCCTGGAGGCGGGAGTTCAGAACGCGTCCGCCGTGTGCGGAAGCGAACCGGTGGACAGCGCGGCGTCGAACATCGGCGCCGCGCCCGGCGTGTGCTCGGTGACCAGCCCCGCCGCCACCAGCGCGTGCACGGTCACCGACCGCATGAAGGCGCTCGCCAGATCGCGCGCATCGAGGGTCAGGTCGGGAGCGTCCCCGGTGGGGGCGTACGAGAAGCCGTCCGGGGACGCGATCAGCCGGAACGTCCCCTCGTTGGCGGGCAGATGCGGGTCGCGGACCTCGAGCACCACGTCCACCGGCGCGGCCCAGGAGCGCGCGGCCAGCGCCGCACGGACGTCGACGAGCCGCACCCACAGCGCCGGGAACTGCTCCGTGACCCGCACCTGGTCGGGATCGCCCGCGAACAGCGTCAGCGGATCGTCGACCGGACGCCCCCAGGCCCGCACCCGGTCCGTCAGGTCGATCCCGGCCAGATAGGTCCACAGCGCCGCCGCGACCTGCGGGGAGTCCGCCTCCAGCTCGTCCAGGCGCACCAGTCCCTTCGCCTGCGACGCCGCGTCGCCCTGCTTCGTGCGGTAGATCGCGTAGCCGGCCGGCGGCTCGCCGAGCACCACCACCCGCGCCGGCGAGAACTCGGCGTCCTCCTCGTCCTTGTCGGCCAGCCACTCCTCGTGCCACCAGTCCTTGGTACGCGCGAGCCGCCCCGCCCGACGGGATCTGGTCCCCTCGAAGTACGGGCCGAGCACATCGGGCGCCGCCTCCGCGTCGACCAGGCGCAGGGGGCGGGGGTCCGGCGGAATGCGCAGGGCCAGCGGACGGCGTGCGTCGATCTCCACCGTCGTCCCGTACGTGCCGGGGCCGAAGCCGAAACGCCCGTAGATCGACGCCTCCGAGGCCCACAGGGCGACGAGGGGCGCCCCCTGGGCGACACAGCGCGTGAAGAGTTCGCCGATCATTCCCGACAGCACCCCGCGCCGGCGGTGCGTCGGTGCCACCGATACGAACGTCAGCCCGGGACAGGCCAGTTCACCGCCGCCGGGCACGGACATCTCGAAGGGGTGCGCGGCCGCGAAACCCACCAGCTCGGCACCGTCGTAGGCGCCGATCCGCAGGCAGGTGGCGAGCATCTTCTCGTGCCGGCGCCGCTGGTCGCTCTCGGGCGTCTCGTGGAAGACGAGATAGGCGAGCGCCAGCGCGCGGGGGATCTCTGACTCGGGAACGTCGCGGAACTGGACGGAAGGCGCATTCATGATCATCCAGCCTAGCCGTGAGCTTTCGCCCACGCGAGCGGCCCCGGCGGCGGCCGCCGCGCTGCGACCGTCTGGGTGGCGGGGTCCGGGCCACCCGAGGCCGCGCGGCACCGGAGTCCTCCGAGGCGCAACCGATACTTCCCGGGTTCCGCGGTCTCCGGATGCACTCCCTCGCCGATTTTTTCTCAGCCCTGCCCCCGGACGAGCCCGAGGCGGACGCTGAGCCGCTGCATACCGCGCCGCGCGTGGCTCTTGACCGTGCCCAACGGCCAGCCGGTGCGCTCGGCGATCTGCGGCTGGGTCAGATCCTCGTAGAACGCCAGACACAGCACGGTGCGCTGGGGAACCGGCAACTTCGCCAGTTCCTGTGTCAGTACGATCCGGTCGAGCACCGGCTCCACGGACGCCACCTCGGCGGAGTACCGGGAGCCCGCGAGCTCGACGAGGGCCGCGCGCCGGGTGCGCGCAGCGAGCGTGTCCGCGATCCGGCGCCGGGTGATGCCCGTCAGCCAGGCGGCCGCGGTGCCGAGTTCGGGCCGGTAGCCGGAACGTCCGCGCCACGCGGCGAGAAAGACCTGCTGCACCACGTCGTCGGCGTCCCAGACGTCGCCGAGCGCCCGTCCGGCGAGCCGGTGCACCAGCGGCCCCCACCGCCGGTACACCTCCGCGAGACACGCCGGGTCACCGGCCGCCATCCCGTCCGCCAGGACGGCATCCGAGGCCGTGCGCGGATCGGGTACGTGCCGCCGCACCGCTGTGCTCATCGATGTCTCGTCAACTCCTGGAAACGGTCGTGAACTCACCTCGTGGCGTCCACGACCGGGCATGCGGGCTCCACGCCCGGCTGTGGCCCGGTCATCCTGGAAACGACTTCGTCAACCCGGCAACCCGCATCGGTTGTGCGTCGTATCGTGAGGCGATGGACGAGGGGCGAGACGCACGGCACGCGCAACCGTCGGAGGAAGGCCCCGGCGTCACCACGGGAGCCCTCGCACGGCGGCTCGGGGTGTCCCCGACCACGCTGCGCAGCTGGGACCGGCGCTACGGACTGGGACCCGTCCAGCGGTCCAAGGGGCGGCACCGGCGCTGGACGGACGACGACGTCGCGGTCGTCGAGGAGATGTGCCGCCTCACCACGACGGGCCTGCCGCCCGCGGAGGCCGCGCGCCTCGCCCGCAAACGCCTGATGACCGGCCCCGCGGAGCTGCCGCGACAGCCCCTGGCCGCCGCCGGACCCCTCACTGCCGCCTCGCCGGAGCGCCTGACCCGGGGCATCTCGCGCGCCGCGACCCGGCTCGACGCCCCCACCGTGCACCGGCTGCTCTCCGACGCCGTGCGGACCTACGGCCTGGTGCCCACCTGGCAGGACGTGATGGTGCCGGTGCTGCACGCGGTGGGCCGCAAATGGGAGGAGGCGGGCGACCGGTACGTGGAGGTCGAGCACCTGCTGTCCTGGCACGTCTCCCGCGCCCTGCACCAGGCCGTCCCCGTCGCCCCCGTGTCCACGCTGCCGCCGCTCGTGCTGGCCTGCGTGCCCGCCGAACAGCACGTGCTGCCGCTGGAGGCGCTGAGCGCCGCCCTCGGCGAACTCGGCGTGCCGCAAAGGATGTTCGGCGCCGCCGTACCCGTCGAAGCGGTCTCCGCCGCCGTGCGCAGAACCGGTCCGCGCGTCGTCGTGCTGTGGGCGCAGGCCCGCTCCACGGCGAGCCTGCCGCTGGCCCGCCACCTGGCCGAGACCCACTGGGGCGTGCGCGGCGCCCGCGGCAAACCCGCCGTGATGCTGTGCGGGCCCGGCTGGGCCGGCCGCGGCGTACGGGGCGCACTGCACCCGACGACCCTGCCGGAGGCCCTGCTCCAGATCGGGCGGCTGTACCCGGAGATCAGTCGAGACCCCGCGCCCGCTTGAACCGCGCGAGCCCCTCCGACAGCTCGACGATCGGATCGGGGTAGTCGTACTTGGCCCGCTCCAGGCCCTTCAGCTTCCACGGCCGGTGCACGGCGGAGCCCTCCAGACCGGCCAGTTCCGGCACCCAGCGCCGCACATAGGTGCCGTCCCGGTCGTACCGTTCGGCCTGCGCCAGCGGATTGAGCACCCGGTTCGGCCGGCTGTCGGTGCCGGTACCCGCCATCCACTGCCAGTTCAGCTGATTGTTCGCCACGTCCCCGTCCACCAGCAGGTCCAGGAAGTGCCGGGCCCCGACCCGCCAGTCGACGTACAGCGTCTTGACGAGGAAGCACGACGCGATCAGCCGGGCCCGGTTGTGCATCCAGCCCTCGTGCTCCAGCTGCCGCATCGCCGCGTCCACCACCGGATAGCCCGTACGGCCCTCCTGCCACGCCTCGATGTCCTCGCGCGCCGAGCGGGCGGTGCGCCAGCGGTCGCCCTGGGAGCGGTAGTCGGCGTGCGCCGCGGCCGGGCGCGCGGCGAGGACCTGGTGGTGGAAGTCCCGCCAGGCGAGCTGCCGTACGAACGCCTCGGCGCCCGGGCCGCCCGCCGCCCGCGCCCGCGTCGCCGCCTCCACCGGACCGATCGTGCCGAAATGCAGATGCGGGGAGAGCTTCGAGGTGGCGTCGCCCGCCATGTCGTCGTGGCGGTCCTCGTACGCGGAGATCCCCGACCGCAGCCACGCCGTGAGCCGCTTCCGGCCCGCCTCCTCGCCGCCCTCCGCGAGCCCCGGGGACACCCCCGGCACCTTGCTCCGCTTGGGCAGCGGCGCCGAGCCGACCCCCTCGGGCACCGTGATCGCGCGCGGCGCGCGCACCACGGAACGGACCGGCTGCTGGTCCCAGTGCCGGTGGTAGGGGGTGAACACGGCGAAGTGGTCCTTGCCCGCCGGCGCCACCTCCCCGGGCGGCACAGAGGTCACCACCGCGTCATGCACGACCACCTCGCAGCCCAGACCCCGCAGCGCGGCACGCAGGGCGTCCTCGCGCCGCCGCGCGTACCGGCTCACCCCGCCCGCGAGATGCACCGCGCACGCGTCGGTCTCCGACACCACCTTCGCGACCTCGTCCGTCACCTCGCCGTCCCGCAGGATCAGCCGGCCGCCGCGCTCGCGCAGTCCCGCGTCCAGATCCCGCAGACAGTCCGCGAGGAACGCCTCCCGGTTCGGCACGGTGAAGGACGCCGCGTCGATCCCGCTGTCCCGGACGAACAGCGGCACCACCGCGTCGGATGCGTCGAGGGCGGCCCGCAGCGGCGGGTGGTCGTGCACCCGCAGGTCGGAGGTGAACAGGACGACACGGACACGCACGAACGACTCCCGGGGAAACGGTGGACAGACCTCTACTCCAGCCCTTCCCCGGCCGCGCCGAACCTGGATGCAGCGATGGACCGAACGGGTTCCCGGTCCCGGCGGGCCACCGGCCGTGCATGTACGGAACAAGTGCGGGCAGGCGAAGTACAGGGACGGCGGAGCGCCACAGGGCGAGAGCGGTCCGCGAGAGTGCGACGGGTGGAGGTGCTGGCGAGATGCGAGCAGAGGTGTTGCGACGGTTTTCCGCGGGAGCGCCGCGAGGGTCCTGGCCGGCCGAGGAGTACGCGGCGCGACTACGTGCCCAGGGCCGCTCCGCACGCGTGGTGATGGACCTGGAGACGGACGCGTTCCTCGTGGTGACCGGGGACGCGGAGCACTCCGGCTGAACAGGGGAGCGGCCCGCGCACGCGCGGGCCGCTCCACCCTGTACCGAGCCCCCGGCCCCGTGGCCGGGGGCTTTCAACGCCGTGCCGCGCCCACCTCCGAGAGCCGCTCCCCACCGGCCTCCCCGGAGAGGCGTCCCGTGACCCGGACCGTGCCGTCCTCGGGCGCCCGGACCGCCAGCGTGCGGCCGGGACGGTCGGTGTCCACCGCACCGCTCGCCGAGATCCCGACGACCGCGCGGCTGCCCGCGGCGACCAGGTACCAGTTGTCCTTCGGCGACTTCCACCGCGTCGACGCCACCACGTGCTGCCCGAACCGGCTGCACGCCGCCGTGTTCCGCGCCTGCCCCACCAGCTCGGCGGGCGAGGTCAGCGACGAGGTGGGCGTCCGCAGGAACAGGGCCACGTCGCCGGGGCCCTGCCAGGTCGTGGCACGGGCGCACATCCACACCGCGTGGCCGCCGCCCTCCGGCAGCTCCTGCTCGGCGAAGTCCCAGGCGTTGACGGCGCGCACGGCGCCGCCCTCCCACGATCCGAGCCGGCACGCGCTGCGCGCCCACGCGAGCAGTGCCTGACTGCTCGTCGCCTCACGGGGCTGCCGCGCCGGAGGAGTGCCGTGACCCGGCAGCGGCGTGTACGTGAGGTGCACGGGGGAGAGCCCGCCGAGATCCGCGACGACGAACGCGTGGTGCTCCACGATCCGCGAGGAGGACCGCAGTTGCAGCACCGGGCGCCGCACGCAGTTCCCCGCAGCGACCACCGGGACCGCGTCGGTCACCCCGTCGTCCGACACGTTCAGCGGCCGGGCCGGACTGTCGGGCCGCAACAGATCCCGGGTCGTCGACTCGGCGACCCACGGCGCGGTCAGATAGCGGGCCGAGCCCTTCGACCGGGCCAGCACGACGACGGCGGCCGTGGTGACGTCCGCGTCGTCCGCCCGGGAGAGGGCGAGCGCCGCGGGGGAGTCCCCGTCGGCGTCGGTGTACCGGGCCAGCCGCTCGCCGTCGCTGAACAGGACAACGCCCCGGCCGCCGACGTCACCCGCGAACAGCAACTGCGGGCTGCGCGGTGGCGCGTCGGTCGGCGTGCCGGGCGTCGCCGTCACGCGTACGTCCGTCGTGGGCGCCGCCCAGGTGCCGAGGGCGCGGGACAGCAGGTCCTTGTCGTCCTTGCGGTCGCCGCGGGCCGGCCACGCCGTGAAGTCGACACGGGAGGTGTCCGCCCACTGCTCCGCGCCGACCCGCACCAGGCGGTCGGCGGAGAGGTAGCGGGGGGTGGCCGCCCGGGCCGACGTCGTGGCCTGCCCGGAGCCGTCGGTGGTCTGCGGCACGATCACCGCCGCCAGGGCGACGGTGGCGGCCGCGCCGGTGAGCCACACGGCCCGCTTGCGCCGGCCCCGGCGCACCAGGTCGGTGGGCCGGCTCTGGACCGAACAGGCGTCGAACTCCTGGGAGCGCAGCAGGGCTTCGGCGGCGGGGCCGGCGGCCTTGTCCAGCTTCGCGGCGGCCCGGACACTCGCCCCGGCGTCGGAAACACCGGCCGCCTCCAGCAGCGCGGCGGTCCGCCGGTCCGGCAGCCCGTCGACCCGGCGCAGCACGAACGCGGCACGCGTCGGGGCAGGCGCGTCGGCGAGCGCCTGCCCCAGTTCGATCTCCTCCGCGCCGCCCGCGTGCGGGAACAGCCGCAGCCCCCACACCACGGGCAGCCTCGGCACGAGGGTCCGGGGCGGCGGCAGCGCGCCGGGCCAGCCGGTGGGCCGGTGGGCGGCGGACAGGGCCGCGCGCAGAACCCGTACCCGCAGTGCGTCACCGGTGACGGCGTCGCCGTCCTGCGGACCGCGCTGGCGGGGCACGAGCGTTCCGCGCGCCCCGGGCAGCGCCCGTTGCGCGGCTCCGTGGGCCAGCAGCACCCGACGGTGGCGGGAGAGAGCGGCGGGAAGAGTGAGGTACGCCAGCCGCACCAACGCCGTGTACTGCGCGACGAGTGCGGCTTCGGCGTGATCCTTGGCTATCCTGGTGCGCTTGATCGGACGGCCGGTTCGAAGAACGGACATGATCAGACCTTTCGGGTGGTTTGACGGTCGTCGACGCGCCGGACCACGAGACGTGTCGACGACGGTCAAACGACCGGAACCCGATGCGGTCACTCGGACGGCCGATCAGGACTGCCGGGCCCGAGTCGGGGTATCAGCATGGCTGCGGGGGCCTTGCCACACGGGCCGGCAGGTGAGAGAGACATGGATGAGCGAGTACACCGAGTGCATGGGCGGAGAAGTGATCCGATCGGGCTTCGAGGCGTCGGTCGAGCCGCTGCGGCAGGTGACGCACTACACCGGTGAACCTGGCTGCATAGCCGACGCGCGCGCCTTCACCGGCGCGTTCCTGACCCGGCTGCGCCAGGAGTGGTGCGTGGGACTGGACGCGCACGTCACCGGTGACGTCATGCTCATCGTGAGTGAACTGGTCACCAACGCGGACCGGCACAGCGCGGGTCCCTACGTGCTGGAGCTGGAGGGGACGGAGCGGCACATCGCCGTCACCGTGTACGACAGCAGCGCGGCCGTGCCCCTGCGCTTTCCCAAGGATCCTGGGCGCATCGGGGGGCACGGCCTGGAGATCGTGGACGCGCTCGCCGAGGTCACCGTGGAGCGGGTGCCCGTCGGCAAGCGCGTACGGGCAGTGCTCTCGCTGCCCTCCTGAGGGTCCGCCTCAGACGGTGTCCGCCTCGGCGAGCATCCCCGACCTGAGCCGGGAGATCAGCTGCTTGATCAGGCGTGACACATGCATCTGCGAGTACCCGAGCCGCTCACCGATCTCCGCCTGGGTCAGCTCCTCCACGAACCGCAGATGGAGCAGCTGCCGGTCCCGGGCGGGGAGCCTGGCCACCAGCGGAGCGAGCGACTGGAAGTCCTCGACGAGCTCCATCGCCCCGTCCTCGACCCCGATGAAGTCGGCGAGCACCGACTCGCCGTCCTGTCCGCCGTCACCGGTCAGCGCCGCGTCCAGGGACGCGGACGTATACCCGTTCGAGGCCAGCTGGGCCTCCACGACCTGACCCTCCGAGATGTCCATCAGCGTGGCCAGTTCGGCGGTGCTCGGCTCCCGGTCCAGGCGGCTGCACAGCTCGTCGCGGGCCTTCGCCAGTTCGAGCCGCATCTCCTGGAGCCGGCGCGGCACGTGCACGGCCCAGGTCGTGTCCCGGAAGAAACGCTTGATCTCGCCCGTGATGTAGGGCAGCACGAACGAGGTGAACTCGACCTCGCGCGAGATCTCGAACCGGTCGATCGCCTTGATCAGACCGATCGTGCCGACCTGGACGATGTCCTCCATGTCATCGCCGCGGTGCCGGAAACGACCGGCCGCGAAGCGGACCAGCGACATGTTCATCTCGATCAGCGTGTTGCGCGTGTACTGGTACTCCGGAGTGCCCTCCTCCAGCTCCGCGAGCCGCCGGAAGAACTGGCGCGACAGCTCCCGCGCGTCCAGCGGCGCCACCCGGCCGGGGTCGGAGATCTCGTACGCGGATGCCTCACCGACCGTGGCCCGGGTCCTCTGCGCAGTGACGTCCGTCCCGCTCATGGTGGAATCCACCGTCCCTCCCGCGCCGTGAACCGGCGCAACACCCTGTTCCATCATGGTGTTCGGCAGTTACCCGCGAACTCGCCGGTCATGCACATTTGCTCAGGAGGTACGCCATCAACACGGCAGACACAGCAGGGACGGTGCGCGAACTCGCCACCGCGCTCCCCGACAGCACCCTCGTCACGGACGCGGACGTCCTCGCCTCGCTCGGCAGCGACGACGCCGAGTGGGCGCCCGTGGGCAAGCCCCTCGCGGCGGTGCGCGCCACGTCCGCGGACGAGGTCCAGGCCGTCGTCAGGGAGTGCGCGGCCCGGCGGATACCCGTCGTCACCCGGGGCGCGGGCACCGGCCTGTCGGGCGGCGCCAACGCCGTCGACGGCTGCCTCGTCCTCGACGTGTCGCGGATGAACCGCATCCTGGAGATCGACACCGAGAACCTGATCGCCGTCGTCGAGCCCGGCGTCGTCAACAACGACCTCAAGGCCGCCGTCGCCGAGCACGGCCTCTGGTACCCGCCGGACCCGGCCAGCGCCCCCTGGTCCACGATCGGCGGCAACGTCTCGACCAACGCGGGCGGCCTGTGCTGTCTCAAGTACGGCGTCACCCGGGACTACGTCCTCGGCATGGAGGTCGTCATGGGCGGCCCCGCGGGCGAGTACGGCTCCCGCGTCAGGCTCGGCCGGCGCACCACCAAGGGCGTCGCCGGGTACGACCTGACGAGCCTGTTCGTCGGCT
Source organism: Streptomyces sp. NPDC046716 (assembly GCF_040645755.1). Classification (NCBI taxonomy): domain Bacteria; kingdom Bacillati; phylum Actinomycetota; class Actinomycetes; order Kitasatosporales; family Streptomycetaceae; genus Streptomyces; species Streptomyces sp. NPDC046716. The sequence continues at coordinate 90,827 of NZ_JBEYYU010000006.1, forward strand.
CCGAGGGCACCTTCGGGGTCGTCACCGAGATCACGCTGAAGCTGCGGCCCGCCCCGGTGGCGGAGCCCCGCACCGTCGTCGGCGCCTTCGACAGCCTCGTCGCGGCGGGCGCCGCGGTCGCCCTGGTCACGAGCCGCGGCCTGGCCCCGGCCGCCCTCGAACTCCTGGACCGTGCCTGCATGCAGGCGGTCGAGGACTGGAAGCACCTCGGCATCGAACCCGGCGCCGAGGCCATGCTGCTCGCCCGGCTCGACGCCCCCGGCGACGCGGGCGCCGCCGAGGCGGACGCCATGGCCGCCGCGTTCCGCGAGGCCGGGGCGCTGTGGGCCGAGCAGTCCACCGACGCCGTCGAGGCCGAGGCCCTGTTCGACGTACGCCGCCTCGCCTATCCGGCGCTCGAACGGCTCGGCCCGGTCCTCACCGAGGATCTGTGCGTGCCGCGCTCCGCCGTGCCGGAGATGCTCGCGACCATCGAGAAGATCGGCCGTCGGCACGGCGTCCGCATCGCCACCATCGCGCACGCGGGCGACGGAAACCTCCACCCCCTGCTGATCACCGAGCCCGGCGACGAGGCGGCCCGCGTCGCCGCGCAGGCCGCCTTCGAGGAACTGCTCCAGGCCGCGATCGCCGCGGGCGGCACCGTCACCGGCGAGCACGGCGTGGGACTGCTCAAGCGCGCCGGGATGCGCGACGAACTCGGCCCGTCCGTGCTCTCGTTGCAGCGCGCCGTGAAGCGGACCCTCGACCCGCTGGACCTGTTCAACCCGGGGAAGGTCGTCGGCGAGGACTGACCCTCCCCGGGCGTCACGTCAGCGCGGCAGCCCCGCCGGACCGGTGGCCCACGTCGTGTCCGGCCGATCCGTCAGCCGGTACGAGAGGGTGCCACCGGTCCGCAGCAGGCCCGCGCCCGTCCAGGACCGGTCGTGGTCACGGCCGTCGAGCCGCACCCCGGCGACGTAGGCGTGCGCGTCGTCGGCCGCCGAGGCGTCGACCACCAGGTCCGTGCGCCCCGGCCGGTCCACCACAGCGTGCGGGAACAGCGGGGCGCCGAGCAGCAGATCGGCGCTGCCGGGCGCCTTCGGGTACAGGCCGAGCGCCGAGAAGACGTACCAGGCGGACATGGTCCCGAGGTCGTCGTTGCCGGGCAGGCCCGAGGGTCCGGTCCCGTACACGGTGTCGACGATCTCGCGGACCGTGGCCTGCGTCTTCCACGGCTGACCGAGCGCGTTGTAGAGCCACGGCGCGTGGATGCCCGGCTCGTTCGTCGGGTCGTAGCGCAGCGCGTCGCCGCCCTTGACGGACCAGGAGCCGTCCGCCTTGTGGAAGAACCCGTCGAGGCGGCTCGCGGCGGTCTCCCGCCCGCCCATCGCGTCCGCGAGACCCTGCACGTCCTGCGGCACCATCCAGGTGTACGTGGCGCTCGTGCCCTGCGCGAACCCCAGGTCGCTGCCGGGGCTGAACGGAGTCACCCACGACCCGTCGGCCTTGCGCGCCTGGATGTAACCCGTCTCCGGGTTGAACACATTGCGCCACCAGGTCCCGCGCTCGGTGAAGTACGCGGCCTCCTTCTCCCGGCCCAGCAGCTTCGCCCACGAGCCGAGCGCGGCGTCCGCGACCGAGTCCTCCAGCGTCTCCGCGGCCCCGCCCCAGCAGTGGCACACGTCCTGCGGCGCGTAGTGCGAGGTCAGGTACTGCGCCAGGTTCGGGCGCTGGCCCTCGCACTGCCCTGGGCAGCCGGCGTCCGACAGGCCCGCGTCGCGCGGCTCGGTCGCCTGCCGCGCCAGCGAGTCGAAAGCGCCTTCGTAGTCGAAGTTCCGTACGCCCATCGCGTAGAAGGTGGCGAGTGTGGCGGCGGACGGATCGCCGGTCATGACGTGCGTGGCTCCGTTGACGTGCACCCAGCGGTCCCACACGCCGTCGTTCTGCCGCGCGAAGTTGAACAGCGACTGCGCGAAGTCCCCGGCCACCTTCGGTTTCAGCAGCGCCAGCAACTGGATCTGCGCGCGGTACTGGTCCCAGCCCGAGAAGTTGCTGTACTGCGCGCCCTGCCCGCGCGCCAGGCGGTGCGGGGCGCCGTCCATACCGGGATAGCGGCCGTCGGTGTCGCTGACGACGTTGGGCTGCATCAGCGAGTGGTAGAGCGATGTGTAGAACGTGGTGCGCTGCGCCTGGCTCCCGCCGGAGACCCGCACCGAGCCCAGCTCACGGTCCCAGTCGCGGGAGGCCTCCGCGGCCACCGCGTCGACGCTCGCCCGGGGCGCGATCTCCTCGCGCAGATTGGTCTCGGCGCCCTTCAGGGACACGTACGAGATCCCGAGCCGCATGTGGACATCGTTGTCAGACGACGGGTCGAAGCCGACCCAACCGCCGGAGCCGCGCCCCGCGCGGTCGGCGCCGGTCGCATAGCCCTCGCCGCCGTCCGCGCTGGTCGACCCGGGGGAGACGGTGGCGTCCTTCCAGGTCCCGTACGAGGCGAAGTCGCGGTCGAAGGAGGCGCTGAAGTAGAGCTTGTAGTAGCTCTTGCGGTTGTTGGTGCCGCCGTTGGCCCGGCGTCCGCAGAACGCCCCGGTCAGCACCCAGCCGGTCACCTTGCGGTGCGCGCGGTCGATCTCGACGTGCGCGTCCTCGCTGCCGTTGAGGGAGTTGGAGGTGCGGAACAGCAGCGAGGCGGACTTGTCGGCGGGGAAGCCGAAGTCGGCGACGCCCGCCCGGCGGCTCACCGCGAGGTCGGCCGAGGCGCCGGAGTCGAGGCCGAGCGTGTAACGGCCCGGCACCGCGCGCTCGTTCGCGTGGGAGAAGCCGGACGCGTACACCGCGTCCTTCGTGTCGGCCGAGGGGGACGAGGTGACGTCGCCGACGAACGGCATGATCGGCACGTCGCCCGCGGCGCCCGGATGACAGCCCGCGCCGTTGACGTGCGTGAGGCTGAGCCCGCGGATCCGGGTGGTGTTGTACGCGTATCCGTTCGCCGCGCCGGTGTTGGTCTGGTCGCCGGTGGTGCTGGTCGGGGACCAGGCGATCATGCCGTACGGGCGGGTGGCCCCGGGATAGGTGTTGCCGCCGTTCGCCGAGCCGATCAGCGGGTCGACGGAGGCGGTGGGGCGGACCGGTGGCGCGGCGGCCGAGGCGAGCGGGCCGGGCACGGTCAGGGCGAGAGCGGTCGCCAGACCGAGCACGGCGAGACGGCGCGCGGGCGCCGCGGATCTGTCGGGCACGGAGTCGGCCTTTCGTCGGTGGGGCACAGAGCGCCGCCGAGCGTAGATCGCCGCGCCGTCCCGGGGAACGGGTCGGGACGGATCACAGATGAACACACGGTGAAACCAGGCCACTTGAGTCACTTCGGCGGCGCCGGGCCGCCAGGTCGGCGAGACTGCGGTGGGGACAAACCCGGCAGTAGGGCAAGATCGACGGCAGCGGCCCGTCCGCGGCGGTGCGGAACGGGCGACAACCGACAGTGCAGTGCACGGATGAGGGAGGCGGTCCCATGGCCCGGCCGATCACCGCGGGAGTGGACGGATCACCCGAGAGCGCGGCGGCGGCCGCCTGGGCGGCGCGCGAGGCGGTACGGCGCGAGCTTCCCCTGCGGCTCGTGCACGTGAGCGAGGCCGTGCCGGAGAGCCTCGCGCTGGCCGCCGACGAGGCCGCCCGCGTCCAGTGGGCGCACGACCTGCTGGAGGACGCCGAGCAGGAGATCGCCGAGCGCCACCCGGGCCTCTCCGTCACCATCGACGTCCTCGACGACGGCGCCCCCGCGGCACTGACGGACGCCGCACGCGACGCGGAAATCCTCGTCCTCGGCTCGCGCGGGTACGGCACCCTCGTCGGGTTCCTGCTCGGCTCCGTCGGCCAGCAGGTCGTCGCCACGACCGAGCGGCCCGTGGTCCTGGTCAGGGCCGGCGACGAGGCGAGCGGCGAGGCGGCCGGGCGCGAGATCGTCGTCGGACAGGAGGGCGACGCCGAGGACAGCGCCGCCGCCCTGGAGTTCGCCTTCCGCACCGCGGCGGCCCGCGGCGCGACGGTGCGGGCGGTGCGCGCCTGGAGCCTGCCGCCGGTGTTCACCTACAGCCCCGCCTCGCTCCAGCTCCTCGACGAGTCCGGGGGCATCGAGCCGTACGAGAGGAAGGCCCTGGGCGCGGCACTCGCCCCGTGGCGGGAGCGCTTCCCGGACGTGCCCGTCGTCGAGCACGTCGAGATCGGCAGCGCGGGCCAGGTGCTCCTGTCGGTGGCCTCGGGAGCCCAGCTCCTGGTCGTCGGACGCCGGGCCCGGCGCACCGCCGTCGGCGCCCGCATCGGCTCCGTCGCGCACGCCGTGCTGCACCACGCGCCGTGCCCGGTCGCGGTGGTGCCGCACGGCTGAGCGTCCGTGCTCTAGCGCCTGTCCTCGTCGGTCAGGGACACGGCGCCGACCGGGCAGGCCCGTACCGCCTCCTTCAACAGGGGGTGCTCCCCGGCCACCGTGGACCGGTCGGGGAGCACCTCGCTGAGTCCGTCGTCGTCCTGCGTGAACACGTCCGGTGCGGTCAGCGCGCACATGCCCGCGCCCACGCACCGGTCCTTGTCGACCTCGACCCGCACGGCGCTCACCACGCGACCGGCAGTTCGAGCATGCCCTGGATGGTGTCCCCGGGCTTGAACGGGATCTCCTCGGCGGGGGCCGCGAGCCGCAGCGCGGGGAACCGCTTCAGGAGACCGTCGAGGGCGATCTCCAGCTCGGCGCGCGCGAGGTTCTGGCCCAGGCACTGGTGGATGCCGAATCCGAACGCCAGATGGTGGCGCGCGCTGCGCTCCCAGTCGAGGCTCTCCGGCGCCGTGAAGGCACCCTCGTCGCGGTTGATCAGCGACGTGGAGAACACGACTCCGTCGCCGGCCCGGACCGTCGACCCGGCCACCTCCATGTCCTCCGTCGCGATCCGCAGCAGCCCGTCCGCGATGGACAGATACCGCAGCAGCTCCTCCACCGCGACGGTCGTCGAGGTCCGGCCCGCGCGCAGGGCGGCCAGTTGCTCGGGGTGGCGGAGCAGCGTGAAGGTGCCGAGCGAGATCATGTTCGCGGTCGTCTCGTGCCCCGCGACGAGCAGGATCACGGCGTACGCGATCAGCTGATCGCGGTCCGGCGGCCCGTCCGGCCCGTCGCGGTGGATGAGTTCGTCGAGGAGCCCGTCGCCCGGATCGGCGCGCTTGCGGTCGATCAGGTCACCGAGGTATCCCTCCAGTTCCTCCCGGGCCCGCTGAACGTCGGAGGGGGCCGGGCCGCGCAGCAGCCGACGTGAGCGCTCCTCGAAGAACTCGTGGTCCGCGTACGGCACTCCGAGCAGCGCGCAGATCACCATCGACGGCACGGGCAGCGCGAACGCGCCGACGAGGTCCGCCGGCGGCCCCTGTCGTTCCATCGCGTCGAGCAGCCGGTCCACGGTCTGCTGGATGCCGGGGCGTAGCCCTGTGATCCGTTTGAGCGAGAAGCTGGGGATCAGCATGCGGCGCTGGGCGTTGTGCTCGGGGTCGTCGACGCCGAGCAGCGCCACCCGGCGCGAGCCGGCCTTCGCGAACCGCTCGGTGGGCGCCGGGAAACCGGGCCGCTCGCGGTCGCTGGACAGGCGGGGGTCCGCGAGCAGTTCGCGGGCCAGGGTGTGTCCGGTGACGGCCCAGACCGTGCTGCCGTCGTAGAACGTGACGCGGCTGAGCGGGCCCTCCTCGCGCAGAGGGGCGTAGGCGGCCGGCGGGTGGTAGGGACAGCCGCGGTCCTGGGGGAAGGGGATCGGGTCGGTCGACGAGTGGGTGGCGTGCGGGGTGTGGGGGGCCTGGCGGGCCGGTTCCGTCGTGGATTCCGTCATGGATCGGATCGCCTCGCAGTGCTCGGTCGTGCGCGCGGAGCTTGCCGTTCCGCGCTCCCTCGTCATTTGATGCCCCTACCACCGATCAGGTCGACGCCAAGACCGGCCAGTTCGTACGCACGGGGTATCTGGCCGGGGTCTTTCGCCGCCGACCGGGGGAGACGGCGTGGGATCGCCCCGGAGCGCGGGTACGGGAGGGGCGGTGCGCGCGATCCGGCCCTCCCGGTGGCCGGATCGCGGTGCGAGAGCGACCTGAATCAGGCCGTCCGCGGAGGCCGGGAACGCGTCCCTCAGGCGTTGAGCGCGACCACGGCCTCGTCGGTGTAGGGCAGGAAGGTCAGCGTCTGGTGGAAGTACAGCTCGATGCCGTGCGCGTCGTGCGCCGTGTAGCCGATCGCCAGGTCCTGGCCGAGCCGCAGCTCGAAGTCGCCCCCGCGCGTGGAGATCACGAACGCGCCGTTCAGGGCCGGGGCCCAGATCAGGTCGCCGTCGAGGATCCGGCTCAGGTGGCCCGCGACGGGATAGCCGTGGTCGGAGGTCTCGCTGACGGCCGTGTACGCGTCGGCGCCGAGCAGCAGCGCGTACGGGCCGTCGACGCCGGCCAGGCGCAGTGCGGTGAGGGCGCGGCTGATGGTGTCCGGGTAGTCGCGCGGCTCGGCGGGCAGGCTCAGGGCCGGGTTCGAGGTGCGCTCCCGCAGTCCGGGGATGCCCGCGGCCTCGTAGCCGTCGAAGATCGCCTGGTCCTCGGCGAACGCCATGGACCGCGCCGCGTCCTTGACCGGCTGCCAGTCGGAGTCGAGCGACCCGCGCTCCACGTCGTCGACCGCTTCCCGGCTGACGACGAAGGGAACCCTGAGCTCGACCAGCGGCCGGGCCCCGCGCAGCCGCGCGGTGACGCCCGGCGCGGGCGGGGCGATCTCCGTGAGATGACCGGTGCCGACCGCCGCCAGCTCCGGCCCCTCGGGACCGGTGACGTCCACGACGCGGCGGCCCGCCACATGGCGCTGGAACGTACGGCGCGCCTCCTCCTCGATCTCCGCCCAGGCGGCGGGCGTGATCGGCGCGAGCTCACGGTGCAGATTGGTGCCGGGGGTGGGGGTGCTCATGATGCTCAGGCTCCTTTGAGGCTGCCGATGCGCAGCGAGCCGCCGACGGCGTCGGCGGCTGTGGGCGGTGGGTCGGGCAGGTCGTCGAGAAAGTCGGCGCTCGGCACGTGGAAGAGGCACCCCGTCACCGCCGTCGAGAAGTCGAGGATGCGGTCGTGGCTGCCGGGCGGATCGCCGAGGAACATGTTGCGCAGCATCCGCTCGGTGACGTCCGGGGTGCGCGCGTAGCCGATGAAGTACGTGCCGAACTCGCCCCGGCCCAGGCTGCCGAACGGCATGTTCTCGCGCAGGATCTGCCGCTCGGTGCCGTCCTCGTCGACGATCGTGTTCAGCGCGACGTGCGAGTCCGCGGGCTTGACGTCGTCGGCCAGTTCGACGTTCGCGGTCTTGGTGCGGCCGATGACCCGCTCCTGCTCGTCGGAGGACAGCGCCTCCCAGGCGGCCATGTCGTGCAGGTACTTCTGCACGATCACGTAGCTGGAGCCGCGGAAGTCCGGGTCCTCGTCGCCTACGTACACCGCCTCGGCGGCCGATCCGCCGACGGGGTTCTCGCTGCCGTCGACGAAGCCCAGCAGGTCGCGCTCGTCGAAGTACTTGAAGCCGTGCACCTCGTCCACGACGGTGACGGCGGATCCGAGCCGGTCGACGAGGAGCCGGGCCAGCTCGAAGCAGAGGTCCATCCGGCGGGCGCGGAAGTGGAACAGCAGATCGCCCGGGGTGGCCGGGGCGAGGTGGCGCGGTCCGGCCAGCGCCTGAAAGGGATGCAGCTCCCGGGGCCTGGGGCCGGCGAAGAGCCGGTCCCAGGCGGTCGAGCCGATCCCGGCGACACAGGTCAGGCCGTCGTCGGGGGAGCGGAAGGCGACCGAGCGCAGCAGTCCGGACAGGTCCTCCAGCGTGTCGCGCACCACGCTCTCGCCGCCGGGAGCGACGGTGACCACGAGGAACACCGCGGCCTTCGCGGGTGGGGTGAGGACGGACTGCGACTCGACCACGAAGTCTCCCGTGACAGCTGCCGTGATTTCTAGTTTTGTCACTTTATGGGTAGATTCGGGGCGCGGCATGTGCGGCAAGTTGGGTGGGTGTGTCCCATCTCACCTGGCGGTAACCGCCGGAGGGGATGGGGCACGGTTGGTTCGCTGTTAAACTTTGAACCAAGGCCCCGACCGTTCTCCCCCGTACGGTCGGGGTCCTTTTTTTGTCGTGCCGCATGTCTCATTGGGACATGTGTCCCAATGAGACGCGAGGGGGTTACTGTGGAAGGGCGGGGGTGAGTGAGATTGACGAAGGAGTCGAGTCATGAAGGCACTTCAGTACCGGACCGTCGGGGCGGCACCCGAGGTCGTCACCGTCCCGGACCCGGAGCCGGGCCCCGGACAGGTCCTCCTGAAGGTGACCGCCGCCGGCGTCTGCCACTCCGACATCGCGGTGATGAGCTGGCCCGCCGAGGGATTCCCCTATGAGCTGCCGCTGACCCTCGGCCACGAGGGGGTCGGCACCGTCGCCGCGCTCGGAGCGGGCGTGGCCGGCCTGAAGGAGGGCGACCCGGTCGCCGTCTACGGACCCTGGGGCTGCGGTTCCTGTGCCAACTGCGCGCAGGGCAAGGAGAACTACTGCCTGCGCGCCGACGAGCTGGGCATCCGCCCGCCCGGACTCGGCGCCCCCGGCTCCATGGCCGAGTACATGATCGTCGACGACCCGCGCCACCTCGTGCCGATCGACGGTCTCGACCCCGTCGCCACCGTGCCGCTCACCGACGCCGGCCTCACCCCGTACCACGCGATCAAGCGCTCGCTGCCCAAGCTGGTGCCCGGCTCCACCGCCGTCGTCATCGGCACCGGCGGGCTCGGCCACGTGGCCATCCAGCTGCTGCGCGCGATGACCGCCGCACGCGTGATCGCGCTCGACGTGACCGAGGACAAGCTCGCCCTCGCCCGGACCGTCGGCGCGCACGAGGCGATTCTTTCGGACAGCGCGGCCGCCGCGAAGGTGCGCGAGCTGACCGGCGGACGCGGCGCCGAGGCCGTCTTCGACTTCGTCGGCGTCCAGCCCACCGTCGAGACCGCCGGCGCGATCGCCGCGGTCGAGGGCGACGTGACCATCGTCGGCATCGGCGGCGGCACGCTCCCGGTCGGCTTCGGTGCGACCAACTTCGAGGTCAGCGTCACCGCGCCCTACTGGGGCAGCCGCGGCGAGCTCATCGAGGTGCTGGACCTGGCCCGGGCCGGAGCCGTCTCCGTGCACACCGAGACGTACTCCCTCGACGACGCGCCCCTGGCGTACGAGCGGCTGCACGACGGCAAGATCAACGGCCGCGCGGTGATCCTCCCCAACGGCTGACACGAGACGCGTACCGTGGTCGAATTCCGGCCACGGTATGCGTTCATCATTCAACTGTCGGCGCGGAGAGGTCTGTTCCGGGTGACGGGTGATCAATAGCCTGAGGTGAACCGTCCGTACATCCCACTTCAGGGAGTGCCATGTCCACCGCGCAGATCCCCGACATACTGTCGCCGGAGTTCGCCGCCGACCCCTACCCCGCCTACCGCGCGCTGCGCGATTCGGCGCCGCTCCTCTGGCACGAGGCGACGCAGAGCTGGATCGTCTCGCGCTACACCGACGTGGAGCGCGTCTTCAAGGACAAGGCGGGCCAGTTCACCACCGACAACTACGACTGGCAGCTCGAGCCCGTCCACGGCAAGACGATCCTCCAGCTCAGCGGCCGTGAGCACGCCGTGCGCCGCGCCCTGGTCGCCCCGGCCTTCCGCGGCAGCGACCTCCAGGAGAAGTTCCTGCCGGTCATCGAGCGCAACTCCCGCGCCCTGATCGACCAGTTCCGCGCCACCGGCTCCGCCGACATCGTCGGCGACTACGCCACCCGCTTCCCGGTCAACGTCATCGCCGACATGCTCGGCCTCGACAAGGCCGACCACGCCCGCTTCCACGGCTGGTACACCGCCGTCATCGCCTTCCTCGGCAACCTCGCGGGGGACGCGGACGTCACGGCGGCGGGGGAGCGCACGCGCGTCGAGTTCGCCGAGTACATGATCCCGATCATCCAGGCCCGCCGCGAGAACCTGGGCGACGACCTGCTCTCCGCGCTGTGCGCCGCCGAGGTCGACGGCGTACGGATGAGCGACGAGGACATCAAGGCGTTCTGCAGCCTGCTCCTCGCGGCCGGCGGAGAGACCACGGACAAGGCGATCGCCAGCATCTTCGCCAACCTGCTCGTCAACCCCGAGCAGTTGGCGGCCGTACGGGAGGACCGCTCGCTGATCGAGCGGGCCTTCGCGGAGACCCTGCGGCACACGCCCCCGGTCCACATGATCATGCGGCAGTCGGCCACCGACGTGGAGCTGTCCGGCGGCACCGTTCCGGCGGGCGCCACCGTCACCTGCCTCATCGGCGCGGCCAACCGCGACGGGGACCGCTACGCCGACCCCGACCGGTTCGACATCTTCCGCGACGACCTCACCTCGACCAAGGCCTTCTCGGCCGCCGCCGACCACCTCGCCTTCGCGCTCGGCCGGCACTTCTGCGTCGGCGCGCTGCTCGCCAAGGCGGAGGTCGAGATCGGCGTGAACCAACTGCTCGACGCGATGCCGGACCTGCGCCTCGCCGACGGCTTCGACCCCGTGGAGCAGGGCGTGTTCACGCGCGGCCCGCAGTCGCTGCCCGTGCGGTTCACCCCGGTCGCCCCCTGAGGGCCCGCCGGGTGTTAACCTCGGAAACATGCTTCGTTCCACGTGTCTGAACTGGTGGCGCCTCACTTAGAGGCGACCCCAGTCATGCACGAACAAGGGCCGTCCCCGGACGGCCCTTCTTGCTTTCCTCCCGCGGATCTCCGCCGACGGAGGCCGGGCCGCCCCGAGGGCGACCACGACCCGTCGAACCGCAGGGAGAGACCATGACCACCACGGTCGAACACCCCACCGCCGACGTCCTCGGCACCACCGCCGCGCGGGCCCGCAGCGCCGAACTGGAGCGGCTCGTCCACAGCGACCCGGGACGCTTCCGGGTCCTCACCGGCGACCGGCCCACCGGACGGCTGCATCTCGGCCACTACTTCGGCACGCTCCACAACCGCGTCAGACTCCAGGACCTCGGTGTCGAGACCTTCGTCCTCGTCCCCGACTACCAGGTCCTCACCGACCGCGACGTCGCCGAGAACCTCAAGGAGTACGTCGCCGAACTCGTCCTGGACCACCTCGCCATCGGCATCGACCCGGACCGCTCCACGATCTTCACGCACAGCGCCGTACCCGCGCTGAACCAGCTGCTGCTGCCGTTCCTCAGCCTCGTCTCCGTCGCCGAGCTGAACCGCAATCCCACCGTGAAGGACGAGATCGCCCACTCCCGCCAGTCGGCCGTCAGCGGGCTCATGCTCACCTACCCCGTGCACCAGGCCGCCGACATCCTCTCCGTCCGGGCCAACCTCGTGCCGGTCGGCCAGGACCAGCTGCCCCACCTGGAGATCACCCGCACCGTCGCCCGCCGCTTCAACGACCGCTACGGCCACGGCACGGAACTCTTCCCGCGCCCCGAGGCCCTGCTGTCCGAGGCGCCGCTGCTGCTCGGCACCGACGGCACCAAGATGAGCAAGAGCCGGGGCAACGCCATCGCGCTGTCCGCCGACGCCGACGAGACCGCGCGGCTGCTGCGCGGCGCGAAGACCGATGCCGAGCGCCGCATCACCTACGAGCCCGAGACCCGCCCCGAGGTCTCGTCCCTCGTCCTGCTCGCCGCGCTCTGCGAGGGCACCGACCCGCGGCAGGTCGCCGAGGAGCTGGGCGACGGGGGAGGGTCCGCGCTCAAGCGCCGCGTCACCGAAGCGGTGAACACCCGCCTGGCGCCGATCCGGGCCCGCCGCGCCGCCTACGCACGCGACCCGCAGCTGGTCAGGGACGTGCTGCGGGCCGGGAACGAGACGGCCAACGCCCTCGCCGAGCAGACCCTCGACGAGGTGCGCGCCGCCATGCACACCGACTACTGACGGCGCGGGGGGCGGCCTACTGGACGACCGGTGTGAAACTCACCGGCAGGGAGGTCAGCCCCCGCATCCAGATCGACGGCCGCCAGGACAGCTCGGCCGGCTCCACCGCGAGCACCAGATCCGGCAGCTTGTCCAGCAGGGTCTCCACCGCGGTGCGCGCGATGACGTCGGCGAGCAGGGGAGCGGGATAGGGGCAGCGGTGCTCGCCGTTGCTGAATGACAGGTGCGCCGCGTTCTCCGCGCCGACGTGGCCCTCGGGCCAGATCTGCGGGTCCGAGTTCGCGGCGGCCAGACCCAGCACCACGCAGTCGCCCGCGCGGATCTGCCGGCCGCCGAGCTGGGTGTCGCGCACCGCCCAGCGGCCGATGAAGTTCTGCGTCGGGGTGTCCAGCCACAGCACCTCGTTCAGCGCCTCGCCGACGCTGAGCCGCCCGCCCGAGACATTGATGGCGAAGCGCTCGTCGGTGAGGAGCAGACGCAGCGTGTTGCAGATCCAGTTCGCCGTCGGCTGCTGGGCCGCCGCGATCACCGAGATCAGGTCCTGCACGATCTCCTCGTCGGTCAGCCCCGCCGGATCCAGGATCATCCGGGACGTGACATCGGCGCCCGGCCGCTCCCGCTTCTCCCGCACCAGGCGCGCGATGCGCTCACCGACGCGGACGTACGCCGCCACCGGGTCGTCGCCTTCGTTGGCGTCCAGGGAGATCCGCAGATCGTCCACCAGATCCTGGGTCTCGTCGGCGAGTTCGGGCATCCCGATCATCTGCACCGCGGCCCGCATCGGCAGCGCGTGCGCGTACGCGGCCATCAGCTCGGCCTGCCCGCTGCCCGCGAACGCGCCGATGAGGCGGTCGGCGATCTGCGCGCAGTCCCGGGCCAGCTCGAACTGGTCGACCTGCTCCAGGGCGTGCGTGATCACCCCGGCGCGGCGCCGGTGCTCGTCGCCCTCGGTGAACAGCACCGAAGGCTGGTACCCGACGAACGGCATGAGCGGCCAGTCCGCCGGGATGTGCTCCCACTGGTTCCAGCGCCGGGAGTCCCGCGCGAACAGCTCGTCGTGCGACGTGACATAGCCGAGCTCGGCATAGCCCAGCACGAGCCACGCGGGCACGTCCCCGTCGAGCAGCACGGGCGCCACCGGGCCGTGCTCCGAGCGCAGCGCGCGGTACAGCTGCGACGGCGTCTGCTGGTACTGCAGGCCGCTGAGCGGGACGGCGCCCGCATGCGCGGGGCAGGCCGATACGGCGGGGGGCGTCGTTTCCGTCACGGTGTCGTCTCCTGGGCCATGGCGATGGCGTAGAGGTGGTCGACGAGGGTGATCAGCACGTCCTTGCCGGACGACCTGACCCGGGCGTCGCAGTCGACCATGGGGATGTGCGCGGGCAGCGCGAGGGCCTGGCGGATCTCGTCCAGGGAATGACGCACCGGCTCGTCGTCGAACCGGTTGACCGCCACCACGAACGGGGTGCCGTGGTGCTCCAGGCGGTCGATCGCGTACCACGAGTCGTCCATGCGCCGGGTGTCGACGAGCACGACCGCGCCCAGGGTGCCGGAGAACAGCCGGTCCCACAGGAACCAGAACCGCTCCTGGCCGGGGGCGCCGAACAGGTAGAGCACCATGTGGTCGTTGAGGCTGATCCGGCCGAAGTCGAAGGCGACCGTGGTCGTCGTCTTGGAGGCCACGGCCGAGGTCTCGTCGACGCCGACGCCCGCCTGCGTCATCACCTCTTCGGTGTTCAGCGGGCGGATCTCGCTGACCGAACGGACCAGCGTGGTCTTGCCGACCCCGAACCCGCCGACCACGACGATCTTGAGGCCGGTGTCCGCGCCGGCGCCGAGCGGTGTGCGCTGCGCGGGCAGCTCAGAGGTTGCGGAGCCCATGGAGCACCTCCTTGAGAAGGGCGGAATCGGGGAGTTCGGCGACGGACGGGGCGGCCCCCGGATGACGGGCGGTGATCTTGCCGCCCGCCTGGAGGTCGCCGAGCAGGATCCGGACGACCGTGATCGGCAGCCGCAGCTCGGCGGCGATCTCCACGACGGCGGTGGGCCGTCGGCACAGTTCGAGAATGCGGACGTGCTCGGACTGCATCCCGGAGGCCGGCTCGCACTCGCTCACCACCAGGGTCACCAGGTCGAAGGAGGCGTCGTCGGCGCGGCTGCGGCCCCCCGTGACCGTGTAGAGACGGTCCGGGGCACCGGTGTCCACCGGCCGCCGCGTCACTGGGCGCCGCCCCCCGCGCCGGTCTGGCGCGGAGCGGCCCGCAGGTGCTCCCCGATCTGCTCGACCAGCTCCGACATCTGATGGCCCACGACACCCGGGTCGGCGTCCTCGTCGGCGACGACCGCGAGATGCGCGCCCTCGCCCGCGTCCACGATGAAGAGCAGCCCGCCGTGGAACTCGGTCATCGAGTGTCGTACGCCGCCGCTGCCGTTGCCGAACTCCACGGACGCGCCCTGGGCCAGGGCCTGGATCCCGGAGCAGATCGCCGAGAGCTGGTCGGCCTGGTCGAGCGTCAGATGCTCGCTCCAGCACAGCTTCAGACCGTCGCGGGACAGGACGAGGGCGTATCGGGTGCCGGGAGTGCGCTCGAGCAGGTTCTCCAGGAGCCAGGTCAGGCTGGTGTCAGTGGTCTGCATGGCGGGGTCGGGACGGCCCGTCCGGCGGTCCGGAGGGCTGCCCGTGCCTCCAATCTCACGGTGTAGAGCGGTGCGGAGCGGGGGTGGAGCGGCCGGGCGAGTGCCGGGGGGTCAGTCCGGGGTGCCGGGCTGGTCGGGGGCCGGGGTGCCGGCGTCCGGGGAGTCGGGCTTGCGGGCTTCCTTCGCCCTGCGTGCGGCGTGGAAGGCGCCGAAGCGGGCACCGGCGTCCCGGGACGGTGTGCGGTCGGCGGCGGGGGCGGGGCGCGAGCGCTCCTGCTCGACCGCGGCCATGGTGCGGCCCGGCGGGCGGACCGGCAGCCCGTTCGGCGTCGACTCGACACCACGGGCGGGGGCCGGCACGACCGGGTCGGTGGTGTCCACGCGGTTCATGGTGTCCATGCTGTCGGTGGGGGCCGGGACACCCGCGGCGGGCGTGCTGTCCGGGACGACCTCCGGGGCCGGGGCGTCGGCGCGCTGGTGCGTCTCGGCGGGCGCCGGACGCGGGATGTTGACGGGCGGTGCCTGCTCGCGCTGCTGGGCGAGGACCTGGGGCGGCAGCAGGACGACGACGCCCGTGCCGCCGCGCGAGGACGGCCGGTAGTTCACCGCGATGCCGTACTTGGCGGCGAGCCGGCCCACGACGGCGAGCCCGAGCCGGGTGCCCTGGAGCGAGGCCAGGTCGGTGACCTGTCCGGACACCGCGTCCTCGGCGCGCCGCATCGCCGCGTCGGCCATCTTCAGGCCGCTGTCCTCGATGGTCACGACCAGGCCCGCGGAGCGCTCCTCCACGTACACGTGCACCTCGTCGATGGGCGGCGAGAAGTTCGCGGCGTTGTCCATGAGTTCGGCGAGCAGGTGCATCACGCCCTCGGCCGCGAAGCCGGCGATGGCCGCGTCCGTCGCGCAGTGCAGCCGCACCCGCTGGTAGGCGGCGATGCGTCCGACGGCGCCGCGCAGCACGCTCTCCATCACGATCGGCCGGTTCCAGGCGCGGCTGGAGCGGCCGCCCATCAGCAGCGCGAGACGGTCCGTCATCAGTCCGAGCTGGGAGGTGGCGTGGTCGAGGCGCAGCAGGTCGCCGAAGACCTCCTCGCCGTGCCGCTCCTGCATGACGCGCAGGTCGGCGAGCATGCTCACGGCCTTCGCCTGCACCCGGCCGAGCGCCTTCGCCGAGGCGGCCTGGGCGGCGGCGCCACGCCGCTCGCTGAGGGCCAGTTCCCGCAGGAACGTCTCGGCCGGAACCCTCAACAGGGGGTTCTCGGGCCAGGTCGGCTCGGCGAGCACGGTGTCGGCCGAGGCGCCCTCGCGCAGCCGCTCCACCGCGGCGGGGAACGTCTCGGAGGCCAGCCGGTCCAACTCGCCCGCCGCCTGCTGGAGTTCGGCGCGGGCGGCGTCGCGCTCCGCGGCGGTCCGCTCGGCCTGGTGCACGGCCTCACCGAGAGAGGTCGTGAACTCCTGGAGGATGCGGGCCAGTTGGGGATCGTAGGGCGGGGCGGGGGCCGGGAGCCGGCCGTCCTGCAGATGCCGCACCACGCCGGGCAGGGTGACGTTCACCAGCTGGGCCGTCTCGGCCGACTGCTGGGTCAACCGGCCGTTCGCCAGGGCCAGTTCGGATCGAGCGGTCTCCGCGTCGCGCCGGGCGCGGCCGAGGGTCGCCGTGTGCACGGCCACGACGACGGCCACGAAGACCCAGGCCGCCAGGGCCGTCCACACCGCCCAGGTGCGCGCGGCCGCCGGAGCGAGCGCGGCCGCGCCGCCTGCCGCGGCGGCCGCCACCACCAGCACGGTGAGCGGCGCGGCCAGCGACGGTCGACCCGCCCCGGCTTTCGGCTGAGAGCGGGCAGAGGAGGGTGGAGCAGGCACTGACATTCCGCGGTCCCTCGGTCGTTGCGTGCGGGGAGCGGCCACTCGACCGGTCGGGTCGGCGGCGGATCCGGCCGTCCGCGCCGAAGAGGACGCCGATCTTCCGGACCGTACGAACGCTCATGCTAGTCACGCCGCGCGACGGGAAGACCGGACAAGCCGGGCAGTTCTCCCGGCGGGCGAGTTCGTCGTGAACTCGCCCCTGCCTCTACCGGTCGTGGTAGCTGCCGGTACGACCTTATATGCGCCACGAAGTCGAGGTGGAAGTGGGTGCGTTGATGCCGGGAGAATCACCGGAAGGTGTCGGTCCGTGCGATTTCAGTGCGTTGCCGAGCGAGAGATTTCGGCCAACATCACGTGTTCTCCGTGATGGTCCAGTGCCCTACCTCCCGGTACTGGGAGTCGTGGATCGCCGCGCCCTCACCCGGTGTGAGGGTGAAGTGGTGGAGATTGCCGCCCCAGTATCGCAGCGCGCGGCCCAGTTCGCGCGCCGCGTCGCCGTCGAAGGCGGTGTCACCCATGTCGATCTCGAGAAGGAACTTCATGCCTTCTACCCTGTCATTGAACCGCCCTTTGAGACTTTCGCGGCCGCGACGCCGCCGCTCGGAGCCGATCCGAAGTTTTCCGCGAAAGAGCGTGCATGCTCGGTCCGATCCCGGGAACCAGAGAACGGACAGGCTCTTGCAGCCCCACCCCCCCCGGGCGCTCGAGCGTGAGCCCCGCCGCCTCCGCTTCTCCCCCCTTGCCGAGGCGGCGGGGCTGTTCTCTGTCCCGGTCTCCGTCCCTAGGCGGCGGGTCGCTCGCCGTGGGCGCGCACGTACTCCTCGCACCGGTCCGTCAGCCGCCGGTAGTGCGGCCAGGAGGGAAAGGCGCGGGGGCGCTGGGCATCGCGGTGCGCGACGAAGGGGCCCGCGGACCTCTTGAGCGCGGCCAGTGTCGGTGCCCAGAGCTCCAGGAAGTCCTTCTCCCGCACGTAGTTCTTGGAGCAGTAGAAGCCCGCGACGTCCAGCGCGGCCAGTGCCCTGTTCGCGAGTTCGTACTGTTCGGGCGTCAGGCTCTCGACGCCTCCCCGCATCTCGTGCAGCACTCGGCGGCCCGCCTGGAGCTGAGGATCTATCAGTGATTCGTGCAGCCGGAGAAAGATGTCCCGCCGGTCGTTCCTGACCGAGCGGAAGATCGAGTACAGGCTGATCAATAACGCGACGGCCGATATGCCGACCGCTGTCTCGTTCATGCGGGCCCCTTCCCCCCTCGGACGCCCGCGCCTCTAGCCCTGGTGGTGGTGCGGCTGCTGGGCCGGGTGGTTCTGCGGGGCCGTCGCCGTGGCGAGCATGCCCTCCGCCTGCTCCTTGGACAGTTGGTGCTCGATGCCGCAGAACGTGCACTGCGTGCGGTACTTCGTCGAGATCGGGAACAGCGGGACGAAGAACAGCGTGAACTTCGTGATGTACTTGCGCAGCGAGTGCGCCGACGGGTTCCCGCAGCCGCCGCAGACGAGCGTGAGCATCGCGAGCTGATACACGTAACCGCGCGTGCCGAAAATGATCATGGGTGGTCCCCTCCCGGTCGATGGCCGCCGCCGAGCGTGGGGCCTCGCGCCATCGTAAGCAGCCTCGGTACCCGCCTCACAAGCCGTACTTGCGGGTGGAATGCTCTTCCTGCGCGAGGCGGCGCAGCGCCAGCAGGACCGGCTCGAAGAGCAGGGCCGCCGCGACCACCAGCTCGGCCTTCTCCGCGTCCCCCGCCAGGTCGTCCAGCCGCTCCATGTCGAGCCGCGCCACCTCGTCCATCCGTCGCGCGTACGCCAGGAGGATCGCGGGATCGCTCGCGTACCCCAGCCGGACGACCGTGGCGACGGTGGTGATCAGCTGGCGGTAGCTGGGGGAGAGGGCGCCGATCTCACGGGCGTGCTCCCAGCCCACCTCCCCGAGACACCAGTCGACCGCCTCGGTGACCTCGGCCGTCAGCGGATCGTCGGCGGGGGCCTCGGGCGGCTGCGGCAGCGACCACATCGCCGCGCCGAGCCGGAAGGTCGTGCCCAGCGAGTCGTCGTCGACGTGCCGGAGCACCTCCCTCGCGGTCGCCACCGGCACCCGGCCGACCTGGATCAGGGCCCGCACCAGATTGAGCCGCCGCAGATGCGCCTCCCCGTACTCCGCCTGCGTCTTGCTGAGCCGCCGCCCCGGCGGCAACAGCCCTTCCCGCAGGTAGTACTTGATCGTGCCGACCGGCACCCCACCGCGCTCGCTGAGCTCCGCCAGCCGCATCTCTTGTGCCCTCCATTGGGAAGTGCCACTATCCAATCACGCGAACACCGGGAGTCCTAGGGGGAGTTGTGCCCGTGAAGCCACGAATGGGACGGACCACGGCCGATGCGGAGGGCGACGTCGTCGTCTTCCTGATCGGCATGCGGATCAATCGATTCTGGGCCGTGCACCACTGGCTCCCGGTGTTCTGCGCCATGCCCATGATGCTCAGGGAGCTCGGCAGGGACCGCGGCCTCGGCCTGCTCCACCACGTCCTCCTCACCGCGAGCCCACGCACGTACTACGTCGTCCAGTACTGGGAGTCGAAGGAGAAGCTGCTCGCGTACGCCGCCGCACCGAGTCGTCGGCACCAGCCGTGGTGGGCGCGCATGAACCGCTACGCCCGCAGGAGCCGTGGTCACGTCGGTCTGTGGCACGAGACGTACGTCGTGCCCGCGGGCTCCTACGAGACGATCTACGCCGACATGCCCCCGCACGGACTCGCCAGGGCGCACGGCGTGCGCCCCCTCGGCGACGGGGTGCAGGCGCGCGACCGGCTGGCGGTCTGACTCGGCCACATTGCGCGCCCGGAGCACTACGGACCGTACCGATGCGGCCACGCCGCCCGCCCGAATCGGCATTTCGGGGCTCGTGATGAAAGGATTGGGCCCATGGCAATCAAGACCTACTTCGACATCACGATCAACGACGAGCCCGCCGGGCGGATCACGTTCAACCTCTTCGAGGACGTCGTCCCGAAGACCGCGGAGAACTTCCGTGCCCTGTGCACGGGCGAGAAGGGCTTCGGCTACGCCGGCTCGTCCTTCCACCGCGTCATCCCGCAGTTCATGCTGCAGGGCGGCGACTTCACCGCCGGCAACGGCACGGGTGGCAAGAGCATCTACGGCGAGAAGTTCGCCGACGAGAACTTCCAGCTCAAGCACACCAAGCCGGGCCTGCTCTCGATGGCCAACGCCGGCCCGAACACGAACGGCTCGCAGTTCTTCATCACCACCATCGTCACCGACTGGCTGGACGGCAAGCACGTCGTCTTCGGCGAGGTCGAGGACGGCATGGAGCTCGTGAAGAAGATCGAGTCGCTCGGCTCGCGCAGCGGTGCCACCGCCGCGAAGATCACGATCGCCGAGTCCGGCCAGCTCTGATCCAGGACGCACGACGGCGGAAGCCGGGAACCCACCGCGCGGTGGATTCCCGGCTTCCGCCGTGTTCGGGGCCCGGAACGGCTACCCGAAGCGCTCGATCCGGATCCGCTCCACCGGCTGACCGAGGTCGACCAGGAGCCGGGAGGCGTGCTCGGCGAACGCGTTGGAGCCGCACACGTACGCCTCCCACGCGGGCGCGCCCCGCGTGAAGCACGGCGCCAGATGGTCGGCCGCCAGGCGCCGGCGATCGCCCTCGCGGGTCAGCACCGGCGTCGTCTCGTCCCCGTACTCGGCGCCGTAGATCAGGTCCTCGGCCGTGCGCGCGGACACGAACAGGCGCAAGGGGACGGTCAGCCGCCGCAGCCGGTGGTGGCGCAGCATCGACATCAGCGGGACCACGCCCGACCCGGCCCCGATCAGCAGCGCGGGCCGGTCGCCCGGCCACGCGAAGAAGCCGCTGAGCGGGCCGCGGACCTCCACCGTGTCACCGACCCGGGCGACG
This sequence comes from Streptomyces sp. NPDC046716, assembly GCF_040645755.1. NCBI lineage: Bacteria > Bacillati > Actinomycetota > Actinomycetes > Kitasatosporales > Streptomycetaceae > Streptomyces > Streptomyces sp. NPDC046716. The sequence goes on from NZ_JBEYYU010000006.1 coordinate 111,165, forward strand.
GTGTGGAGGTGGCCGGAGACCTCGCCGTCGTCGACGTGGTCGAGGGTGAGCTCGATGTGCCCGGTGTCGTCCGGCGGCGAGGCGAGCGAGTAGTGGCGCTGCGCCGTGTAGCCGTCCTCGGCGGTCAGCCGCAGGATCAGATGCTGGCCCGGCAGATGTCCCTGCCAGCCCGGCACCGCGAACCGGAACGTCGACACGTGGGGCGTCTCGCGGCGGATCCCGGTGATCTCCGCGCGCTGCCAGGCGGCCGCGGTCTGCCGGCCGACGGCGATCCGCCCGGGCACGGCGAACCGGGTGGGCGGCGTGAAGGTCGTCTCAGTCACCGGAGTACCGCTGCTCCTCCCACGGGTTGCCCCGCGCGTGGTACCCGTTCTGCTCCCAGAAGCCGGGCTCGTCGTGGTCGAGCAGCCGCAGGCCCGCGAGCCACTTCACGCTCTTCCAGAAGTACAGGTGCGGCACCAGCAGACGAGCGGGCCCGCCGTGCTCGGCCGGCAGTGGCTCGTCGCCGTATGAGAAGGCCACCCAGGCCCTGCCGCCGCTGACGTCGGCGAGCGGCAGGTTCGCCGAGTAGCCGGTGTGGGAGTACGCGACCACGTGCGTGGCCGAGGCGTCGGGGCGCACCGCGTCGAGGAAGGCGTCCAGCGGGACGCCGCCGAAGCGCACCCCGAACTTGGACCAGCCGGTCACGCAGTGGATGTCGCCCTCGTACGCCGACGGGGGCAGGGCGCGCGCCTCGTCCCAGGTCCAGGTGCGCTCCTCGGCGACCAGACCGTCGACGCGGAAGGTCCAGTCCCGCTCGGCGATCCGCGGCGTCACCTCCGCGGACAGGACGGGCCAGTCGTCGCGCGCGTCGTACTGGCCGGGCGGCAGTCCCGGATCGTGTCGGCGGGGGCGCCCCACGAAGCCGCGGGTGGCGGGGACGGTCATGCGGGGAACTCCAGGTCGAGAGGGGTGTGGCACGCACACGTGCGCAGGACAACCCTGCCATCCCGGGGCCCTCCGACGCACATCCGTTCGGCCGTGGCCTACGCGCGCGGACCCACCGGCACGCCCAGCGGCCGGGCCAGACCCGTGATGCCCTCGTCGAGCCGCTGAAGATGGCGCAGCACGCGGAACGTGACGGTGTTCGCGGCCGGCATTCCGAGGCCGTCGGTCTCCAGCATCGCCGTGATGCTCGCGCCCGACTCGACGCGGCCCGTGTCCTCCGTCTCGTTCACGTGCGCGACCAGGACGTCGATGTTGTGGTCGATGCGCTGCGCCGCGCGCGCCAGCCGCGGATCCGCGCCGATCCGCTTGCTGTACGGGACGAGCTCGGCCGTCGCCGCCAGGGAGCGGGCGTGATACGCGGAGGTCTCGAGCAGCGCCACCAGATAGCGGGCGGTCTGCCGGCGCTCGCGCAGCGGTGTGATCGGGTGCGTCAGCGGCTGGGTCGCCGCCCGCAGCTCGTCGAGCGCCGTGTCGAGGTCGCGGGCCTTGTCGAGCAGATCGACGGCGGGCCCTCCGCTGAGCTGCGCCACGGCGCCCTCCACGACCTCGCCGAGCCGCTCCAGGACGGCGGCGAGCTGTTCGTCGGTGCGCCGGTCGGTGCGGACCGGAAGCACCAGCATCGCCGCGATGATGCCGCAGGCCGCGCCCAGCGCCGTCTCCTCGATGCGCAGGACGAGCACGTCGAGGCTGTAGGTGTTCAGCAGGGTGTAGAGCAGACCCAGCATCGCCGTCACGAAGAACGACATGAGCGCGTACGACAGCGGAGCGGTGAAGAACATCGCGAACACGCAGACGAGGACGAGCACGAACGCGAGCCAGGTGTGGTTCCCGACGGCGCCCGCGAGCGCCACACCGGCGACGACCCCCAGCACGGTGCCGAGCAGCCGCCGGTACCCCTTCACGACGATCTCGCCCGTCGACGCGGTGTTCAGGAAGACGACCCAGCAGGTCAGGACCGCCCAGTACCAGCGCTGCGAGGACAGGAACTCGCCGCCGACGATGGCGAGCGCCGAACCGACGCCGACCTGGAACGCGGCCCGCGTGGTGGGCCGCTGGAAACCCGAAGGCTCCGGTGTCTCGTCCTTCTCGGCGCTCGTGATGGACACGTCCTCGGCGTCGAACTCCTCGCGCGAGCGCGTCGTCGCGGGGGAGTCGTCCGACTCGTCCTGCGGTCCGTCGAGCGCGAGCCGCAGACCCAGGACGGAGCGGGCCGCCTCACCGATGCCGCGGAAGACGTCCTGCACCGCGAGGGTCGTGCCGGGCGGTATGGACTCCTCGTCGCGGTAGCCGAGCAGCCGGTTGCGGACGTGGGCGACGGCCGTGCCGCGGTTGGCCTCGGCGGGACGGGCCACCATCAGGCGCAGCGCGCCCAGGTCGCGGCGGAGCAGCGTGGTGGACTCGTCCTCGGCGCGCAGCAGCTTCCCGGTGGCGGGCACCGGGGCGCCCGGCAGATGCAGCGTCAGGGTGTCGGCGCGCTCCGCGCTGCGGGCGGTGAGCAGCAGCATGCCGAGGCGTTCGGCGGCCACCTCGGCGTCGGCGACACGGCGCTGGATGAGCGCGGCCGCGGCGTCGTCGCGGGTGCCGTCCTCCAGCCGGCCCTGGATCATCAGCGCGGTCTCGTGCAGCCGCGCGGTGTGCCGGCGCAGATCGTCGAGGACGTCGTCCAGGTCGCCGGGCGGCGCGTCGAGCAGCTGTGTCTGGGCGTCCACGAGCTGCGCGAGCCGTGCCCGGAACGCGTCGCGCAGCCGCCCGAGCACCCGCTGCGGGGTCTCCGGCACCAGCGCGAACCGGGCCACGGCGCTGCAGGCGAACGCGATCGCCAAAGTGCCGAAGAGGACCGGCAGTTGATCCACCGACGCGTTCACGAACAGGGACACGAAGTACACCTGGAAACCGATCAGGCCGAGCGCCGTGCCCCGGTCGCCGAACCTGCGGCTGTAGACCGCGCCGACGATGAGGGCGACGAAGAACGCGTCCCCCACGACGACCAGGCTGTGCAGCAGCGCGCCCAGCGTCATCGCCACGAGGGCGGTCGGCAGCCCGAGCGCGAGGGTCGCCGCCTGCCCGCGCACGGTCTTCTCGCGGATCGCGAAGGTGGCGACCATCGACGCCATCGCGCCCGCGACCATGTGGGTCACGTCCGTGCCGAGCAGGGCGAGCACGCCGAGCGTGAGCCCGATCGCCGCCACGGTGCGCACTCCGGCCGTCAGCCGCAGCAGCCCGGGGTCGGAGGCCACGAAGCGGTCCCACGTCGCGGTCAGGGTCGGCCGTCGCGCCACCTGCGTCACTCCAAGATCGATCCGGCGTTCGTCCCCCGAGCATACGAGCCCGCGCGCGCGGCTCTGACGTGCGCACGGCCCGGCTCGGGGCCGGCGGAATCGGGAGGTCGGCGGGGTGCGGCGGTCACGGTCCTGAACTCGACGGGCCCGCCGCCGAATTGAGCGTGGGCCCGGCGAGATGCCCGGCGGCCTACTGCGCGGACTTGAGGACGGCCGCCACGAGCGGCCCCGACGACTCGCCGCCCCGCCCACCGCGCCGCATCACGGCGGCCGCGGCGAGATCGCCGTGCCAGGCGGCGAACCAGCCGTTGGGCTTCTTCTGCCCGATGACCTCGGCCGACCCGGTCTTCGCTCCGATGTCGCCGGTGAGCCCCGCCATGGAGCCGGACGCCGAACCGGAGGTCGCCGTCGTGTGCAGAAGATCACGCAGTTGCGCGTGCGCGGCCGGATCGAGCGGACGGTGCGCCGTGGCCAGCGTGCGGTGGTCGACGTCCGGGGCGACGAGGTAGGGCTGCCGGAACCGCCCGGTCCGCGCCGTGGACACCACCGACGCCATCGTCAGCGGGTTCATCCGCACCTCGCCCTGTCCGATCATCGAGGCCGCCTTCGACGCGGCGTGCTCGACCGGGACCGCTCCGGCGAACACTTCGACACCCGCCGACCACCGCTCCCCGATCCCGAACACGTCCCGGGCCTGCCGGGACAGCGCGTCGTCGGCGATCTTGCCCGCCTGCGTGATGAAGGCGGTGTTGCAGGACGCCGCGAAACTGCTGCGGAACGTACCGCCGACGATGTCGAAGTCGTCGACGTTGTGGAACTTCCAGCCGCCGTACGAAGCGTTCTTCGGGCACGGGTGCGGCTTGTCGGGGTCGGCGAGCTTCTTCTCCAGGAGCAGCGACGCCGTGATCATCTTCATCGTCGAGCCCGGCGCGAGCCGCCCGCGCAACGCCGTGTCCGGGCCCTTGTCGCCGGATCCCGCGACGGCCAGGATCTCGCCGGTCGACGGCTTCAGCACCACCAGCGAGGCGTCCGGGCGCAGCGCCACCTCCCGCTCGGCCGCCTTCTGGACGCGCGGGTCGATCGTGGTCCGCACCCGCCCGGGCGCCCCTTGCGGCACGGACGCCAGCACCTGACCGCCGGGCCCCGTCCGCAGCTCGACCCCCGGCCGGCCGCCCGCCTTGCCGACGTAGCCGCCGCGCAGCCCGTCCATCACGTGGGCGAGCGAGGGGAAGGCACGCGTGTCGAGGGGCTCGCCGCTCCGGTCGAGGGCTTCGACGCGCGCGGGGCTCGTCTCCCGCACCGCGAACCGCGCGCCGTCGCCCAGCCGGGGATGCAGCACGGCCGGTCGCCAGGCCACGACGGGCTTCCCGTCCCCGGCCCGCCGCACCACGGTGAGCCCGGAGTCGTACGTCACCGGTGCGCGGCCGCCCTCGTACGAGAACCGGGCGCGCACCGAGAAGGGGACGCGGGCGCCCTCGGGGGTGCCGGCCGTGAGGCGTACGGGGGTGAGGTGACCGCGGTCCCGGTAGTCGCGCAGCGCCCGGCCGGCGGCCGTCGCGTCGTCCGTGCGGTCCGCGGCCCGCTCCGCGTCGCCGTCGGCCCAGGCGTCGAGGAACCCGTCGGCGGCGCCGCGGATCTCCGACGCCGACAGCGGGCCGGTCCGGGGAGCCGGATCGCCCGCCGCCGTGAGCGCCCAGCCACCCGCTCCGAGGGCGACGACGGCCACGGCGCCGCCGATCCACAGACCGCGTTTCCCGCCGGTGCCCTGCCGCTCGTCGCCCACGGGTCCTCCGCACTGCCGAAGCCTCGAGATCCTGAGGGCTCACCGTAGGCAGGTCCCGGGGGCGCTTCCCTGGCGGAATGAGCCGTTCAGGGGTGCGGGATCACCCCAGGCCGACAGCGGCCATCGTGAGATCGGCCATGGCGGATTCGCCGAGCGCGTTCGGATGCACCGGTACGAAGTTGGTGCCGAACAGCGCGGGCTCGACCCAGCGGGTGCCGCTCGCCCGACACGCGTCGTGGCCCTCGGACGCCTGGGCCAGATCGACGTAGGTGGCGCCCGTCTCGGCCGCGGCCCGCCGCACCGCGGTGTTGAGGTGGGTCTGGATGTCCCGCACGTACGGCACGTCACCGGTGGCGATCGGCATCTTCGCGAAGCAGCCCGGCTGCGCCTTCGCCGGCATGATCCACGGGTAGCCGAGGATCGCGACGCGCGCTTGCGGCGCCTTGTTCCGCACCGCCTGGAGCGCGGTCTTCACCGCCGGATACGTCTTGGCGTCGATGTCGTCGCTGAACCTGGTGCCGTTCTGGTCCTTGCACGGGCTGCCCTGACCGGCGGAGAGCACCCCGGCGCCGGCGCACGTGAGGATCGTGCTGATGAAGGTGTTGTTGTCGTTGCCGCCGATGGTCAGGGTCACCAGCCGGGTGTCCGCGCCCAGCGCGTCCAGCTGCGGCGCGACGCCCGGGTACTGGGCGCCGGCGAAGTCCTTGGTCTGCGCTCCGCCGCAGGTCACGTCCTTGAGCGCGGCGCCGGTGCGCTCCGCGATCACATGCGGGTAGTTCTTGGTGGAGCGGGCGCACAGCGGGGACGCGGACGGATCGAGCGGCAGGACGCCGGAGGCCGCGCTGTAGCTGTCGCCGAGCGCCACATAGGGAAGGGGTTGATCAGTGGCCTGTGCGGGCGCGGCAAGCCCGACGAGGGCCGCGCCGGACGCCACCGCCACTGCCGCGACACGTCCGCCCCGGAACGCGCGAATCACCATCTGCAGCTCCTTCGAAACCGGATCGGCTCATGGCCAAGTTCCGTATGAGACAGGGGATTTCAGCGCGCTGCCTCTTGAAGCTACCGACGAGTTCGAAAACGAGTCAATAGGTGTGCACGGGGTCGTGACCAGGGGCGGCGGGGGCCGGTGGGCGTGGTGGGTCCGGCCCGCGGCTCAGTCGCCCGGCGCCGCCTCGGGCGCGTGGCCGAAGTCGAGCACGTTCTCGGCGGTGCGCTCGGTCTCCTGCGCCGCTTCACGGGCGACGGCCAGGACGTCGCCCTGCTCGTCGACCAGCTGGTCGTAGATCGGGGCCGGGGCGGTGGACGGTGCGGGCACGACGAAAACTCCAGGTGGATGGGGTGCAGGAGGACCTGCGCTACGGACAAAAGGGGACCCTACGACGCCCCGGTCGAGCCCCGTCAACCGGGGTCGGGTTGGACGCGGGGCCCGCTCCAGGGCGCGCTGACCGCTTCGGGCCAACCCTGACCGCGGCGGGGACAGCGCGCGGAGAGGCGGACTACACAAGGGGGAGGGGGTCGGCGCTCGGTAGTCCACACGGGGAGGGCCGTCACATGATCACGATCGACGTCGCCGTCTTGCTGGGCATCATCGCCTTCTTCCTGCTGCGACGCCCCGTCGCCCCGAGAAAGCGGGTCGACACGTTCTTCGTGATGCTGGTCGCTCTCGTCCTCGGTGTCCTCATCGCCCCCACGCCCTTCGGCGAGGGCATCGCCAACGTGATGAACCAGCTGTCCACCAGCATCTCCAACTGGGGTAACTGACCAGGTGGCGGCCCGCGCCCCGCGGATGCGGGGCGCGGGCCGACGGGTTCGGGCCGCACGGTCCACGCAACGCGCGGGGTTCACAGATCGAGCGTGAGCCGGCCTCCCCTCGCCGCGCGGGACACGCACACCATCAGCGTCTCGTTCCCGGCCCGCTCCTGCGCGGTGAGCACACCGTCGCGGTGGTCGACCTCGCCCGCGAGCACGTCCGTCTCGCAGGTGCCGCAGGTGCCCTCCGCGCAGGAGTAGAGGACGTCCACGCCGGCGTCCCGCAGCGTGGTGAGGATCGATCGGCCCGCGGGGACCGTCAGCGTACGCCCCGAGCGGGCCAGTTCGACCTCGAAGCTCTCGTCGCCGTACCCGGCCGGTGCGGCCACCGGCGTGAAGCGCTCGGTGCGCAGGGATCCGGCCGGTACCAGGGCTTCCACCGCGGCGAGAAGGGACTCGGGCCCGCACGCGTAGACGAGTTCGCCGGGCCGCAGACCGGCGAGCAGGGGCGGCAGATCCAGCGGCCCCTCCTGGAACCGGACCCGCTCGGCGGGATACCGCGCGGTCAGCTCCCCGGTGAACGCCATCGAGGAGCGTGAACGGCCGCCGTAGGAGAGCGTCCAGGGCGCGTCGGCCGCCGCCAGCATCGGCAGGATCGGTGTGATGCCGATGCCGCCCGCCACGAACCGGTACGCCGGTGCCGCTTCGAGCCGGAAGTGGTTGCGCGGGCCACGGGCGCGGATGTGCCGACCCGGAGTCAACTCGTCGTGTACGTAGGCGGATCCGCCCCGACCGGCCGGTTCCCGCAGCACCGCGATCCGCCAGGACGACGCGTCCCCGCCGCACAAGGAGTACTGCCGCTCCAGGCCCTCGCCCAGCACCAGATCGATGTGGGCGCCCGGCTCCCACGCGGGCAGTGCCGCGCCGTCGGGGCGACGCAGCGTCAGGGAGACGACGCCGGTGGCCTCCGGGCGGCGCTCGGCGACGACTAGATCGGTCAACTCGTCCACGGTGCGGGGTCCTTGTCGGTGTCGGTACGGAGATCGGCGGCTCCGGGGTGGTCCGGGTGCGCGAGCATCCACTCCCACAGGGCGACCGGGTCCTCGGCCTCGTGACGCGCGCCGCAGTGGCAGACGCCGCTGAGCAGGTCGGTGCCGGGGAGCCAGTCGACGCGGTAGACGCCGGCGGCCACGGTCTCGCCGCTCATCCGGCGGCCAGCCGGGCGAGGATGCGGCGGGCGGCGAGGCCGCCGGTGTCGATGTTGATGCTCAACTCCTGGTACCCGGCGGGCTCGGAGTCCAGCGCGCGCTGCAGCAGGTTCAGCGCGTCGACGTCCTGCATGACCACCGTGTGGTTGAAGTCCCGCAGGAAGGTGGTGACGTCCTCGTCGTCGACCGCGAAGTTCCTGGAGACCGCCCAGAAGTCGTAGACCTTGCCTGGCGCGGACGGGGTGATCGCGTAGGTGATCTCGGTCAGGAAGGCGGGGGAGTCTTGGCCCGCCGGGCTGATGCGGCTGTGCAGGAGATACAGGCACGGCGCGTGGTACTCGATGTCCTGGAGCCGCTGGATGCGCCCCTCGATCCCGGTCGACCGGGCGTAGAACGGCGGGCAGGCGGCGTCCGTCATGTGCCGTGAGACGCGCACGATGCCGGCGGCCTCGTCCACCTCCGTCGTGATGGGCGTCTCGGCGACCTCCGGCGTGCCGATGTACCCGCCGTGCAGATACGTCTCGTGCGAGAGATCGAGGAGATTGTCGACGAGGAGTCCGTAGTCGGCGTCGATGGGTTCCATGCCCCGCACCGTGACCCAGCCGTCGGCGACCAGATGCGGGGCGCGCGGCACGGCGCCGGGATCGGCGAGCGCGGAGTCGCCGATCCACACCCACACCATGCCGTCCACCTCGGTCACCGGGTACGAACTCACGCGCGCGGTACGCGGGATGCGTTTCTGTCCCGGCACGAAGACGCAGGTGCCGGTCGTGTCGTACGTGAACCCGTGGTACCCGCAGACGACCCGGTCGCCGTCGAGCCCGCTCGCGGAGAGCGGGAAGCGGCGGTGCACGCACCGGTCGGCGAGCACCACCGGCTCACCGGCCTCCGTGCGGTACAGCGCGAGGGGTTCACCGAGGACGGTGCGGCCGAGGAGCTCGCGGCCGACCTCCGACGACCAGGCGGCGACGTACCACTGGTCGCGGGCGAAGGCCGGGCCGGCCGGCGGGTTCGGGCGGGCGGTCGTCATGGCAGGCGTCCCTCCTGTCACCGCGCGGCCACGGTGCCGCGCTTCGCCCACCAGAGTGGTGACGCGGGCCACACCCCGACAACGCCCCTTCCGTCAGACGGAAGCCGGAGGCGCGGCCGGGCCGCGGCCGGTGTCCGGCTGCCAGCCCAGGGCACGCGATATGCCCCGCCCGGCCAGCCGCAGCGCCGGGACGAGCGCGGGTGTCCGGGCGCCCGCGACCGGCACCACGACGGAGACCGCCGCGACCACGTCACCGCGCGGCCCGCGCACCGGAGCCGCCACCGACAGCGCGTCGTCGGTGATCTGACGGTCGCTCACCGCGATCCCGGAGCGCCGCACCTCGGCGAGCATCCCGCGCAGCCGCCCCGGCTCGGTCACCGTGTACGGAGTGAACGCGGCGAGGCCCTCGGCCGCGTACCCCTCCTGAAGATCACGCTCCCCGTGCGCGAGCAGGACGAGCCCCACGCCCGTGGCGTGCAACGGCCAGCGCGCGCCGACCCGCGAGTGGACGCCCACCGCGCTGCGCCCGGACAGCCGCTCGATGTAGACGACGTCCCGGCCGTCTCGGACCGCGAGATGCACGTTCTCGTGCGTCGCCTCGTACAGGTCCTCGAGGAACGGCAGCGCCGCCTGCCGCAGCCCGAGTCCGCGCGGGGCGAGTGCCGCCAGCTCCCACAGCCGCAGCCCCACGTGATAGCGGCCGGCCTCGTCCCGCTCCAGGGCGCCCCAGCCGGCGAGCGCGCCGACGAGCCGGTGCGCGGTGGCGAGCGGCAGCCCGGCGCGGTGGGCCAGTTCGGTGAGGGTGAGGTCCGGATGGTCCTGGTCGAACGCGCCGAGCACGTCGAGCAGCCGGTCCGGCGCCGTCCGCGTCACGGGGACACGCGGGAGCGCAGGAAGTCCAGGAGCACGGCGTTGAACCGGGCCGGCTGCTCGGCGCCCGGCAGGTGTCCGGCCCCCTCGATCACCGCGAGCGTCGCGTCGGGGATCAGCCGGGCGATCGCCTCGGCCTCGGCGACCGGCGTGTACACGTCGTCGGCGCCGACCACGACCAGGGCCGGCACCCGGGCCGCCGCCAGCGACTCCCGGTAGTCGGGCCGCTCGGCGCGCCCGCGCAGCGCCGCGGCGGCGCCCCGCGGATCGGTGGCCCGCATCATGGCGAGCACATCGGCGGCGACCCGTGGCAGCGCCGTGACGTTGTAGGCGGCGAGCATCTTGTCGATGACCTCGTCGGCGTACCCGGCCATCCCCTCGGCGAGCAGCCGGTCCGCGAGCCGGGCCCGGTGCTCCTTGCCCTCCGGTGTCTCGGCGGGCGCCGAGGTGTCGGACAGCACCAGCGCGGACGTCCGCCGCGGATGGCGCCGGTGGAACTCCATCGCGATCTGGCCGCCCATGGAGACCCCGCCGAGCACCGCCCGCTCCACGCCCGCGTGATCGAGCAGCGCGAGCACGTCGTCGGCGAACCGGGACAGCAGGACCTTGCCCTCGGCGACCTCGCTCTCCCCGTATCCGCGAAGGTCAGGGACGAGCACCCGGAACCCGGCGGCGGTCAGGGCGCCGGCCTGGGGGGCCCACAGGCTCCGGTTGAAGGGGTGCCCGTGCACGAGCACGACGGGCGTCCCGTCCCCGGGGCCGAGATCGTCGTGGCGCAGAACAGCGCCGTCCACCGTGAGCCGGGCCATCGCACTCTCCTGATCGGGTCGGGTGTCCGGACCGTACGGTGCGCCGATCCACCCGATCAAGAGGCCGGACCGATTTGGGAAGGACTCCTTACTGAAGTGACTAGACTGGTGACATGACCTCGTCGTCACCCCCGATGCCGCGCCCCTCGCTCGAGATGCTGCGCGCGCTCACCGACGAGAACGTGCTGCGGTGCCTGATGTCCGAGCACCGCCTCACCCGGGCCGAGATCGCCGCCCGTACCGGCATCTCCCGGCCCACGATCTCCGACAGCGTGCGGCGGCTCGTCGCCGCGGACCTGGTCGTCGACACGGGGGAGCGCACCACGGGACGCGGCCGGGTCGGCGCGTACTACGGCCTCGCCCCCGGGCTGGGAGCCGCGCTCGTCGTCGGCATCACCCCGCGCGGGGTCACCGCCGAGGCCGTCGACGCCCTCGGCCGCGTGCGGGCGCGCGAGGAGACGGCGCTCGCGCGGGACGCGGGCCGGCAGGCCGCGGGCGACGCCCTGGACTCGGCCGTGCGACGCCTCGCCGGGCGCGCCGGGGGACGGCTGCGCACCGCCGTCGTCAGCGCCGCGGACCCCGTCGACCGGGGCACGGGCCGTCTCGCGCACCTGCCCGACGCGCCGTTCCTCGTCGGCGACCTCGACCCGCCGGACGTCCTCGCCCCCTACGTCGGCGGCGACGGAACCGTCCTCGTCGACAACGACGTCAACTGGGCGGCCCGCGCCGAGCGTGCCGAGGGCTGCGCCCGGGGCGTCGACGACTTCGTCTACCTGCACCTCGGCGAAGGACTCGGCGGCGCCGTCGTCTGCGACGGCGAAGTGCGCCGCGGCGACCACGGCTTCGCCGGCGAGATCGCCCACCTGTACGTCCCGGGCCCGGGCGGCGGCGCCCTGCCGCTCACCGAAGTGTTCGCCGCGCTCGGCCTGCGCCGGCCGGGTTCCACGGCGATCGACGTCGCCGCACTGCGCGCCCGGCTCACCGCGCCCGGCGACCGGGCCGTCCGCACGGCCCTCGCCGACGCGATCGGCGCCGTCGTCGCGGCGGCCGTGGCCTTCGCCGACCCCCGCACGGTGGTCGTCGGCGGCGGCTGGGGCCCCGCACTGGTACCCGCGCTTGACGACCGCTTCCGCCACGGCCCACGCCCCGTCCCGGTCCGCGCGGCAGGCCTGCCCGCCCCCGAACTGACCGGCGCCCGCGCCCACGCCGTGGACCGCCTGCGCGCCCTCGTCGTCCACTCGGCCCACCCGGCCCTCACCACCTGACCACCCCCTTCGAACCAGGAACCACCGTGACCACGCAGCAAGAGCAGACCGCCCGTCCCGCCACCCCGCCCGACATCCGTCTCGTCGTCACCGACATGGACGGCACGCTCCTCGACGCCGACGGGCGCGTACCGGACGAGGTGTGGCCGCTCCTCGCGGAGCTGGACCGGCGCGGCATCGTCTTCTGCCCGGCCAGCGGACGCCAGTACGCCACGCTCGCCGCCCAGTTCGCCGCCGTGGACGACGGCGGCATGGTCTACGTCGCGGAGAACGGGACCTACGTCGTGCGCGGCGGCACCGAACTCACCTCCGACGTGCTCGACCCGGCGGTGGTCTCCTGGATCGTCAAGTCGATACGTCAACTGGTCGACGAGGACGGCGGCACGGGCGCGGACCTGGGCGTCGTCGTCTGCGGCAAGCGGTCCGCATACGTGGAGCGCTCCGACGAGGCCTTCATGACCGAGGTGCGCAAGTACTACCGCAACCACCGCGTCGTCGACGACATCACGGCCGTCGACGACGACGTCATCAAGGTCGCCGTCTTCGACTTCGGCCTCGCGGAGCGGACCGTCGCCCCGGCCCTCGCCGCACTCAAGGACACGCACCAGGTCGTCGTCTCCGGGGAGCACTGGGTCGACGTCATGAACCTCAGCGCGAACAAGGGCGTCGCCGTCCGCCGCCTCCAGCGCGAACTCGGCATCACGCCCGCCCAGACCATGGTCTTCGGCGACTACCTCAACGACCTGGAGATGCTGGACGCCGCCGACTGGTCGTACGCGATGGAGGGCGCGCACCCCGACGTACTGCGCCGCGCCCGCCACCGCGCCCCCGCGCACACCGACAACGGCGTCGTCCGCACCGTGCGCGCCGTCCTCGGTCTGCCTGCGCGGCACTGACCGGAGCGGTCCGCGGGCGGCCGGCGACGCTCGAAGGCCCTCTACGCGGGATCCGCGCGATACGGGACCGTGGCCCCATGACCTCGCTGCCGCCCGTGACGCCCGCACGCGCCGCCTGCTACGCCTGCGCGAACGAAGCCCGGTTCGACGACCTGCCGCCGCGCGAGCTCGTCGCCCACGACGCCCACTGGCGCGTCGCCCACTCCTTCACCAGCGCGCTGCCCGGCTGGCTCGTCCTGCTGCCCCGGCGCCATGTGACCGCGGTGCACGAACTCAGCGACACCGAGGCGGCGACCCTGGGCGGCTGGCAGGTGGGCGCCTCGCGGGCCCTGCGCGCTGTCACGGGCTGCGCCAAGACGTACGTCGCCCAGTTCGCGGAGGCCGACGGCTTCGCCCATGTCCACTTCCACGTGGTGCCCCGCGCCACGGAACTGCCCGCGGCCCGACGAGGGCCCGGCGTCTTCGAGTTGCTGCACCGGCCGAAGCGCGAGCGGGTCACCGCGGCGCAGGCGGACGAGATCGCCCTCGCGCTGCGCGCCCATCTCTGAGCGCCGACGACCATGGCCGGATCGCGCCCCTCGATTGGCATGGACCTGTCCATGATCCCTCGCTAGGCTGCGCCACCGGCACCCGAAGGGAGCGCTCCCAGCGCGTGCCGTGCTGTTCCGTTCGGTTCCACCCCCACACCACTGGAACAACGAAGGGTCGCACCATGAGACGTACGAGACGACGCACCACCTCCCTGCGCACCGTCCTCTCCGCCCTCGTCGTCACGGGGGCCTGTGCGACGGCAGGATTCGTCCCGGCCGCCACCGCCACCGCCCAGCCCCCCGCGTCCGACGGCGTACTCGCCGCCATGCAGCACGATTTCGGCCTCACCCGTGGCCAGGCCGAGACGCGACTGGCCACCGAGAAGAAGGCCGCCGCCACCGAACGGCAGGCGCGCCGGGCCGCCGGATCCGGCTACGCCGGATCCTGGTTCACCGCGCGCGACGGCCGGCTGACCGTCGCCCTGGCGGACCGCGCCAAGGCCGACGCCGTACGGGCCACCGGAGCCGACGTGGAACTCGTCGCCCGCAGCGCCCGGCAGCTCGACACCGCCAAAGCGCGCATCGACGACCTCAAGGCCCCGTCCGGCGTGGCCAGTTGGCGCGTCGACTGGCGGGCCAACAGCGTCGTCGTGGACGTCGTCGCAGGCCGACAGGGCGACAACGATGTCAAGAGCTTTCTCGCACGGGCCCGCGCAGCAGGCGGCTCCCTGAAGGTCGAGACCACCGACCACGCACCCTCCACCCTCGCCGCGGGCACCGTCGGCGGCGACCCCTTCTACACCGGCAACGTCCGCTGCTCCATAGGCTTCTCGGTGCAGGGCGGCTTCGTCACGGCGGGCCACTGCGGCGGCGCCGGACAGGGCGTCAACGGCTGGGACGGCAGCTACGTCGGCAACATCCAGGGCTCGTCGTTCCCCGACAACGACTACGCCTGGGTCAACGTCGGCAGCGGCTGGTGGACGGTGCCCGTGGTGCTCGGCTGGGGCACGGTCTCCGACCAGCTCGTACGCGGCTCGAACGAGGCGCCGATCGGCGCCTCGATCTGCCGCTCCGGCTCCACCTCGCACTGGCACTGCGGCACCGTTCTCGCCAAGAACGAGACCGTCAACTACAGCCAGGGCGCCGTGCGCCAGATGACCAAGACGAACGTGTGCGCCGAACCCGGCGACTCGGGCGGCTCGTTCATCAGCGGTGACCAGGCCCAGGGCGTCACCTCCGGCGGCTGGGGCAACTGCACCGGCGGCGGCGAGACCTGGTACCAGCCGATCAACGAGATCCTGAACCGCTACGGCCTGACCCTGCACACGGCCTGACGCGCGTCCGGGAGGGGCGCCGGCGCCGGTCCGAATCCACTGGCGCCGGCGCCCCGAACCGACCATGATCACCGTTCATGACGACGGTCCCGCAGCAGTCACCGGCCCACGCGGCCGCTCGCAACAACGCCCTGTGGTGCGCCGCGATGAGCCGCACCCACGGAGTCACCGGCATGTTCACCGACGACGCCTGGGCGGCCCCGGTCCGCACGCCCCCGTACTACCCCGACGCGGTGACCCTGGCGCCCGGCGCGGATCCCGCCGCGCTCGTGGCGCGGATCGACACCGCGGCGCCGGGCGCCACCGTCAAGGACAGCTTCGGCGATCTCGACCTGACCGGCGCCGGGTTCGAGGTGCTGTTCGCGGCCCGCTGGATCCACCGTCCGGCCGCCGCGCCCACGCCGGGCCCGGCCCCGGCCTGGGACGAGGTGCGGGACCCGGACACCCTGCGGGCCTGGGCCCTCGCCTGGGACGACGGGAACGGCGACGCGGACGTCTTCCGGGCCGAACTCCTCGACACGCCCGGCGTCCACGTGATCGCCGGACGCGACACGCGCGGGCGGGTGTCGGCGGGCGCCGTGCTCAGCGAGGGCGCCGACGCGGTCGGTGTCTCCAACGTCTTCTCCCGCGACACGGAGCCGGACACCGCCTGGCGGTGCGCCCTGGCCGCCGCCCACCACCTCTGCCCGGGCCTGCCCGTCGTCGGCTACGAACACGGCGACGACCTGACGGCAGCCCTGCGCCACGGCTTCGCGGCCGTCGGCCCGCTCCGGATCTGGCTCAAGCCCTGAACGCCGGCGCCACGGCCGACGCCCCGCGCTCCGCCAACTGGGTCGGAGTGCCGAGGAGTTGGCTCCGTCGGTGATGTGATGGGCGGTGACACCCACCCGACCGAGCCGGGCAGGAGCATCATGACCACCCACCAGACCGACGCCGGGACCCACGCCCAGAGCGACCCACAGCCCGGCACGCCGGCGCCCGCGTCGCTGTTCAGCGCGGAACGCTCCGCCGAGATCGTCGCCGACAGCTTCGCCCGCACCCCCGACCCCCGGCTGCGCGAGATCCTCGATTCCCTCGTGCACCACCTGCACGCGTTCGCCAAGGACGTGGACCTCACCGTCGACGAATGGGCCGCGGGAATCCGCTTCCTCACCGAGACCGGCCACACCTGCGACGACACCCGGCAGGAGTTCATCATGCTGTCCGATGTGCTCGGGCTCTCCATGCTCGTGGAGACCCTGGCCCATCCGGCCCGCGGCCAGGTCACCGAATCGACCGTGGAAGGCCCCTTCCACATGGTCGGCTCACCGCCGCGCGCCCTCGGCGACACCATCGACGAGGCGGCAGCCGGAGGCGAGGCGTGCCTGGTCACCGGCCGGGTCACGGACGCCGACGGCACCCCCGTCGCGGGCGCACGCGTCGACGTGTGGCAGGCCGACGCCGACGGCTACTACGACGTGCAGCGCCCCGGCGAGGTCCCCGACCGCAATCTGCGCGGGCTGTTCACCGCCGACGACGACGGCCGGTTCTGGTTCCGCACCATCGTGCCGCGCCACTACCCGATCCCCACCGACGGCCCCGTGGGCGGACTGCTCCGGGCCACCGGGCGGCACAGCTACCGGGCCGCCCACATCCACGTCGCAGTGACCTCGCCCGCGACCCGCACCCTGACCACCCATCTGTTCGTCGCCGGGTCGCCCTACTTGGACTCCGACGCGGTCTTCGGCGTCAAGGAGAGCCTGGTCCGCGACTTCGCCGAGGTCGACGACCCCGAGCGGGCGGCCGCGCACGGCCTGCCGAACCCGTTCCGGCACGTCGACTTCCCGGTCACGGTCCGGCGCGACGCCTGACAGCCGTGCGCCCCCGGTCACCGTGCGCGCCCCCGCCGACAGCCGAACGCGCCACGGAGCCACGGGGCACGCGCGCCGACGACACAGACGACATCCCGGAGAACGGAGCCATGACCGACCACCCCGCGGAATCCCCGGACGTGACCGTCCACGAGACGTTGCCCGCCCGCGTCCTCCTCGGCGCGGGCGCCCGCCACTGCGTCCCCGACGAGTGCGAACGCCTCGGCGCCCGGAGCGTCCTGCTCGTCTCCACCCCGTCCGCCGCCGCACCCGCCGGTGAACTCGCGGACGCCCTCGGCCCGCGCCTCGCCGCCCGCTTCGGCCGTCCGGCGGCACACACCCCGGTCGCGGTCACGGCCGACGCGCTGCGCCTGGTGGACGAGGTGTCCGCCGACGCCGTCGTGGCGCTCGGCGGCGGTTCCGCCGTCGGCCTCGCCAAGGCCCTCTCCGTACGCACCGGCATCCCGCAGATCGCCGTCCCCACCACCTACGCCGGCTCGGAGGCGACCCCCGTTCTCGGCGAGACCGAGAACGGCGTGAAGACCACCCGCCGCGCGGCCGCCATCGCGCCGGGCACGATCGTCTACGACCCCGAACTGACCCTGACCCTGCCGCCGGGCCTCACCCTCACCAGCGCCCTCAACGCCCTCGCCCACGCCGTGGAGGCCCTGTGGGCGCCGGACGCCACTCCCGTGACCGACGCGCTGGCCACCGAGGCCGCCGAGGGCCTGCTCACCGCCCTGCCCCGAGTGCTCGACGCGCCCGCGCACCCGGGCCACCGCGGGCACCTCCAGTCGAGCGCCTGGCTCGCCGGACTCTGCCTCGCGGGAACCCGCATGGGCCTGCACCATCAACTCGCCCACGCCCTCGGCGGCACCTACGACCTGCCCCACGCGGCCCTGCACGCGCTGCTCCTGCCGCACGTCCTATCCTTCAACCTGCCGTCCGCCCCGCACGCCGCCGCCCGGCTGTCCCGCGCCACCGGCGGCGCCGACCCGGTGGCGGCCGTCGCCCGCCTCGCCCGCTCCTACGACGGCCCGACCACGCTCGCCGACCTCGGCGTCCCGCACGACGGACTGCGCGCGATCGCCGAACGTGTCGCGGCCGCGCCCCACCCCAACCCCCGCCCGGTGACCGCAGATTCGGTCGAAGGGCTCCTCGAAGCAGCCTTCTAGTCAGAGCGGCGCACGTGCGCCGCTCTGTGCCTCAATTCTCCCCCCATGCGCCGGAGGCTCTCTCTCTGCGCATGCGGTGCGCCCCCTTGAAGGGGCTTCGCCGCGGCCGACCCGGGTGATACCGCTGGAGACACGT
The DNA here is from genome assembly GCF_040645755.1 of Streptomyces sp. NPDC046716. NCBI lineage: Bacteria > Bacillati > Actinomycetota > Actinomycetes > Kitasatosporales > Streptomycetaceae > Streptomyces > Streptomyces sp. NPDC046716. Next base: position 129,066 of record NZ_JBEYYU010000006.1, read on the forward strand.
CACTACCGCTGGGGGGATGAAAGGACTCGGCATGACACCTCAGACTCATCTCGAAGCGGGGCGGCTGTCCGCCATAGCCAAGATCCTCGACCGGGCCGACGGCCACCTCAGCGCCGCCGTCCGCGAATGGGCCACGCTCCCCGCCCCCGTCGACGAGCGCAACCTGAGCGGGATCCAGTCGCTGCTCGAAGTGTCGCGCAGCGCCTCCCGCGACGTGACCTGCGCGGTGCGCCACGCGGGCAGCGGCGATCTCGCCCAGGCCCACTTCCACCTCGAGGCGGCGCGCACGGCCCCCGACAAGCATCCGGCGCTCGCGGCCGCCATGTACGGACCGCTGCCGGCCGGGGTGCGCACCGCGCTCCAACTCCTGCGCGGCATCCGGGGGTTCTTCAGCGCGGAGGCCGAGGACGCCTTCGTCCGCGCCCTCACCGGCCACCCCCAGCCGCAGGGCCTCGCGGGCTGACCCCGGCCCGGCACGCACCCCGGCCAACTTCCGCGCGGACGGCCCGAATCTCCTGTACTCGACAGGGGCATGACACTCCCTGCATGCGTCATCCCCCCATCGCAGTGACAGGAGAGCATGGTGAAGCCCACCCGGACCCTGCGCAGAGCGTCCGTCGTCACCGGAGGCGCCCTCGCCCTGGTCCTCGCCCTCGCCGGCAGCGCCGTGGCCGCCCCGCCCGGCGCCCTGCCCGGCAACGCGGACGGCACGGAGGCCACGTTCCAGCCCGCGTTCGACTACGACACCGACGGCTGCTACCCGACACCAGCCATCGGCGCCGACGGGACCCTCAACGGCGGACTCAACCCCAGCGGCGCCCTCAACGGCCAGTGCCGCGACGCCGAGGACCTCGCCAACACCAACGGCTACGCCCGCGCCAAGTGCAACAACGGCTGGTGCGCCGTCATGTACGGCCTCTACTTCGAGAAGGACCAGGCGGTGCCCGGCAGCGGCCTCGGCGGCCACCGCCACGACTGGGAACACGTCGTCGTCTGGGTGAAGGACGGCACCGCCCAGTACGTCGCCACCTCCGCCCACGGCGACTTCGTCGTCCACACCCGCGACCAGATCCGCTGGGACGGCACCCACCCCAAGATCGTCTACCACAAGGACGGCATCGGCACCCATTGCTTCCGCGCCGCGACCGTCGGCGACGAGCCCCCGGAGAACCACCGTGGCACCTGGCAGTACCCCACCCTCGTCGGCTGGAACGGCTATCCGCCCGGCCTGCGCGACGCCCTGAGCGCCCACGACTTCGGCAGCGCCACCTTCGGCCTGAAGGACGCCTCCTTCGCGAGCCACCTGGCCGCCGCCCTCCCCGACGGCGTTCCGTTCGACGTCAACGCCTGAGCGGCCGTTCCGGACGACCGACCGACACCGCCGTCGGACAGCGGTGAGGCCCGACCGCCGTGGAGGCGCACGGCGGTCGGGCCGGGAACCGGATCGGGTCGATTCAGGCCGACGTGACCTTCACCGGTTCCGTATCGGGGGAGCTGTGCCGCTGGGCCCAGCTCTCCAGCGCCGTCCGGCAGGCGTGGTCGAGATGGTGCAGTCCCGACAGATCCACCTCGACGGGCCGGTCGTGGGGGAGCGCCTCCAGGCTGTCGAGGATCTTCGGCAGCCGCAGGAACGTCGCGTTCCCCGACAGGTGTGCCTGCACCGGGCCCGCCCCCTTGTCCACCACCTCCAGCTTCACCTGGGAGGCGTCCCACGCCGTCTTCACGACGGACAGCGCCACACCCACCAGCACGCCCTCGAACATGCTGACCGAGACGATCGACACCGCCGTGACCGCCAGGATCAGCACCTCCCCGCGCTGCTCGCGCCACAGACCCACCACGGTCCGTACGGGAATGAGCTTCGCCCCGGCGTGCACGAGCACACCCGCGAGCGCAGGGACCGGGATGTAGGCCAGCGCGGCGGGCAGCAGCGCCGCGAACAGCAGCAGCCACACGCCGTGCAGGACCCGCGACGCCTTGGTGCGGGCACCGGCCTGGACATTGGCGGCGCTGCGCACGATCACCGCCGTCATCGGCGGCGCGCCGAGCACGCCGCACACCGTGTTGCCCGCGCCCTGCGCCAGCAACTCCTTGTCGTACGAGGTCCGGGGGCCGTCGTGCATACGGTCCACGGCCGCCGCGCTGAACAGCGACTCGGCGGAGGCGATCAGGGTGAACGCGACGATGGTCCCGGCCAGACTCAGGCCGGCGATGCCGGTGAAGGTGTCGAGGGACGGCGGCTGCACGGACTCCACGAGCCCGCTGACCTCGACGGTGGCCACCCGCAGGTCGAGGACGAGGACCGCGATGACCGCGAGGCCCACCGCGGCCAGTGGCCCGGGCACCACACGCACCCGCCGCGGCAGGTGCTTCCACAGCACCAGGACGGCGACGGTGCCGGCGCCCAGGGCCAGTGAGGCGATCGAGCGGGTGCTCCCGAGCGCGTCGACGAACGCGCCGGGCAGCCCGGCCACCTTGCCGATCCCCGACTCGGGCGCCTCCGCCGCGAATATCGAGTACAGCTGACCGGCGATGAGCACGAGCCCGATGCCGGCCAGCATCCCTTCCACCACCGAGACCGAGATGGCCCGGAAGTAGCGCCCCAGCTTGAGCGCGCCCATGCCGATCTGCAGCAGCCCGGTGGCGAGCACCACGACCCCGAGCCCGGGAAGGCCGAACTCCCGCACCGCCTCGTAGACGAGCACGGTCAACCCGGCCGCGGGGCCGGACACCTGGAGGCTGCTGCCGCGCATCAGGCCGGTGACGATGCCGCCGACGATGCCCGTGACCAGGCCGAGTTCGGCGGGCACACCGGAGGCCACCGCCACACCCACGCACAGGGGGAGGGCGACGAGGAAGACGACGAGTGAGGCGGTGAAGTCCTGCTTGAAGTGAGGGTATTTGGTCATCAGGGCACTCACAGAGCCTCGAACGAGTCGGTGGCGGCGCGGTGTTCGTGCACCCTTCCCGTGTGCACTTCGTAGTACCAGCCGTGCAGCCGCAGCCGCCCTTCCGTGAGCCGCCGCTCGACACACGGGTAGGAGCGCAGCCGGAGCAGCTGGGTGAGCACGTGCCGCTGCACGGCTTCGGCGACGGTCGGGTCGGCCGGGTCGGCGGCGGACGGCGCGTCCGCGGCGTGGGCGAGCCAGTCGCGCACGGCGGGTACGGCGTCGAGGTCGTCGCCGCGCACCAGGGCGCCGACGGCGCCGCAGTGCGAGTGCCCGCAGACGACGATGTCCCGGACCCCGAGCACCTGGACGGCGTACTCGATGGTGGCGGTCTCGCCGCACGGACGGTCGGAGGCGTGGGCGGGCACGATGTTGCCCGCGGTGCGGAGCTCGAAGAGCTCACCGGGGCGGGCGCCCGTGATCAGGGCGGGCACGACGCGCGAGTCGGAGCAGGTGATGAACAGAACCTGCGGGGACTGGCCGTCGGCGAGCCGGGCGAACTCCTCAGGGCGCCTTCCGAACGTGCGGGCGTTGTCGATGAGGGGCTGCATGCGTTGATTCCTCCTGGCGCGCTGTGGGGAGCGCGTCGGGCTTGCAGGACAGGGTGCGACAGCTCTGTCGCGGTCGGGGGCGGGGGCCTCTCGGGGCAGGGTGTGCCCCGCTGTGCTCGGACTTGTGTGCGGGAGCGAACAGGTGCGTGACGGCGTGCCGCGACTGCGACGGCGCGACGGCGCGCGGCGGTATGTCCCCCACGCGACCCCTCACCTCGGAACGCGCGCTCCCGCTCCCGCTCTCTATGGATCAAGGGAATACCAACAGATGGTCAACTGATGGTCAAGAAGCAGGTTAGCTGTGCAATGGCGATCGTGGGGTTAACACGAGGTTGCGGAGCTGAGGATGCGTGGAAACCGTGGTTCGTTTGGCGTGAACAGCACCGTGGCGAGCGACGGTTCAGACGGATGTTCGCTTCGTTCGGCAGCGGCCGCCGCCGGGGGCCCGAGGGCCCGCGCCGGCGACGGCCGCCCGTGCGCGGCACCGGGGCTCCCCTCCCGGGCACGGCGCGCACCTCGCCCTCGACGGAGCCGGGAGGTGCGGGAGACATCCCGGGCTGGTCGACGAGGACGGCGGGCCGGGCAGCGTGTCGGCGTAGGACGCCGCTCCGGCCGTTCTGGGCGCGGCCCTGGGACTGGGGGCCTCAACCTCCGTACGGCATATGCGCGTAGCCGCCGAAACGGAGGTACAGGAAGCATTTTAGGCGCTGACGGCGATCAGGCACAGACCCTCTGTATATGCCTGACTCAGGCAACCGGTGAACCGAAGCGTCTGCGCCCCCCTCCAGGGCGCGCCGGGACAGCAGGAGGGGCCGCGTCGTGGTCGACGCGGCCCCTCCTCGCGGGTGACGGTCAGGCGCCGCTGGCGTCGAGCATCTCGTGGCGCTCGACGAGCTTCACGCGCTCGCGGCCCTGCGGCTCGCCGAGGGCCCGCTCCGCGGCGTCGAGCCGGTGCCAGCCCTCCCACGTCGTGTAGCGGACACCGCGGTCGCCGAGGTGCGCGTCGACGGCCTCCGGCGCCGGGGACGCCGGGGCGTGCAGCCGCCCGGCGGCGAAGTCCTCCAGGAGGCTGCCCACGGTCTCGTTGGCGTCGCCCTTGGTGTGACCGATCAGGCCGATCGGGCCACGCCGGATCCAGCCGGTGACGTACGTGGACGCCAGGTGGTCGCCGCTGTCCTCGATGACCCGGCCGGCCTCGTCGGGGACGGTGCCCGAGGCCACGTCCCAGGGCAGCTTGGGCAGTTCGTCGGAGAGGTAGCCGACCGCGCGGTAGACCGCCGAGACGTCCCAGTCGGTGTGCGTGCCGGTGCCCTTGACGTTGCCCGTGCCGTCGAGCTCCGTGCGCTCCGTGCGCAGACCGACGACCCGGCCGTCCTCGCCGAGGATCTCGCTCGGCGACTCGAAGAAGTGCAGGAAGAGCTTGTGCGGCCGCTCGCCGATGTCGCGGATCGCCCAGTTCTCCAGCGTCTTGGCGACCATGTCGGCCTGCTTGTTGCCCCGCCGGGTGGCGATGGAGCCCTCGTCGTAGTCGATGTCCTCGGGGTTGACGATGACCTCGATGTTGGGGGAGTGGTCCAGCTCGCGCAGCTCCATGGGGCTGAACTTCGCCTGCGCGGGACCGCGCCGCCCGAACACGTGGATCTCCTTGGCCCGGCTGGCCTTGAGCCCGTCGTACACGTTCGCCGGGATCTCGGTCGGCAGCAGCTCGTCGGCGGTCTTGGCCAGGATGCGGGCGACGTCGAGCGCGACGTTGCCGACGCCGAGCACGGCGACCTTCTCGGCCTCCAGCGGCCAGGTCCTGGGCACGTCGGGGTGCCCGTCGTACCAGGAGACGAAGTCCGCCGCACCGTAGGAACCGTCCAGCTCGATCCCCGGAATCCCGAGCGCCCGGTCGGCGGTCGCGCCGGTGGAGAAGATCACCGCGTCGTAGAACGACCGCAGCGTGTCGAGGTCGATGTCACGCGGGTAGTCGACGTTGCCGAACAGACGGATCTGCGGCTTGTCGAGGACCTGGTGCAGGGCGGTGACGATGCCCTTGATCCGGGGGTGGTCGGGAGCCACGCCGTAGCGGATCAGGCCGAAGGGGGCCGGCATGCGCTCGAAGAGGTCGATGGACACCCCGGGTTCGACGGCCGTCGCGGACTTCAGCAGCGCGTCAGCGGCGTAGATACCGGCCGGGCCGGCGCCGACGATGGCGACCCGCAGAGGGCGAGGCATGGTGAGGTTCCCTTCGAGTGGGGCGGGTGGTGCTCGAAGAGAATCTTAAAGTAAGGCAAGCCTTAGTTGATAGGCGGGTCCTTTCTATGACCTCATAAGTGTTGGTTATGGGGTCCATCGGCCTTCCTTTGGGGCGGTGGCGGGCCGTCCGGGAAGCCCGTTCGCGGCGACGCGGGCCCGCCGTCGCAGGTGGTCGCGCAGGGCCCGCGCGGCCCGCCCCATCAGCGCCTCGGCGCCGGGCTGGACACCGGCCGGGACCAGGGACTCGGTGAGCACCACGACGGCGAAGCGCTGCCCGTCCTCGTGCTCGACGACCCCCGCCTCGTGCCGCAGATTGAGCAGCGTGCCGGTCTTGGAGGACCAGACGGTCGCGTCCGAACTGAAGTCCGGAGCGAGGCGGTGCCGGATCAGATTGTGCCCCATCAGCTCCCGCACCCGGTCGGCCGTGGCATCCGGCACCGCCGACGGCAGCCACAGCGCCGCCAGCAGATCGGCCCAGGCGCGGGCGGTACCGGTGTTGGCCCGGCTGGTGTCGAGCTGCGGGACGCGATGACCGCGGCCCGCCGTGCTCGCCCCGATCGCCAGCGCGTGCGCGAGATGCGCCTGGCCGGGTCCGAGATGTTCCTGCGGTGTCTCGGTCAGCTCCTCGGTGCGGTGCCGCACGGTGATCCCCGTGAGTTCCCAGGCGCGCAGCTGCGCCGTGACCACGTCCGGAGGGGTGAGATCGAACAGGGCGTCGGCCGCCCTGCCGTCGCTCAGGCACGTACTCAGATAGAGGAGATCGTCGAGGGCGACGCGGGCCGGGTGCCGAAAGCGGCTCAGACCGGTCGGTCCCGGCGTGGTGATCCGTCCCGGCGCGACCTCGACGGGGTGCGCTCCGTCCAGCTCCCCGCGCCTGATCCGGTCCGCCGTGGCCAGCGCCAGCGGCAGCTTCACCAGGGAGGCGGACGGCAGCGGCACGTCCGGGTCGATGCCGATCTCGTCACCCGTGCCGAGGTCGCGGACGAGGAGGCTGGCGCGCAGCCCGCCGTCGGCCAGCTCCTCGCGCAGCGTGCGCAGGAGAGCTTCGGTGGTCATGCGCCGACTCCTTCGGTGGCCGGGTCTGTTCCCGGGGCGGGTACGAGGTCCGGGTGGTCCGCGTCTTCGCCGGCGGTGTCGGCGCCGAGGCAGTGGCCGAGCCGCACACCCAGCCGCGTCAGGGCCGGTGGGGGAGAGACGTGCGCCGCCGTGCGCAGTACATAGCCGCGGAGCGGTGTGAACTCCCCCATCGGACGCCAGTACAGACCCAGTGCGCGGGCCTGGGCGACGGAGCACAGCAGGAGATCGGGTGCCGCGTGCACCTCGGCCGCCGCCGTGGTCAGGTCCTGCGCCCGTGCCAGCTGCGCGGGCCGCAGCCCGACCGCGTCGCGCAGCCGGGCCAGCGGATCCCGGACGTGCGGGACGTCGTCCTCCGGCTGCAGCCAGATCCGGCGGGCCGGACCGCGCTCGGTACGCCCCAGGCGCAGCGTCTCCACATGGAGGTACCCCTCGCCGGGATCCTCGGCGGCGGCCAGGCCGAGCGGGACCGGCCACACCGCCTCGGCCGCGGGCACCGCGAGCAGCGCGGCCTGGACCCGTCCCGCGAGCAGCAGCTCGGCGCGCCGGGCCGGTGGTTCGGTACGCGGTTCCAGGGCGATCCCGAGTCCGCGGGCATCGGCGATCAGGCGGGCGAGACCGCTCGTCGTGCAGATGTCCGGCACGGCCAGCCGCCAGGGTCTGCGGTGCGCGGCCGCCGCCTCGTGCAGGAGACCGTCCGCGTCCTCGACGAGCCGGCGGGCGTGCGGCAGCATCTCGCGGCCGAAGGAGGTCAGGACGGCGCGCCGCACCGTCCGCTCGAACAGCCGCGCCCCGAGGAGTTCTTCGAGTGCGGCGACCCGGCGACTGACGACCGGCTGGGAGACACCGGCGGCCGCCGCGCCGTCGGTGAACCCGTTGTGATCACTGACGCTGACGAAGGCGCGACATGCTCCGAGCAGATCCACCCGGCCACTCTATGCAGATCCGGCATGGAAACCCGGACGAAGGTATTGGCCGCCGTACCGTCCGACCCGCGAGGGTGGGCGACGGGGCGTCACCGATGCCCCGTCCGGAGCCCGTTCGGGTGTCCGGCCGTCCGTACCCTGCGCCCGGGATCCTCCACGTTCCGCGGCCGGGGCCCGTCGAAGGGACTCGACCGATGCAGCACCACCGACCGAGCCGTCGCCGATCCGCCGGTGCCGGCCGTGCCGTTCTGGCCGCCTGTGCCGTTCTGGCCGTCCTGTCCGCGACGGGCTGCGGGCAGGACGGCCGCACCGGAGCGGCCACCGCCACGACGGCCGCCGCCGACCGCTCGGGAAGCGCCTCCGGGAACGCCTCCGCGAAGGACGCGTTCGCCCGTCTGGAGCGCGGCTACGGCGCGCACCTCGGCCTCTACGCCGTCGACACCGGCACCGGGCGCGAAGTCACCTGGAACGACAAGCGGCGCTTCTCCTACAACTCGACCGTCAAGTCCTTCCTGGCCGCCGCCGTCCTGAAGAAGAACGGCAGCGACGGCATGGACCGCGTACTGCGCTACGACCGCGCCGACGTCATCGAGAACTCGCCCGTCAGCGAGAAGCACGTGGACACCGGCATGAGTCTGCGCGCGCTGTGCGACGCCGCCGTCCGCTACAGCGACAACACCGCGGCCAACGTCCTGTTCGAGGACATCGGCGGCCCCGGCCGTCTGGGCGCGTTCCTCAAGAAGGAACTCGGCGACGACATCACCCGCACCGACCGCATCGAGCCCTTCCTGAGCCGCTGGAGTCCGGGGGAGCGGCACGACACCTCGACACCCCGTCAGATGGCGTCCGACCTGCGCGACCTGGTCCTCGACGACACCCTGCCCCGGGCCGAGCGGCGTCAGCTGACCACCTGGCTGCGGACCAACACCACCGGGGACACGACGATCCGTGCCGGAGTGCCGAAGGGCTGGACCGTCGGCGACAAGACCGGCACCGGTTCGTACTTCGGGGCGCGCGACGACATCGCGGTGATCTGGCCCCCCGGCCGCAAGCCGCTGGTGATGGCGATCCTGACCTACCGCGACGGCGCGAAGGACGGAAAGGCCGACGACAAGCTCCTGGCTGACGCGGCGAAAGCCGCGGTCACCGCACTCGGTACGGAGCGCTGACAGCGCGGAGCGACATGGCGCGATCCGTTCGGGCGAACGTCAACATGCGAGCCTGATTTACAGCCGTAAGGAGTGCATCCAAGAACCCCTTGGGCGCCGTACCGGTTGATCCGGCGAGAGCGCGCGGTTCACCGCCGGGGACGGCGGGGTGGTGCACAGCCGGCCGCGGGCTCGGCATCGGTCCGGCGTTCACATCCCCTCGGGGTCGGACCCGGTGCCGCACGGCGGCCCGACCGTGGTGGGCCGGGCCGCCGTGTTCACCATGTGAGCCGCGGATCCACGGATGCATGACTCCACGAGCGGGGCGTTGACCGCCCGTGCCGTGATCCGCCCGGACAGGTTGGACTTGGCATGGACGACGAGCTGAACCGTTTCTCGCACCGGGACTACGCGCGCCTCACGGACGCGTACTGGCTGGACGCCCCGCACTGCGCCGACGGCTTGTGCGCGTGCCCGCTGGACCACGACGAGCCGCGCGACCTCGAAGGCCTCGCACGCCTGGTCATGCTCGGCGCCGCAGCCGGCACCATCGCCGTGGGTGTCGTCTGCGCGCTGAAGTGATGTGTCCCTGAGCGGGGTCCGGGCCCAGGGACACGATCCCCGTCTGCCCGCGTCGTTCGAACACATACCGGGTGGGCCCCCACGGGAGCCCACCCGGAACAGCGGTCCGGTTCAGCGCCGCGCGTTCTCCGGCACCGTGATCTGCTCCTCGGACCAGGTCGCCTTGGTGGTGGCGAAGTAGTTGACGGCCGTGCCCGCCTTCAGTCCGGCCTCCCTGGCCCTGGCCGACGGCTCGGTGAGCAGGGTCTCGTCGGCGAGCAGCGCACCGGTGGACGGGTCGACGACGAGGCGCTCCCGCACGCTGCCCAGCGGAGTGCGATCCGTTCCGGGGAAGGTGACGCCGACGCCCTCGCGCCCCAGCGGATCGCTGACGTCGTCGCTCAGCCGCACGCCGGGCAGATCCGCCATCACCCGGTACGCGGCGGCCCGGACGCCCGGCTCCACCGGCATGGTGACGAGGTCGGCCGCGACGCGCAGCAGCCACGCCGAGCGTTCGGCGCCCTGCCCGGCGGTGTCGTCCTGGATGTGCAGCCGCTCCAGGAGCCGACGCAACGCGGCGGTACCGGTGGGCAATTGGCGCAGTTCCCTGTAGGTGACGTTGCGCGGGCCGAGTGCGTAGATCTTGTCGCCGACGGCGGTCCGGTCGACCGTCGGGTGCCCGGTGCCCAGCCGGTAGGCCCGGTGGGCGCCCTTCCCCGCCGCGACCTCGACGGTGGTGGGCGATCCGGCGTCACGCCAGCGTGCCTCGTCCGCCGCCGTACGGGGCGCGACGGTGGAGTTCAGGCCGGAGACCAGCAGACTGTCCGTCCCCTTGCGCACGCCCACCGACCACCGGGACGACGAGGTGTCGCGAACGGCGAAGAGATGCCCGTCCTTCCCGGCGACGTCCACGCTCTCCGAGCGCGTCTCGGTCTGCCAGTACGTGCCCTCCGAGGGCGCGGCCTCCGCCTTCGTGGCGGCGCTGAGAAGCACGAGGCGGGCGTCGGTCACGGTGGTCGCGGAGGAGTGCGGCCCGGCTTCGGGCCGCCCGGCCGGGGACTCTCCGTCGAGGCTCGTCACGACCACCGCGGTCGCGGCGACGGCGGTGAGGGCGGCGACCGCGCCGAGCGGCTTCAGCACCCGACGGCCGCGCGGCGACCGCGCGGAGCCCCGGTCCGTGACCTCGGAGAGGATGCGGGCCAGATCCTCGCGCTGCCGGGGCGAACCGGCGAGGCGGGCCGGGTCCAGTGCGTCGGGCCGCGCGGCCGCGAGGGACCGCAGGGCGTCGGGCCGCCCGGAGGGGTCATTGCTCGTCTTCACGTGAGTGCTCCTTTGTGGTCACCGAGGTGGGCAGGGCGCGCGTCCGGCGACGCCACGGATGTCGTCTGCAGCGCCTTCTCCAGGCGGCGCCTGGCCCGGTGCAGCCGGACGGTGAGCGTCGCCGTGGCGCAGCCCATGACGTGTGCGGCCTGCTTCGGGGTCAGCCCGTGCCAGGCGAGCAGCGTCAGCAGTTCCCGGTCGGCGTCGGACAGGCCCGCCAGGGCCTGCAGCGCCGCCTCCCGGTCGGTCACGTCCGCCGCGACGTCACCGGTGTCCGCCCCGCCGCCCCGCCCGATCCGCCGGGCCTCCTCGGCGGCCACCGCGTACTGGCGGCTGTCCCGGCGGCGCAGTTCGCGCACCAGATTGCGCGCCACCCCGAGCAGCCAGGGCAGTGCGGGCCGCGGAACGTCCCGCACCCGCCGCCAGGCGACCGTGAAGGTCTCGCTGGTGATGTCCTCGCCCACCTGACGGCCCACCAGACCGGTGGCATAGGCGAGGACGCGCGGATAGCACTCCTCGTACATCTCCCGAAAGCGTTGGGCTTCTGTCACGCGCCGCCGTCCCCTCGTGTCTGTCCTTACGCAGAGGAATGCGCGCGGCCGCCCACTTCTTACAGGGCGCAGTCACATTCCTCGGAAAGGTGTGACGTGCGAGGCCGGCCGCCGGCCGAATGCCGTTCACCCGGACCTGAAGCAGTGGAGCCGAGGCGCAGCCAGCCGTGGGCGCGGGCGGTGTCGACGGTGGTGCGCAGCAGGTGGGGGAGTGCGGGCCGGTGGGTGTCGCCGCGGGTGAGCAGGTGGATCTCGATCCCGGTGGCAGGGGTGAGCGGGCGCCAGACCAGGCCCTCGGGCAGCCCCGAGAGGGTCGAGGCGCCGACCACGGAGACCGCACGGCCCTGCGTCACCGGGCCGTGTCCGGCGTCGAACGCCTGGCGCAGGCGCAGGGTGGGGGCGATGCCGGCGCCGTCGAAGATGGCGGTGATCGCCTCGTAGTGGCCGGGGTTGGCCTGGCGGGTATGGATGAGCACGGTCTCGTCGGCGAGTTCGGCGGCGTCGATCGTCTCGTGGTCCGCGAGGGGGTGCGCCGCGTGCATGAGTACGCCCTGCGGCTCCAACCGGGCCAGGGTGCGCACAAGTTGGGGCGTGGGCGGCGGGCAGCGCACCAGTCCCGCGTCGAGGGTGCCGTCGGCGACGCCGGAGACGACCTCGGCGCTGGACATCAGGTGGGTGGTGACGGTGATGCCGGGGTGTGCGTCGGCGAGCGACTCCAGGAGCACGGGGGCGGTCTCGTAGCCGGTACTGGCGCTGTAGCCGAAGGCGAGAACCCCCTCGGCGCCGGCTGCGAAGCCCCGTACATCGCGCCACAGCCGGTCGGCGTCGGCGCACAGCACCCGCCCGCGCTCCTGCAGGAGCAGGCCGGCCTCGGTGAGTGAGGTGGACCGGGTGGTGCGCTCCAGCAGCCGCACCCCCAACTCCTTCTCCAGTTCGCGTATGTGGCGGCTGAGAGCGGGCTGGGCCATGAGCAGCCGCGCGGCCGCGCGGGTGAAGTTCAACTCCTCGGCGACGGCGAGGAAGTAGCGCAAGCGACGGAGATCGGCCATGCGGCGCATCCTACGGACGACCTTGGCCTGCACTTATGCCGCCCCGTTCTGAGTCGAGCGGAAAGAGGTCTTTCCCTTCTCGGGCGGTCTCTCCCTACCGTTCAGGACATCGGGACGAACACCCGGAACGACCACGGCAGGGGACGAGGGACACACCATGAACGAGCAGCAACTGCCCCAGTCCAGCAGGGATGTCGTCCAGGCCTACATGGACACGCTGATGGCCGGGGACCTCGCGGCGCTGCGGACGTTCTTCACCGCGGAGTCGACCTGGACGCTGGCCGGAGACCTGCCGCTCTCCGGCACCTGGACCGGGCCCACGGAGATCCTGGACGAGTTTGTTCCGGCGATGGTGGCCCGACTGGAGCCGGAGACGATGGAGTTCACCTTCGACGGGCTCATCGCGGACGGCGAGCGGGTGCTCGCCGAGTGGAACTCCCGCGCACAGGCCAAGGCCGGCGGCCGCTACGACCAGCACTGCCTCGCGGTGTTCACCGTCCGCGACGGCAGGATCGCGGCCGTCCGCGAGCACTTCGACACCCAGCACGCCAAGACGGTCGTCTTCGCCTGAAACGCCCGCACGCCACACCGCGATCGCACGTCATCCCGTCCAAGCGAACGAGGAGAGAACCATGACCACGAACACCGACCCCACTGCCGTCGTCCTGCGCTACTTCGAGGCGCTGGCCGCCGACGACCAGGAAACCGTCTTCAACACCTGGGCCGAGGAAGGCAGTTGCTGGTACGGCGGCGACCTGCCGATCTCGGGCACGTGGCAGGGGCGCGACCAGGTGATCAACGGTTTCCTGGCCACCGCCTTCGCCCACCTCGACCCGACGAAGGAGATCGGAATCAAGGTCACGAACTTCTTCGGCGCCGGCGAGCAGGTCCTCGTCGAGTGGGACTCCTGGGCCACGGGCAGGACCGGCCGCCCCTATCGCGAGAACAACATCGGCGTCTTCACCGTCCGCGACGGAAAGATCACCAACATGCGCGAGTACGCGGACACCCAGCACTGGGAGCGCGCCCTGGTCGCCTGAGGCCACACGTGCCGACGCCCTGCCCCACCTTGCCCACCGCCGCAACGGCAAGAGGAGAGACAGGAGAGACAGAGGGAAGGAGTCAGAGTCCGTGAAAGCGATACTGCCCGGCTCACCCGCCGACACCGACGAACCTGTCGTGCTCGGCGAGGCCGCCGAGCCGCAACCCGCCGACGACGAGGCGGTGATCGAGGTCGAGGCGTTCTCCGTCAACCGCGGCGAGACCCTCCAGCTCGAGGGCGGCCTCGATCGCCGCCGGGCCGGCTGGCGACCGGGCAAGGATGTCGCCGGCACCGTGCTGCGGCCCGCGGCCGACGGCTCCGGACCGGCCGACGGCGCCCGGGTTGTCGCCCACCCGCCCGCGTACGGCTGGGCCGAACGCGTCGCCGTCCCCACCCACAGCCTGACCGAACTGCCCGACAGCGTCGACGCCGTGACCGCCGCCGCCCTTCCCCTGGCGGGGATCACCGCCCTGCGGCTGCTGCGCGCCGCCGGACCGCTCGCCGGCCGCACGGTGCTGCTCACCGGCGCCAGCGGCGGAGTCGGCCACTACGTCACCGAACTGGCCGCCGCCGGTGGCGCACGGCTCACCGCGGTCAGCGCCACCGCCGAACGCGGCGCGAAGCTCATGCAACTGGGCGCTGCCGAGCTGGTCACCTCGGTGGCGGACGTGTCCGGCCCGTACGACGTGGTGCTGGAGTCGGTCGGCGGGGACAGCCTGTCCACCGCGCTGGCAGCCCTCGCCCCCGGCGGCCTCCTGGTCTGGTTCGGCCAGGCGGGCCGCGCCCCCGTCACCCTGGACTTCTTCAGCTTCTTCGAGGGCCCCAACCAGGCCCGGATCGCGCACTTCGACTACACGGCGTCGGACGCGACGTACGGGCAGGACCTGGCCGCCCTGGTCCGCCTCGTCGCCGGCGGGCGCCTGCACCCCGAGATCGGCACCGTGCGCGACTGGACCCGCACCGCTGACGTCATCGCCGGACTGCGCGGCCGCAGGATCCGAGGCAATGCCGTCCTCACCGTCGGCTGACGAGGCGGTTCGGCCCCGGACCCGCACGGCGGCCCCGTCGGCGCGGGAGGTCCGGGGCCGTCACCCAGCCACCCCGACGTGCCGAAGAACACCCTTGACACCCCCGCCCCACTGAACTCATAGTTCTCGCCGCTGAGCGCAACGGCGTTGCGCTCAGCGCACCGGACGCAGGCGACGGAGAGGAGCGAGGCGATGCCAGAAGCGCAGGTGAACGGCGTCACCGCCGACGAGACCGCCCACCAGGCGGACCGGCCCGACGAGGCCGACGCGCTCGCCCCTCCGCAGCCCGGCGTCCTTCAGGGCGCCGACCGCGCCCTGCTCGCCCTGCTGTCGTTCACCGAGCGGCGCCCCGAATGGGGCGTCAGCGAGATGGCGCGCCGGCACGGCTGGGACAAGGCGGTCGCCCAGCGCATCCTCACCACCCTCGCCTCCCGCTCCTTCCTGACCTGCGACACCACCACCCGTCGCTATCGGCTCGGCCCCGCCGTCTCCCGGCTGGCCCGCGCCGGGGAGCACAGCGGGGTGCTGCCGTCGCTGGTCCGGCCGATCCTCGCGGGGCTCCTGCGCGACACCGGCGAGAGCGTCGTCCTCAACGTGCCGCAGGGCGCCGGATACCGCTGCGCCGCCGCCGTCGACGGCACCGGTCCGGTCCGCTACACCGCGATCGTCGGCGCCGTGATGCCCGGCCACGCCGGCGCCTCTGGCCACGCCATCTTCGCCCACTACCCCGAGGCGGAGCTCCGGCGGCTGTTCGGAGCCACCCCGCTCCAGCGCTTCAACGACCACACCGTCACCGACCTCGACGCACTCCTGGCCCGGTACGCCGACGTGCGCGCCCAGGGACACAGCGTCAGCCACGGCGAGTACGACGAAGCCGTCGCCGCCGTGTCCGCCCCGGTGTTCCAGGCCGGCACCGTCGCCGCCTCGCTCACCGTCATCGGCCCCGCGCACCGCGTCACCCGCGCCGCCGACCGCATCACCGAACTCGTCCGGTCCGGAGCCGAGGAGGCCACGGCCGCCTTCGGCTCCTGACCCGGCCCGGCGGCACCGGCCGCCGGACCGCACGCCCGTACGACGTGACCCGCACCGGAGTACGCGGCTTACCGCTGCCTGCCCGAAAAGTCCCGCCCTGTCCCCTCTTCCGGGGCGGGCCCACCCACCAAGGGGTGTCCCCGTGTCGCACCACACCTCGCCGTCGGCCACCACGCCGCCGCCCGCCGACTCCGGACCCGGCGTCACCTCATCCGGCGCCGGTCACCCGAGGGTCACCGAACCCGTCGTGTTCGTCGTTCTCGCCGTGCTCTCCGTCGTCGGAGCCGTCATCGGCGCGGACCTCGTCGCCAAGCTCGGCATCTCCGCCAACACCTCGGTCGTCGGCGCCCTGATCGCCATGCTCATCGGCCGCATCCCGCTCGCCGGGCTGCGCTCGATGCGCTCGGTGCACCGGCAGAACCTCGCCCAGAGCGCCATCTCCGCCGCCACCTTCGCCTCCGCCAACGCCCTGCTCACCTCGATCGCGGTGCCGTACGTCTTCGGGCGCAAGGACCTGGTGTGGCCGATGCTCATCGGCTCCTTCGCGGGCCTGCTCATCGACACCTGGGTGCTGTACCGCTCCTTCGGCTCCCGGCTGCTGCCCGCGGACGCGGCCTGGCCGCCCGGGCAGGCCGCGGCGGAGACCATCAAGGCCGGCGACAAGGGCGGCAAGCGGGCCCTCGTCCTCGGCGCGGGCACCCTCGTCGGCCTCGGCGGCACCCTCTTCAGCCTGCCGCTGTCCGCCGCCGGCGTCGCCTTCCTCGGCAACGTCTGGGCCCTGCTGATGTTCGGCGTGGGTCTCGGACTGCGCGAGTTCAGCCCCGACCTGTTCCACACCGACCTCGGCGCCGGATACGTGCCGCACGGCGTGATGGTCGGCGCGGGCGTCGTCGCCCTCGGCCAGGCCGTCGTCATGCTCGTCCGCCGACGCCCGGCGCAGAAGGAGCAGCCCATCCCGGCGGAGCGGGACGAGACGACCGCGTACACGGTCGACGAGAAGGCCCTGCGCCGCTCCCTCGTGCGCGGCTACGCCCTCTTCGTCGCAGGCGCCGTCCTGCTCGCCGTCCTCGGCGGTCTGATCGGCGACATGAGCCCGCTGGGCCTGCTCGGCTGGGTGCTGTTCGCCGCGTTCGCCGCCCTCGTGCACGAGCTGATCGTCGGCCTCGCCGCGATGCAGTCGGGCTGGTTCCCGTCCTTCGCCGTCACCCTGATCTTCCTGGTCCTGGGCCTGCTCATCGGCATCCCCTCGGTGCCGCTGGCGCTGCTCGTCGGCTATGTGTCGGCCACCGGCCCCGCCTTCGCCGACATGGGCTACGACCTCAAGGCCGGATGGCTGCTGCGCCGCGACCACCGGCCCTGGGACCCGTACGAGCGCGAGGGCCGCCGCGAGCAGTTCCGCGCCGCCCTCATCGGCTTCGCCGCCGCGCTCGCCGTCGTCGCCGTGCTCTGGCAGTCGTACTTCAAGCAGGGCCTCATCCCGCCCGTGGCCAAGGTCTACGCCGACACCGTCAAGAACGGCCTGGGCGAACCCGGCGTCCTGCGCACCCTGCTCATCTGGGCCGTCCCCGGCGCCCTGATCCAGCTGATCGGCGGCACCCGTCGGCAGATGGGCGTCATGCTCGCCACCGGCCTGCTGATCCTCACCCCGAACGCCTGCTGGATGGTCCTCGCCGCGCTCGCCGTGCGCGTCGGCTACCGCAAGTGGCGCGGCCCGCGCGCCGACGAGGAGCTGAACCTGGTCGGCGCCGGCCTCATCGCGGGCAGCTCTCTGGGCGACTCCGCCCAGATCATCAAGGCGAGCTGACCCGCCCCCCGAACCACCTTCTCCCACACGCACCACCACAAGGAGACAGATCCCCATGGAGATGTTCAGCCGGCTCGAACCCCGCGCCGAGTACCTGAGCTTCGAACTCGCCCTCGCCGCCCGCAAGCTGGTCGAGCAGGTCATGCTCGTCAAGCCCGGCGAGCACGTCGTCCTCACCGGCGACACCAGCAGCGACCGCCGCGTCGTCGACGCCACCGCGCAGGCCGTCGCCGCCGCCGGGGCGCACCCCGTCGTCGTCTGGTCCGAGACCATGCCCAGCTCGTCGATGGAGCCGCCGCGCCCCGTCGCGGGCGCCATCGCCGACGCCGACGTGTGGATCGAGTTCGCCGTCTCCTACGTGATGCACTCCGACGCGTTCCGCCGGGCCATGGCCAACGGCTGCCGCTACACCAACCTGACCGCCATGGACGTGCACATGCTCGTCGCGACCGTCGGCCGCCCCGACTTCGACGGCGTCATCCGGCTCGGCAAGGCGCTGGTCCACCTCCTGGAGCAGGCCGACGAGGTGCGCATCACCTCCGCCAACGGCACCGACATCACCGGACGCAACGGCGACCGCCCCATCAACCTGCGCGGCAAGCCCGCCGAGAAGCCCGGCGAGACCGTGATGCTCTCCGGCCAGATCTCCTGGAACCCCCTGGAGGAGACCCAGGACGGCGTCCTCGTCTTCGACGGCGCCCTGTGGCCGCCGGACCAGCTCGGCCTGCTGCGCACCCCCGTGCGCTGCACCGTCGAGAAGGGCGTCGTCACGAAGATCGACGGCGAGGGCCAGGACGCGGAGATCTTCCGCCGCTGGATGGAGTCCTGGGGCGACCCGAACATGTACCGCGTCGCCCACTGGTCGCTCGGTTTCAACCCGGGAGTGCCCGCGCCCACCGGCCGTATCGTCGAGGACGAGCGCGTCTTCGGCTGCGTCGAGCTGGGCATCGGCACCAAGGGCGCCTGGATCGGCGGCGAGCCGTGGGTGTCCGCCGCCCACACCGACGGCTCGATCCTCGGCCCGTCGATCTACCTCGACGGCGAGTGCATCGAGAAGGACGGCGTGTACGTCCACCCCGACCTGGTGACGATCTGCCGTGAGCTGGGCGTCGCCGGCTACTGACCGACGCGGCACCCCCGCCCCGACCGCCCGCCCGCCCGCCCAAGGAGCCGGACTTGACCGACGACCAGATCACGTACCGCCACAGCGGCCTCGTCTGCACCGACCACACCCTCGACGTACCGCTCGACCACGCCCGCCCCGACGGGCCGAGCATCTCCGTCTTCGCCCGCGAGGTCGTCGCCGAGGCCGTCGAGGGCACGGCGGGCCGTGAACTGCCGCGGCTGCTCTGGCTCCAGGGCGGGCCGGGCGGGCGCGCGGAACGCCCCAACGCGGCGGGCGCCTGGCTGCGCCGCGCCCTGAAGGACTTCCGCGTCGTCCTCCTCGACCAGCGCGGCACCGGCCGCTCGACGCCCGCCGACCGCACCACGCTCGCGGGGCACCCCGACGCGGCGACGTACCTCACCCACTTCCGGGCCGACTCCATCGTCCGCGACGCCGAACTGGTGCGTCGCCGGCTCCAGGGCGACCGCCCCTGGACGGTTCTCGGCCAGAGCTTCGGCGGTTTCACGGCGCTCACCTATCTCAGCCTGGCTCCGGAGGGGCTCTCCCGGGCCCTGATCACGGGCGGCCTGCCGACCCTCACGGCCCACGCCGACGACGTGTACCGCGCCGCGTACCGGCGCACCGTCACGGCCAACACCCGCTACTTCGACCGGTATCCCGCCGACCGGGCCCTGGCCGAGCGGGTCGCCGCGCACCTCGCCGACCACGACGTCCGGATGCCTTCCGGCGAACGCTTGTCGGTCCGCCGTTTCCAGACCCTGGGCATCACCTTCGGCACGTCGTCCGGCTTCGACACCCTGCACTACCTCCTGGAGTGCGCCTTCGTGCCGGGAGTGCACGGGCCCGTGCTCTCCGACCCCTTCCTGCGCGGCGTCGACGCCGTGGTCTCCCTGGCGCCGCGCCCCCTGTACGCGGTCCTGCACGAGGCGATCTACGCCCAGGGCGGCCGGGCCACGGCCTGGTCGGCGCACCGGATCCGGGACGAGTTCCCGGAGTTCGACGCGGCGGGCGCCGGTCCGCTGCACTTCACCGGCGAGATGATGTACCCCTGGATGTTCGACGAGGACCCGGCGCTCGCCCCCCTGAAGGCGACGGCGGCCACCCTCGCCCACCGCACGGACTGGCCCGCCCTCTACGACCTGGACCGCCTGTCGGCCAATCAGGTCCCGGCCGCCGCGGCGGTCTACCGCCAGGACATGTTCGTCGACCACGACCAGGCTCTGACCACCGCGTCCTTGATCCGCAACCTGCGCCCCTGGGTCTCGGAAACCCATCTCCACGACGGAGTGAAGGCCGACGCCGGCGTGCTGGACCACCTGCTGACGCTGTCCTAGGGCCTGTCTTCAAACTCCCCTCTGCCCCGCGACGCCTGGCACGCGCTCTCGCCGCACCGGGCACAAGGCCGAGTACGTCCAGTACGAGGCCTTGCCCCCGGCACTCCCCCAGCCTTCGGCCGGGGGGACCCCCTGAGAGCACGCACCAGACGCCGCGGGGCCACCCTCCGGGCGACGAGGGGAGTGCGAAGACAGGCCCTAGGTGCCCGAGGAGGGCGCGGCCGTCGAGCCGCGCGGAGTGAGTGTCGGTGTCTGCACCGGGTGCCCCGTGACGCGTTCGCCTCGGACGAGGGCGTAGAGCGTGCGGGCGGCCTCGGCCCCGATGGCGTGGACGTCGTGGCTCATCGCGGAGAGTGCGGGGTGCGTGAGGCGGCAGAGCTGGGAATCGTCCCAGGCCAGCAAGGAGAGGTCGGCGGGGACGCGCAGGCCCATCTCGGCGGCGACCGAAAGGCCCGCGACCGCCATCACGTCGTTGTCGTAGATGATCGCGGTGGGGCGGCGAGCGGCGGTCAGCAGCGAGCGGGTGGCCCTGGCGCCCGACGCGCCGGAGAAGTCCGTGTCGAGCTGCTGCCCGGGGCCGAGCCCGAGTTCGGCCATGGTTCTGGTGAACGCGGCGCGGCGGATGACGCTGTGCCCCAGCTCCGGTGCGCCGCCCACCCGGGCGACGGCGCGGTGCCCCAACGCCGCCAGGTAGCGCACCGCTTCGCCGACCGCCGTGGCGTCGTCGGTCCACAGCGAGGTGAACGGCCGTGCCAGCGCCGGGTGCGCGACCGCGACGGCCGGGATCCCGAGCCGTGCCAGGACGGGCCCGCGCGGATCGTGTTCGCGGAAGTCGACCAGGACCGAGCCCGCGATCTGCCGGGTCCGCCACCAGTGGCTCTGCAGGTCGATCTCCTCGTCCAGGGTCTTCACCAGACGCAGAAGAACGGCGCCGCAGTGGTCGGGGACGACGCTCTCCAGACCGGAGACGAACTCCATGTAGAAGGGTTCCAGGCCGAGTTGGCGCGCGGGCCGCCGGATGACGAGTCCGATCGTGCCCGTCTCCTGCCGGTTGCGCGCCGTGACCGAGCGGTTCGGGTTCCAGCCCATGGTCCGGGCGGTCTCGAGGATGCGGGCCCGTGTCGCGTCGGACACGCCGGGCTTGTCACCGAAGGCCAATGAGACGGCGGCCCGGGAGACCCCGGCGCGGGCCGCGATGTCCTTGATGGTCACCCGTCGGTCGTTCATGGCCGCTTCACCATAGACCGGTTGAGCTGAACAGTTTCCTGTTCTGTCGCACAGAATTCGCGGAAAGCCCTTACATAACTGGCCCTTTACTTAACTTGCTCAACTTCTAGACAACGATGTCGAGGGTCTGCAAAGTGTCCCGCCAGAACGGTCCTCATCCACTCCTCCCGAGGAAAGGGAACCCGTCCCCATGAGCACAGCCATGCCCAGACAACCGCTGACGCGGGCCCGCGGTCTCGCGCTGCTCGTCGCCTTCCTCGTCTCCGCTCTCGTGGCCGTCACGCTCGCTCCCGAAGCGCAGGCCTTCCCCGGCCGCTCGCGTCAGCAGGTGATCGACTACCTGAAGTCCATCAGCGGCTCGAACATCGTGTCCGGTCAGCACAACAAGGAGCCGGCCGCCAATCCCGGCCAGTACACCCAGCAGGTCAAGGACGTCACCGGCCAGTACCCGGGCCTGTGGGGCGGCGACCTGATGTTCAACGCCGCCGACGTGGCCAACCGCCAGCGCGTGATCGACCAGGCGAAGACCGAGTGGAACAACGGCTCGCTCGTGGCGCTGACCTGGCACGTCTGCCCGCCGACCATGGGCAGCTCCTGCGCCTTCGAGGGCGGTGTCAAGTCGAGCGTCAGCGATACCCAGTTCAACCAGATCGTCACCGACGGGACGTCGCTGAACACCGCGTGGAAGCGCCGTCTCGACGAGGCGGTCCCCTACCTCCAGCAACTGAAGAGCGCGGGCGTGCCCGTCCTCTTCCGTCCACTGCACGAGATGAACGAGACCTGGAACTGGTGGGGCCACCGTCCCGGCGCCAACGGCAGCGCGAAGCTCTACAAGATCACCCACGACTACCTCGTCGGCAAGGGCCTGGACAACCTGATCTGGGTGTGGAACGTCCAGGACAACCCGGCGGGCGGCTGGTCGGACTACTACCCGGGTGCGAGCTACGTGGACGTCGTGTCCCTCGACGTCTGGTACAAGAACTTCCCCAGCTCGTCCGACTACTCGCAGATGCAGTCCATCGCGGCGGGCAAGCCGATCGCCCTCGCCGAGATGGGCAAGATCCCCAACGCCTCGCTCCTCGACGGCCAGACCCGCTGGGCCTACTTCATGATGTGGTCGGAGCAGCTGCGGGGGAACAACACCAACGCCGAGCTCCAGGCCGGCTACTTCCACCCACGCGTCCTCAATCAGGGTGAGGTGAAGCTGTAACACCCCGGCCCGGCGCACATGTGTGTGGCCCGTCCTCAGCGGACGGGCCACACACATGTGCGCGTCCGGTCAGTCGCGCCGCGGCCGAGGCGCAGCCGTCGAGGCGCGGGGTGTGAGGGACGGCATGGGCACCGGGTGGGAGGTGATGGTCCTGCCCTCGATGAGGTCGAACAGCACACGGGTGACGTCGGCGCCGAAGCCGTGCACGTCGTGACTCATCGCCGACAGGGTCGGGTGCGTGAGGCGGCACAGCTGCGAGTCGTCCCAGGCCAACAGCGACAGCTCGTCCGGCACGGACACCCCCATCTCCGCCGCCACGCCGAGACCGGCCACCGCCATGATGTCGTTGTCGTAGACGATGGCGGTGGGCCGCTCCGCGCGCAGCAGCAGCGAGCGGGTGGCCCGCGCGCCTTCCTCCCCCGCGAAGCCGGACGCCACTTGCAGCGTGCCGTCGAGCCCCAGGGACTCCAGGGTCGCCCGGAACGCTTGCTCGCGGATGGCGCTGTGGCCCAGGGCCTCGGGTCCGCCGACTCTGCCGATCCTGCGGTGGCCGAGGGCGGCCAGGTAGCGGACGGCCTCGCCCATGGCCGTGGCGTCGTCGGTCCACACGGACGGGATGCCGCCGGTCAGATCGGGATGCCCGACGGCGACCGCCGGCATACCGAGCTCCTTGAGTGGTCCGATGCGGGGATCGTCCTGGTCGAAGTCGACGAGGACGGAACCGCCGACCTGCCGCTCGCGCCACCACCTCTGCTGGAGCTCGATCTCTTCCTCCCTGCTGCTGACCAGGCGGAGCAGCAGGGAGCACGAGCGCTCGGCGAGGACGCTCTCGATGCCGGAGATGAACTCCATGTAGAACGGTTCGAGGCCGAGGAGCCGGGCGGGCCGGCAGATCGCCAGGCCGACCGTGTCCGTGTGCTGTCGGGACAGACTGCGGGCGGACGAGTTCGGGGCCCAGCCCATCTCCCTGGCCACCGCGAAGATCCGCTCCCGGGTCGCCTCGGACAGACCCGGTTTGTGGTTGAACGCGATCGAGACCGCGCCCTTGGAGACTCCGGCGGCGGCCGCGACGTCCTTGATGGTGACGCGCTGCGTGGGTGCGCTCACGCGGGTTCCACGCAGAAGAGTGCGGCCCTGACGGTGTTGGCGCCGGCGCCCCGCGTGCCGTGCACACGGATGCGGGTGGACTCACCGGGCAGCAGGGTGATCAGGCCACGCTCGGCCCGGGCGTCCGGTGCGATGCGGTCGGCCTGCAGGAGCAGGTCGCGTACGAGAGTCTGGGCGGTTACCACGACGTCGACTGTATCCCGCTCCTGGCCGACGGTCTCGACGGCGATGTCGAATCGGGGATCCGGGTAGTCGAAGTCCTTGTCGCGGGTCTCGAAGTGCAGCGCGCGCAGGTCGTCGGCGTCGGCGACGAGGTACTCCTTGGCGGAGCCCGTGGCCGGGGTCACCTCCGGCGGGACGGGCAGCCGTACGGTCTCCCGCGCCCCGGCGGTCAGTCCCAGGCGGACGTGTGCGGCGCGGGTGCCGTCGGCGCGCATCAGGCGCAGCGTCACGTCGCAGCTCCACGGGGTGGCGCCCTGGTTGGACAGGACGAGTTCGGGGCCTTCGGGGCCGGGCTGCACGGTGAGCATGCGGTCGGCGTAGAGGCGGCGCAGCTCGTGGTAGAGGGGTTTGAGGCGGCCGTCGCCGTCGATCGCGGCCCAGGAGCTGACCGGCCAGCAGTCGTTGATCTGCCAGACGATCGTGCCGGCGCAGCGCGGCCAGTTGGCGCGCCAGTGCTCGATGCCGGTGGCGACGGCGCGGGCCTGGACGACCTGGGTGAGGTAGTGCCAGCGGTCGAAGTCGCCCTCGGGCAGGGCGAAGTGGCGGGCGACTCCGCGGTTCAGCTTGCCGTTGCCGTCCTCGGCCTTCTGGTGGTGGAGCATGCCGGGCGAGTCGGGCGCGAGATCCTCGCCGGGCAGGGCGCGGCGCAGGGTGGCCAGGGCCGGAGGCGCCTGCCAGCCGAACTCGGAGACGAAGCGCGGCACGTCGGCGCGGTACTCGGTGAAGTCCTGCCGGTTCCACACCTCCCACGAGTGGTGGGTGCCGTGGTCGGGGTCGTTGGGGTGGTGGTCCCAGGTGCCGGACCAGGGGCTGCCCGCGAGGTAGGGGCGGGTGGGGTCGAGTTCGGCGACGACGCGGGGCAGGAGGCCGAGGTAGTAGCCCTCGCCCCAGGAGTCCCCCGCGAGTGCGTCCTCCCACTCCCAGTCGCGGAAGCCCCACAGGTTCTCGTTGTTGCCGTTCCAGACCACGAGGCTGGCATGCGGCATGAGGCGTACGACGTTGTCGCGGGCCTCGGCCTCGACCTCGCCGCGCAGCGGCTGCTCCTCGGGGTAGGCGGCGCAGGCGAAGAGGAAGTCCTGCCAGACCATCAGGCCGAGTTCGTCGCAGGTGTCGTAGAAGGCCTCGTCCTCGTAGATGCCGCCGCCCCACACGCGGACCAGGTCGACGTGGGCGGCGGCGGTCTGTTCGAGGCGGGTTCGGTAGCGCTCCGGGGTGATGCGGGAGGGCAGCACGTCGTCGGGGATCCAGTTCACGCCACGTACGAAGATCCGAACGCCGTTGACGACGAAGGTGAAGCCCGAGCCCTGCTCGTCGGCGGCGCGGTCGATCTCGATCGTGCGGAAGCCGACGCGCCGCTGCCAGGTGTCGAGCTGCTCCCCGTCGGCGGTGAGCGTCAACTCGACTTCATAGAGCGGCTGTTCACCGTGGCCGCGCGGCCACCACAGCTGCACGTCCGGGACCTCGATGACGAGGGTGACGGTGTCGCCGTCGGTCTCGGCGGTCGCCGTGGTCCCGGCGACCGTGGCGTGCGCGGCGAGGCGACGCCCGGCGCCGGTGGTGGTGCGTTCGAGGTCGACGCGGAGCTCCACACGTCCGCGGGTTCCGTCGACGGTGACCAGGGGGCGGACCTGGGCGATGCGGGCGGTCGACCAGCGTTCGAGGCGGACCGGCCGCCACATGCCGGCGGTGACGACGGTCGGGCCCCAGTCCCAGCCGAAGCTGCACGCCATCTTGCGGATGTACTGGAACGGCTCGGGATAGGCGTTGGGCCGCCCCCCCGTCAGCGCCTTGACGGCGGCCGCCTCCTCGTAGGCGGAGTCGAAGGTGACGCTCAGGGCGCCGGAGCGGCCGGTGACGTCGAAGCGGTAGGCGCGGTGCATGTTGCGGGTGCGGCCCAACTCCCGGCCTTCCAGGTCGACATGGGCCACGGTGTCCAGGCCTTCGAAGACCAGGTCCGTGCGTTCGAAGGCGGCTTCGGAGGTCTGCTCGGCCGACAGGTCGCGGCTGTAGGTCCAGGCGCGGCGGCCCACCCAGGCGATGTACTGCTCGTTCCGTCCGATGAACGGGTCCGGGATCAGGTCGGCGGCGAGCAGGTCGGCATGGACGCAGCCGGGGACCTGGGCGGCGATGCGCGTCCCCTCGTGCTCGAGACTCCATCCCTCGCTGAGCTGGGCGGTGGCCTTCATAGGGCGACTCCAATCGGACGGACGCGGGCCCGGTTCGTATGAGACGTCCGCCAACCTAACCCCTGTTCATAAACCGGTCTAGTCATCACTGGGCGAAACGGCTCGCACTCATCAGGCCTGGTGACGTGCTTGCCTGCAACAGCCCTCCCCGGAGCGGGGTAACGATTGGGTATCGCGCCGGAAATCGAGGCTTTACCGGTTCATAGATGGCTGACATAGTGCCGTCAGCCCGCTGGGCCTGAGCCGTGACCCTTGGAAGGAGTTGGGCACATGAGGACGAAGCCGCTGAGCGCGATGGCGCTGGCCGCCGCACTGCTGACCGTCGCGGGGTGCGGCGGCGGAGGGAGCTCCTCGGGGGAGGCGGCCGACTCTCCCTCCGACCCCGCCAAGGTGTCGGGCACGATCACCGTGCTCACCAACCGCACCGACCTCGTGCAGGACGGCACGATGAAGAAGTACGCGGCCGAGTTCAAGAAGACGTACCCCAAGGTCGACGTCAAGTTCCAGGGCATCACCGACTACGAGGGGGAGGTGAAGATCCGGATGAACACCGAGAACTACGGTGACGTCCTGCTGATCCCCGGCGCGATCGCCAAGGGCGACTACCCGGAGTTCTTCGCCCCGCTCGGCGACACCAAGGACATGGCGAAGACCTACCGCTTCACCGGCAAGACCGACGTCAAGGGGAAGACGTACGGGATAGCCAACTTCGGTACCGCCAACGGCTTCGTCTACAACAAGGCCGTCTGGAAGAAGGCCGGCATCGAGGACTGGCCCACCAGCCCGAGGGAGTTCCTCGACGACCTGAAGCGGGTCAAGGACAAGACCGGCGCCACGTACTACACCAACTTCAAGGACGGCTGGCCCCTCAGCGGCGCCTGGAGCAACAACATCGGCTCGGCCACCTGCGACGGTGACGCGTGGGACGCGCTGGGCTCGGCCGACAAGCCGTGGCAGTCGGGCAGTGAGCTGAACGTCGTCGACACCCTCCTGTACGACATCGTCCACGACAAGCTGGCGGAGAAGGACCCCACGACCACCAACTGGGAGGACTCCAAGACCCAGTTGGCCAAGGGGAAGATCAGCAGCATGATGCTCGGCTCCTGGGCGGTCAACCAGATGCGCGGCGCCGCGTCGAAGGCCGGCGCCGACCCGGACGACATCGGCTTCATGCCGTTCCCGGCGCAGAAGGACGGTCATTTCTGCGCCACGCTGGTCTCCGACTACCAGCTGGCCGTGAACACGCACTCGGACCACAAGCCGGCGGCCCGCGCCTGGATCGACTGGTTCACCGAGAAGTCCGGCTTCGCCGCCAAGGAGGGCGGCGTCTCGGCGCTCACCTCCATCAGCTTCCCCGACGTCCTCAAGCCCTTCGAGGACAACGATGTCAAGCTCATCGAACGCTCCGAGGCCAAGACGGAGCAGGTCAACGCGGTCGACGACGCCGCCGAGATCGGGCTGTCGAAGCCGGACTACCGGCAGAAGCTGATCGACATCGCCCGCGGCGCCCAGAAGGGCTCCCTCCAGGACTACTTCGCCGAACTCGACAAGCGCTGGGCCGAAGCGGCCGCGGTCGCCGGGAACTGAGAACCGCGCACGCGCACGGGGCTCGAGCCCTCCGTCCAGCCCGGGCCGGGCCCCGTTCTGCCAGTTGCTCGCCGCGGACCACGAAAGGGCCGTCCCGCATGACCGACACCACATCGAAGGCGCCACCCGTACCGGGGCCGCGCGCCGCACCCGCCCGGGGCCGCTCCCGCCGCGGCGCCCCGCCCGTACGGTCCTGGCGCGACCATCCGCTCCGCAGGGTCACCCCGTGGCTGTTCCTGCTCGCGCCCCTCGCGCTGCTGATCACGTTCACGTACGTGCCCGTGGGCAACATGATCTATTACAGCTTCACGGACTGGGACGGCGTCAGCCCCGACCGGAACTACACGGGCTTCGAGAACTACACCCAGTTGTTCACCCGCCCCGAGCTGTTCCGCGTCTTCTTCGTCAGCTTCTACTACCTGGCCGCGTCCGCCGTGCAGATCGTGATCGCCCTGTACTTCGCGACGATCCTCAGCTTCGACCTGCGCTTCCGCAACTTCTTCAAGGGGATCCTCTTCTTCCCCTACCTCATCAACGGCGTCGCCATCGGCTTCGTCTTCCTCTACTTCTTCCAGGACGGCGGCACCCTCGACTCGGTCCTGTCCTGGTTCGGAGCCGGCAGCGACCACGCCTGGCTCGGCGACCCCGAGTCGGCCAACACCGCGCTCGCCGGGGTCTCCGTGTGGCGGTTCACCGGCCTGAACTTCGTGCTCTTCCTCGGCGCGATCCAGTCGATCCCGGGTGAGCTGTACGAGGCCGCGCAGCTCGACGGGGCGAGCCGCTGGCAGCAGTTCCGGCACATCATCGCCCCCGGCATCCGGCCCGTGGTCAGCCTCAGCGTCATCCTGGCGATCTCCGGTTCGCTGGCCGTCTTCGAGATCCCGTACATCATGACCGGCGGCGCGACCGGCACCTCGACCTTCGTCATCCAGACGGTCAAGCTCGCCTTCCAGTTCAACAAGACGGGCCTGGCCTCGGCCTGCGCCGTCGTGCTGCTCCTGATCATCCTGGCCGTCACCTGGATCCAGCGGCGGCTCGTGCCCGACGACAAGGTGGACCTCGTATGACCACGCTCACCACCGACGAACGGCCCACCGCCCGCGGCCGGTTCCGCCTCGGCACGGCGCTGAGTCACCTCTCGCTCGTCGTCGCCTCCCTCGTGGTCCTCGTGCCACTCGTCGTCGTCTTCCTCACCTCGCTCAAGACCTCCCGGGAAGTGTCCGACGGGGGCGCGCTCAGTCTTCCGGACGACTGGTTCAACCTGTCCAACTACGCCACCGCCTTCACCGACGGACACATGCTCACGGCGTTCGGGAACACGGCGTTCATCCTGCTGTTCTCCATCACCGGCACCGTGCTCATCGGCTCCATGACGGCCTACGCCGTCGACCGCTTCGAGTTCCGGTTCAAGAAGACCGTGATGGCCCTGTTCCTGGTGGCGACCCTGGTGCCGGGCGTGACGACGCAGGTGGCCACCTTCCAGGTCGTCAACAGCTTCGGCCTGGTGGACACGCGGTGGGCGCCGATCCTGCTCTACATGGGCACGGACATCGTCTCGATCTACATCTTCCTGCAGTTCATCCGCGGCATCCCGGTCTCGCTCGACGAAGCGGCCCGCCTGGACGGGGCGAACACCTTCACCATCTACCGGAAGATCATCCTGCCGCTGCTCAAGCCGGCGATCGCCACCGTCGTCATCGTCAAGGGCATCACGACGTACAACGACTTCTACATCCCGTTCCTCTACATGCCCTCCGAGGACAAGGGGACGATCTCGACCGCGCTGTTCCGGTTCAAGGGACCGTTCGGCGCGCACTGGGAGGCCATCTCCGCCGGCGCGATCCTGGTGATCCTCCCGACGCTGCTCGTCTTCCTCTTCCTTCAGCGCTACATCTACAACGGGTTCGCGCAGGGGGCCACCAAATAGGCCTCCGTCGGCCTGGCCGCCAGGCGGGGCGGGCTGCTCCGGATCATGCCGGTGCCGCCCCGTCCGTCCTCCGTTCCGCGCGCGCCCGGAACTCGTCCAGGAACCCCACCGCGAGCACCAGCACCACGGCCGCCAGGGCGAACGCCACGGTGAGGGTGTTCAGCCAGGTGTAGGCGCCGGTGCCCGCGACCACACGTCCGTCGTCCAGGACGCAGTCGAAGCCGGGCGGCAGGTAGGACGGTTCGTGCCCGGCGAGGTGGTCCAGCGTGGCGGGGTCGAGCGAGCGGCAGGGCAGGGCCGGGGACGAACCTGCCCCGGACTCCGCCTCGTTGGCGTCCCACTGGACCGAGCCGAGCCCGATCAGGTACGCGAGCACGGCCGCTGCCGCCGCCATGGCGGCACACCAGCGCAGCAGGTCCCTGACCCAGTCCGGCCGACGGCCGGGCAGCACGACCGAGACCAGCTTGACCAGCACGGCGACGGCCCAGACCGGGACGGCGAGCACAGCGCCGAACATCAACAGAACGAACACGCCCGCGCCACCCCCGCCTTCGAACGATTCCCTGTCCCTGTGCGACGGCTACGCCGTCCCGTACGAGACGCCGGAACGCGCGACCTGGTTCCCCGGGCTTCACCTGGGGCGCCGGCACGCGCACGGGCCACCAATCGTTTCCACGCGGGCTCTGGCTGCTCCTCAGTCGAGGGCACGAGCGCGGTCTGGTCGGCTATGTGTTGCGCCTCGCGATCTCCGCGTTGAGGGCGGTGGCGAAGGTGCACCACGTTGCGTACGGCACGAGGGCTGCCGCCGCACCTCGGTCGATGCGTGCGCTACGGCGTACCAGGTCCCAGGACGAGAGCGCTGTGGCCGCGGTGACGGCCAGGCCCGCGTACGGGGTGCGAGCCTTGAAGAACGACCAGCCGAACGCCGCGTTCAGGGCCAGGTTGACCGCCAGCGCGGACCCCCAGCGTGGGCGCTCGCCTGCCGGAGCCCGTTGCATGGTGCGTCCTCCGGCCGCCGCGATCGAGATGTACAGCGGCGTCCAGACGGCGCCGAAAGCAGCCGGCGGAGGTTGCCACGGGGGCTTCTCCAAGGAGCGGTACCAGGAATCGCGCGGATCAATGGCCAAGGAACCCAACGCGGCTGCGGCCACCACGGCGGCGCCTACGGGACCGTAGCTACGCAGTGCACCGGCTTTCGAACGGTCACTCGCCGAACTCGACAAAACTCTCGTTAGCCTCATACGGAACTCGTTCCCCGCTACGCCCCTGCCACTCGCGACCGCGAGAGCGGTCCCGACCTCCTGATCGCACGGCCCGCCGGGACATCACGCTGCGCGGCGTCACGGCTCGTGCAGCACTGCGGCCGTGTCGACGTCCACAGGCCTGCCGTGTGCGTCGGTGGGGCGCAGCTCCGGGAGCGGAAGACCGCTTTCATCGATGAGAACCGAGTGAGGTTCACCCGGTGTGAAGGCGTGCCGTTCACCCCACTGTCGCGCGGCCACGATGACGGTGAAGAGATCTCGGCCCGCCGCTGTGAGGACGTAGTTCTGTCGCTTCCCGGTCGCGGCGGTCTCCCGGTCGAGGATTCCCCGCTCGACCAAGCGTCGCAGGCGGTCGGTGAGGATGTTTCGCGCGATTCCGGTGCGGTGCTGGAAGTCGGTGAACGCCCGCGCACCGTCCATGGCGTCGCGAACGATCAGCAGGCTCCATCGGTCTCCGACCAGGTCGAGTGTGCGGGCGACCGGGCAGGCCGGGTCGGTCCAGGACATCTCATCGGCACGAGGTTGCGTGCGGGCCATCACTCCCCCAGAAGAGTTGCGGATCAAAACCATTCTGCCGTACCTTCACTTTGGTTGCAATTTGCTACTCATTAGGGGTGGGTCGGTGAGTCCTACGTTTGGACGGCGGATGCTGTTCGCCGTGATCTGCGCGGTCGCGGTCGCGACGATCTACGTGGCACAGCCCGTACTGGCCCGGATCGGCGACGAGTTGGGCCTGCCGGAGGCCCGCCTGGGATGGATCGTCACCACCGGGCAGCTCGGCTACTTGATGGGCTTGGCTCTTCTTGTGCCACTGGGCGACATGTTCGACCGCCGCAGGCTCATTGCCGGGCATCTCCTCCTCGCCGCCGCCGGCACGGCTCTGGCCGCAATGGCCACCGAACTGTGGCTCCTGCTCGTCGGGCTGGGCCTCGCAGGCCTGTTCGCGGTCGTCGTTCAAACCACAGTCGCCTTCGCCGCCGACCTGTCCGCCCCAGCAGAACGCGGTCGTACGCTCGGCGTCGTGACCTCCGGGGTCATCATCGGCATTCTCGGGGCACGTGTGCTCGCGGGCAGCCTCGCCGCGCTCTGGGGATGGCGAAGCATCTACGTGACACTCGCCGTGCTCCTCATCGCACTCACCTGCTTCGTCCTCAAGCTCCTGCCGCCCGATCCGCGCGACGTCCGCACCACGTACGGTGCGGTGCTCATCTCGCTCGGCCACCTTTTCCGCGAGCGGTTGTTCGTCTCGCGGGGACTGATCGCGTTCTTCCTGTTCGCCTCCTTCGGTGTGCTGTGGAGCGGCCTGGCGCTGCCGCTCGCGGCCGCGCCCTGGCACTTGAGCACAGCCCAGATCGGCCTCTTCGGGATCGCCGGGCTCGCCGGAGCGCTGGGCGCCTCCCGAGCGGGACGCGGGGCCGACGCCGGCCGGGCCGGCCTCATCACCGGCGGCGCACTTGTGCTCCTGGCCGCTTCGTGGCTGGCGACCGGTCAGGCGTACTGGTCGCTCTGGCTGGTCGTCATCGGCGTGATCGTTCTCGATTTCGCGGTACAGGCAGTACACGTCAGCAATCAGCACCTGCTCACGGCCGCATACACGGCACACACCAGCACGGTCATCGGCGGCTACATGCTCTTCTACTCCCTCGGCTCAGCCGTCGGAGCAACCGGCACCACTGTGGCGTACTCCGTCGCCGGGTGGGCGGGCTCCAGCACGCTCGGCGCCTCCTTCGCCCTGTGCGCACTCATCGTCTGGGCCGTCACCCGACGCGCGGGCGCCGAGGCGCGACGGAACGCGCTTGTGCCACTGCCTTGCCCCGGGGCGTGACCCTTATCGGGGCCTTCGGCAACTCGTAGGCGCTGAACCCCGGTCGCGTCGGTCGTACCGTGCCTTGGCTACGCGCCGGCACACAGCGCTCCCGACCGACACACAGAAACTGATCAGCGTGGCCGTACCCCAACGGGCGTTGTTCATGACGCAGCCATAGGCCGCTACACACGAGGACAGGGTCATGAAGAACGTGATCGTGCATATCATTCGTAGCGGAACCAAATACCACATCGGCTTGGCTTCGCTCGCAGACGCCGCGTGCTCAGCGCGACCAGCGAGGTCTCCGGACTCCATGTCAGCGGCTATGAACTGGACGATGGCGGCGAACTGCCGATCGATGTCCGCGTTTGAGGAATCCCCCCGATCGCCCTCACTCACCATGAGCCTCGTTTCGCTGACCAGTTCCGATCCTTCCGATCCTCCCGTTGGCGACGTATCTCGTCAACGCCCTTCCAAGCAGAGGCGGTTGGGAAACGTCTAAGGACGGAATCGCTCATGCGCTGAGCTTCGCGGCGCCGCGTTAGACGGGCGCTCGCGCTACTGAAGGTTTCGAGTTGTAGTCGGGTAATGACGGTTCGGACTGCAGCATCAGCTCCGGCACCACCTGATAGCCTGCGATCCTCGCTTGTTGCCCGGGCGGAGTCCCCGGCGGGTCGCCACCCGCCTGGTCGAGGCGGGCTGGAGCACCTGGGACGCGCCCCTGGCCGACGCTCTCCGCAATGTCTGGACCGCGTGGTGGCAGGCCACCTTGCACACCCACCCCAGCCCGGTGTCCATCAGGGACACCCTGGGCCTCGTCACCGTCACCACCGACGACCTGCGCCCCTGGCTGGACATGTGGACCGCCACCCGGACCCCTGCCGCCGACTCGCACTTGGCGGACCTGTTGGTCGACGTGCTGTTCGAGTACGAGATCACCGATCTGAGCTTTGGATTTTACAGCGAGTACCACGCCACCGCGGAGCTGGTGCAGTGGCTCCTCACCGAGGTGCGCGGCCGTGTCACCGACGCCCGTCTGGAGGACCCGGACTTCACTCACCACCTGCGGCAGCTGATCGGTGCTCCAACTGACGTCTCGACCGACGCGGTTCACAAGAACGGCTTCTGAGCTCTTGGGGGTTGGGGTCGACTGGTCGGTGAGTGTGAGCCCGGTGTCGGTGGGGGCAGCCGTCGATCAGGTGAAGGCGACCCAACCAGTACGGAGCCCGGACACACGACGTCGGCCACCGGGTCCTTCCGCGCACCGCGGATCCCGTCCAGCAAATTGGCGTTCCAACGCCGACCAGTCGAACACACGCGGCTGTTCCACCGTGACGAATTCCGTGTTCCAGACCTTCACGGTGACCAGAACAGCGCAGGCTGCGACCACAGCCGACGACACCGTCAGCGGGACACCTAGCGGGGCACCACAGGATCCGGCGCGTGGTGTGCTCCCCAGCCTGGCGGCAACAGGGCCCACGATCCCTGACCCAACCACTCCTGGAACCGGACGGGCCGCGCACCCGCGGTGTGGTCCAGGGACAGCGGGACGATCCGATCACATGTCGCCCGCCCGTCCCACCACACCGTGCCGGCCAGCGGACCGGTCAGCGCCAACAGCGACGAGAACCCGCAACCGTGCTCCTGGAGGACGACCGCACCGGCCGTCTTCAGGTCCTCGAACCTCTCCACCTCGTCAGCCCAGGCACGCCAGGCCGTCTGATATGCGGCGTCGTCCCCAAACGTGTCGGCCCGCGGCTCACGCTCCGTCAGTTCTTCGTCCTTCTCCGCATAGGAGTCGGGATGGGGAAAGGGCACGGCCAGCAACTCACGCCGCCACACGTCGTTGCCGTCCCACCACCAACCACGTGCGGTCCGCTGAAGCCTGAAAAGCGCCCCGCCGGCGCTCACTTCGCGCAGGTACGCGCGGTACTCCTGCGGGAAGGGCACACCGAGTTCACGCTCAGCCTCGACGATCTCGGTATCAGTGAGAGGCAGGTCCGTCATGGGGCAAGCCTAGGCCCGGTGAGCAGGGGAAGTGCATGCCAGTCCGTACGGTCGGGAGAATGACAGAGAGCATGGTGGACCCGGCGACAATCACGCCCGAAAAGGCCGCTCAGATCCGCGCCTGGCGCGTGGACGAAGAATTCACCTGGCGCTCCGTGGCCCAGGCCGCGACCTCTGCGTGGCCGCGGCGAAGTTGCTCGGTGAAGACCCCGACCAGCAGCCGTGGAACTGACACCCGGCAGTCGTCGCTGCTCGCCATCAGGACGCCTGCTTGTTCGAGGTAAGGCTGCCCTCGGCCTGGGCGGTCCGAAAGAGCCGTTGCCACGAGGTGACGGTCGGGCGACGGCGCAGGAGCGCACGCCGTTCCCGTTCGGTCATACCGCCCCAGACGCCGTACTCGATGCGCTCGTCCAAGGCATGCGCAAGACAGTCGGTTCTGACCACGCAGGATGTACAGATGCGCTTGGCGTCGTTCTGAGCGGCTCCTTCGGCGAACAGTCTGTCCGGATCGACCGTGCGACACCTTGCCCGTTCCCACCACACCTCGCGCACGCCGGGCATGAATCCCTTCCCCTCTTGACTTCTCAACGACCTGAGCTGCGAACGGGCGGTGACTTTACGGCACGCATCCCACCGGTGCAGCCCCTCACTACAGCTTGAACAGGGTGTTACCGACAGCTGTCACCGGGGAAGCAGGGGCCCCAACGGCCCCAGGTCGATGTTCAGGTCCTCGGGTTCGAGGTCGTAGCGGTCTCGTAGCTCGGCCATCCGGTCCTCGAGCAGCATCAGGGTGAGACCGACCCGCTCCTCCTGATGCTCGCTCAGGTCTCCTGTGTCGAAGCGGCGCAGGGCCTGACGCTCCATCAACTGACGCAGCAGCTCGACGATGGTGAGCACGAGTTTCATCAGGTCGCGCTCCACCGTGTCGTGGTCGATCTGGACCCGTCCGCGGCTCACTTCGGTGCCGGCCCGCGGCACGGAGTCGTCGTGCGTGTTCACAGTAGGTTTTCCCAGGGTGAGGGGACATTCTCGTTCACCGAGCTGATCAGGGCGTTGAGATTGATCCGCACGAGATCCACGTCGGCGATGCGCAGGGTGACGTCCCCTGCGAGGACCACGCCGCCCGCCAGCAGCCGGTCGAGCAGATCGACCAGGGCGACCTCCCGCCGCTCGATCACCGTCATCGCGTCTCCCCCGCCGTCTGCTGTGCGTCGGAGCGTTCCTGAGGAGGGGTGGAGAAGGAGTAGGCGGCCCAGGGGCCGGTCAGCTCCACCCGCAGCTCAGGAGCCCGCTCCGCACTGAGCTTCACCCGTTCCACGAATGACTCCGCTTCGGAACGGCGCACCAGATAGGCCGAGTTGAGGACATTGCGGCCCGACGCACGACTCAGCTCTGAGTTCTGCGGAGGATGGATGCGGTTGTCGTCCGCGCGCCGTGCGAGCTCGTCGTGCAGGCTCTGCGCGACGGTCTCCGCCTGCCGCCACGCGTCGTCCCGGTCCGTCCGCTCGGCGCGTCGGCGACGCAGGTAGTCGCGGCCGGAGCCGGACGCGAGCGAGGTCGGCGAAGGGCGCTCGCGCCGTCCTCCGTTCGACGGACCGGAGGCGCGGGAGGGCGCGTCGCCCCCGCCGGTCGACGAGGGCGCCTCCACGGAGACCTTCACGCCCCATTCGACACGGTCGCGCAGGCGCTCCAGGGACGCGCGGAAGCGTTCGCCCTCCTCCTCCAGCATGGTCCGCACCCCGCTGTCGTCGTGGAACACCGTCGCCAGACGCAGGGGCAGCGGGCTCGTGACCGAGATCAGGGAGGCGATCACGGCCTGGTGCGCGCGGGCAGTCCCCGAGAGCCAGTCGAGGTCCTCCAGGTTCCGGCGCAGCGCGCGCTCGGAGAACTGCTCCGCCGGGACGTGACCGACGACCGCCGTCAGGCCGACATGGCTGATCAGGTGCGGGGGGTCTCCCCCGACGCCGGTCAGGTCCGCCGCGAGCGGGGCGTCGAGCCGGTCACAGACGGCGTAGACATAGCGCAACTCAGTCACGTGATGTCTCCGTTTCGTGGACCGGGTCGAGCGTCTCGCGCTGCTGGCCGTTCTCCAGAGCGGTGAGGCGCTGCCTCAGTTCGGCGTTCTCCCGGGCGAGTTCCTGGTGCCGGGCGCCCGAGGAGAGCGCCGGGTCGTGCTCCCACCAGTCGATCCCCATCTCCTTGGCCTTGTCGATGGAAGCGACGATCAGGCGCAATTTGATGGTGAGCAACTCGATGTCGAGCAGGTTGATCTTGATGTCGCCCGCGATCACGATGCCCTTGTCGAGGACCCGCTCGAGGATGTCGGCGAGATTCGCACCCGAGTTGCCCCCGCCGAGAGGAGAGTCGGGGAAGCTGCTTGCCGGTCCCATCAGCGGCCTCGCGCGCCGGCGTGTTCGTCATGGTGCTCGGGCGCGTCCTCGTAGTCGTCGTCGTACTCGTCCTCGTACTCGTCGTCGTCCCCTTCAGCGACGTCGCCCTCCTCGGTCTCACTGCCCTCGGCGCTTTCGTCGGCGTACTCGTCTTCGAGTTCGCCGTCCTCATAAGGGGCGTCGTCCTCGTCCTCGTACTCGTCCGGGTCCTCGCCGTCCGCGTAGTCCTCGTAGTCCTCGGACTCCTGAACGTCGTCGGCGTCCTCGCCGTCCTGGTCGGCCTGCTCCTCGCCTCCGGACTCGTTACGGGCGTTCTCCTCTTCCTCCTCGGCCACCGCGTCGTCGTGGGTGCGGACGACCTCGCCGTCCTGGATCTCGCCCCGCCAGCCGTCCGTGGCCTCACCCTTGATGGAGATGAACCGGGCGAAGTGCTTGAGGTCGAGACGGGCGCGCCGGCCCTGGGCCCGCCAGATGTTGCCCGTCTTCTCGAACAGGCCCTTGGGGTAGTACTCGATGATCAGCAGAACACGTGCGAGGTTCTCGCCGAGCTCGTGGAAGGTGATGACACCCTTGGTGGTGCCCTTGGCACCCTCGGACGTCCAGCAGATGCGCTGGTCCGGGATCTGCGTGGTGGTGTGGGCCTTCCAGCTGCGGCTGGACCAGAAGATCTTCATCTGCCAGTCGGAGGTGACGTCGTCCGCGCGGTTGGCGTTCTTCACGCCGCGGGCGAACGTGGAGAACTCCTGGTACTGGGTCCACTGGTCGTAGGCCGTGCGGACGTCCACGCCGACGTCGATGCTCTCGAGGATGACCGTCGGCTTCTTGCCGCCGCCGGATTTGGACTTCCCCTTGCCGCCCTTGCCGAACATCCCCTTGACCCCGCTGACGAGGTTGTCCTTGAGATGTCCGGCGCCGACCTCGACGGCGGTGCGCACGGGTCCCTTGCCCTCGGCCAGCTTGCGGCCGCCGTCGAGCGCCAGCTTGGCGAAGCCGGGACTGTTGCCCTCGGCGATGTCGTTGAGCTTCGTGGTCGTCTGGCCCAGCTTGCGGCCGGCGCCGGTGAGCAGACGGGTCGCCTGGGCGGCCAGGTAGTCCTGGGCCTCGGTCTTCAGACGGTCGGCGGCCTGGCTCTTGGCGAGGTCCTTCAGTGGGTTGGTGGCGGGAGCCTCAGCCATGGTCGCGCTCTCCCTTCGAGCCGGCGGCGCGCGGGGCGCGTCGGGTGGAACCGGTGGACTTGCGCGCCGTCGACGCGGTCTTCTTCGCGGTCTGGCCGCTCTGCGAGCGCTTGCGCGGCGCGGCCTTGCGCTGACCGGACGGCGCGGTCTTCTTCGCCGGAGTCCGCTTGCGGGGTGCTTCCCTGCCGGTGTCCTCCGCCTGGTCGGTCTCGTCCCGCGCGTCGCCGTCGTCGTCCTGCGCCTGCTCGCGCGAGTCGGCGTCCTGGGCGCGGTCATCCTCCCGGCTCTTGGACGCGGTCCGCTTCCTGGCGCTCTTGGTGACCTTGCCGCTCAGCCCGCCGGTGGCCTTGTCCGCGGCGTCCTCGACCTCGTCGGTGTCGGGGGCGACTCCCGCTATGCGGTCACGGACGCCGCTGGTGCTGCTCTGCAGCCGGGTGGCCAGCCCTTCCATCTGCCGTTCGAGGATCGCGCCGGTGGCGGCCTTTCCGACGCCGCGGAAGTCCTGGCGCAGTTGACCGCCCAGCTCCTTGAACTGCGGGTTGTTGTCCAGCTGGGTGCGTACCAGGTCCATCACCATTTTCGGACTCAGCTGGAGCTTCTTGCCGGCGACCATGGTGCCGACGGCGAAGGCCAGCTTCAGTTTCTTCGTGCGGCCCAGGAAGTACCCGGCGCCTACGGCGAGGCCGAGGGTTGCTCGGTTGTTCATGATGTGTGATCCGTTTCCGCGCGCGGTGTGACGTCACGCGCCCGTTTGTCTGGTGCGGCTGGCTTCCAGTCGGTCGAGGAGCGAGTCCTCCAGCCGGTCGAACGTCTCCTCATCGATCTCACCTGCTTCCAACTGCCGCTCCAGGGAGGCCAGTTGTTCCTGAACGGCCGAGGGGTCGTAGTACTGGCGTTCCGCGTCGGCGACGACCTGGTCGAGGACCCACAGGGAGCCGCGCAGCGGAGCGAGCGGGAGCAGGAGCACCTCGCCCAGCAGGCCCACGGGTTCTCACCCCGTCCCGGCCGTCGCGGGCGTCGAGTCGACGAAGCTGTAGGGCGGGAGGGGCCCGTTGACCCGCAGGACCATGTGCGGATTCGCCTGCCGGAAGTCCTCTACGGCCTCCAGGAGATGCTCGGACGAGGTCCGGTCCACCAGGAAGGAGAGGTTGGTGATCCAGCCCGTGCTGTCGGGCGCCGCGCTGATCGCCTCCGCGTGCGGCTCGAGGGTCGCCCGTGCCGCCGCCGCGTCCAGGCCCTCACGGTGCTGCACCGCCGCGGCGACCGCTTCGCCCAGCCGCAGTTTGTCCTCGTGACTGCCGCCACCGGCGCCCTGGTTGCGGGAGACCAGCGCCCGCAGCTCGGTGTTCTCCGCCATCACCGCGTGCAGCACGGCCTCCTCGTCGTGCTGGGCCTTGATGTTGTACTCGACCCGGTCGCGCAGCGCCGTCAACCGCTCGTGGTAGTGCTCCGAACGCTCGTCGAGGGCGGCGGCCACCGCGCTGTCGTCGGCAGCGACGCTGCCGAAGCGCATGGGCAGGACCGTTCCGCCGCCGCCGGCCTCGGCCAGTACGTTCTGGTGGGCCAGCAGGTCCCGGCGCTTGGGCCGCAGACTTTCGGGCGCGTCGCTGACCAGGGCGAGGAGTCCGCCGCCGCTGACCGTGCGGGTGATCAGCGCTGGGCTTCCGATGCCCTCCATGCCCTCGGGCAGGCTCGGGTGGCCCGCGTCGGCGATGCCGTAGACGTAGGTGCTCACTCCTGCTCCTCCTTGCGGCTCGACGTGCGCCGCTGCCGGGTCCGGGACTGGCTCTTGCCCTCGTCGCGGGCCTGGCTGAACGCGTCGGATATGGTCTCCGCCGCCCCGGACAGGGCGCCCTTGGTCTTGCCGTGGGCGCCGGACTCCATGGTGTCGCCGATGATGTCGGTGAGGCCGGAGGGCTTCTTGCTGCCGGTCTCCAGGTCGAGCCGGTTGCACGCCTCGGCGAAGCGCAGATAGGTGTCGACGCTGGCGACGACGACGCGTACGTCGATCTTCAGAATCTCGATGCCGACCAGGGAGACGCGGACGAACGCGTCGATCACCAGGCCCCGGTCGAGGACCAGTTCGAGAACGTCGTAGAGACCACTGGTGCCTCCACCTCCGCCGCCGCTCTGGGTCGTGGCAACTGTCATGGGCAGTTTTCCTCCGTTTCTTGTCGGTGATCGGGTCACCGCCGCGCACAGGTTCTGCGCGGCGGTCACCCGTCGAGGGGCGGTGGCCCGGCTGGGGCCACGCGTCAGCCGGACCGGCGATCGTCCGAGCGGCCGCGCTCGTAGCGCCGGAGCCGCTGATAGCCGGTGAGCATCCCCTCGCGGTCGAGCGTGACCTCGTAGCTCGCGAGCAGGCTCATCGTGTCGGGGACACGTTCCAGCTCCAGCACCTCGACCTCCAGCCGCCAGCCGTCCTCGGTGGCGTTGAACGTGGACACCGCGTCGACCGGCTTGCCCGTGAGTTCGGCGAGCTGCTCGCGTGCCTCACGAATGGCCTCGGCGGGGCGGAGCCGCTTCGGGCGCCGCGGTGCTCGGGTCTCGCTGTCGGAGCCGGTGTTCTTGGCCGGCGCCGGCCTGCGGGTCTTGTTGGTGGCTGTCTTCTTGGGTGCGTCGGATTCGGCGTCTGCCGATGATGAAGAGTTGGTCATGAGAACCTCTCGCCCCCCTGTGCCCTTGAATCTCCGGCTAAACCTGAAATCCCGTGGACTGATGCGTCATCCCTGGTCCAGGACGTATATGAAAGATCACCGAACAACGCTCGTTCGGTACGCGCAGAAGATGATGTCGGAAGTCAGCGGGCCGATTGCCCCACCCCTATCGGATTACGGGTCCCGGGCGGCAACGTTTTTGGCTGTGGCGCGATTTCGCCGCGCGTGGCGGGACATGCGGAGTGGATGATGAACAGCGAGGACGAGCGCGCCACGGGTTCCCCAATTGGGCCCGGCGAAAACGAAACAGAAGCCTACGGTCCGTCGGGATCTGTCGAGCGGCGAGCGCCCGACTCACCCACCGATCTTCCCAAGCAGGCATGGAAAGAAGCCCTCAAGCGGAGCGTTCGCGAGTTCCAGGAGGACGAACTCCTGGACCGGGCCGCGGCGTTGACCTATTACGGCGTCCTGTCGATCTTCCCGGCGCTCCTGGTCCTGGTGGCGGTTCTCGGTGTGATCGGGGAGAGCGCCACCCAGCGGATCCTGACGAATCTCGAGACACTGGCGCCGGGGCCCGTCCGGGACATCCTCACCAAAACCGTCTCCCAGCTCCAGGGCAACGCCGGAACCGGCTCGGTCATGGCCGTCGTCGGAATCGTGCTCGCCGTGTGGTCGGCTTCGGGCTACGTGGGTGCGTTCGTCCGGACGGCCAACAAGGTCTACGACGTCCCGGAGGGCAGGCCGTTCTGGAAGATCCTTCCGCTGCGTCTCGGTCTGACCGTCGCTCTGATGGCCCTGGCGATGGCGAGTGCCGTGATCGTCGTGTTCACCGGAGGGATAGCCAAGCGGGCCGGCGGCATGGTCGGTGCGGGAGACACCGCGCTCGCGGTGTGGTCGGTGGCCAAGTGGCCGGTCCTCGCCGTCCTCGTGGTGCTGATGATGGCCCTCCTGTTCTGGGCCACGCCCAACGTCAAGGGGCGGGGGTGGCGTTGGGTCACGCCGGGCGGATTCGTCGCGCTCCTCATCTGGCTCGTGGCATCGGCGGGCTTCTCCGTCTACGTGTCCGGCTTCTCCTCGTACAACAAGACGTACGGGACGATGGCGGGTGTCATCGTCTTCCTGGTCTGGTTGTGGATCACGAACCTCGCCCTGCTCCTGGGGCTGGAGTTCGACGCCGAGATCACCCG
The DNA here is from genome assembly GCF_040645755.1 of Streptomyces sp. NPDC046716. NCBI lineage: Bacteria > Bacillati > Actinomycetota > Actinomycetes > Kitasatosporales > Streptomycetaceae > Streptomyces > Streptomyces sp. NPDC046716. The sequence goes on from NZ_JBEYYU010000006.1 coordinate 170,749, forward strand.
CCAGCGCGCAATGGTCGCCGGTCACCCGGAGGACGCCGAGCCCTTCATCGAGCCGCGGGACACCCGGGCCTGGGACGAGCGCGACGAGGAACAGGCGAGCTGAGACGCCACCGCGGTCGGGGGCGGCGACGGCCAGCGCCGCCCCCGACCGTTGCCGGTGACGGTCGCCCGACGCAGATGAGGGGCCTGCCACCTCAGTGGTGGCAGGCCCCTCATCCGTGTGTGCCGCGGGCTCCCGCGTCCGCTCAGATCAGAAGCGTCCGCCGGTCCACCGGGTGATGGGGCCCTGACCACGCCGGGCGCTCCCCCGGCCGAGGGCGAAGGCGCCCGCCAGCCCGGCGACGACTCCGCTGCCCGCGCCGATCGCTATCGCCCTGCGGTGCTTGACGAAGCCCCACACGGTCGTGGCCACGTGCACGGACTTGGCCGGAACGGTGGACAGGAACTCGCCGCCCGCCTTCGCCTTCGAGGCGAGAGCGACCGCGTGACCGGCGCTCTCGTGTCCGGCTCCGGCGGCGGCCGACTTGGTCTTCTTGGCCGCGGCGGAGGCCTTCGACACGGCAGACCGGCCTGTCGAACGGGCCGCCGTGGTGGGCTTGGTGCTTTCTTCGGTCTTCGCAGTTTCAGCCATACACTCCGTCTGGCCGCGACGGTGCGACTGAAACAGGTTCGTGAAAAGAACATGGCCGCGGTACGCCAAAAACGGCGGCGACTCCGTCTCTCCAGCGCTTGTTGACCACGCCGAGAGGGGCGGCTCCCGGGAATTCCGGGAGCCGCCCCTCTATGGGCGTGCCGGTGAGTCAGGTGGCGCTCAGTGCTTGCCGATGTCCTTGGTCTTCTCCTTGGCCGCGCGAGCGTCACCCTTCATCTGATCGGCCCGGCCCTCGGCCGTGAGCCGCTCATTTCCCACCGCGCGACCGGTGGCTTCCTTGGCGGCGCCGGTGACCTGCTCGGTCTTCGCCTTGGCCTTTTCGCTGGCGGTCATATCGCTCACGCTCCCTGGATATCGTCAATGTCTGCGCACCCTCCGCATGGCCGATGCGCTTCGGCATAAACCTCGGCCTGCGCCTCCCCGGAATTTCCCCGCCGAGGTCAGCTGTTCAGGTCGCTCTCCGCCATGAGGCCGCTCCGCAGCTTGACCACCAGTCGGCCGAGCAGGCGCGAGACGTGCATCTGCGAGCACCCGATCTGCTCCGCGATCTGCTGCTGTGTGCGCTCCTCCACGAATCGGAGGTGGATCAGAAGTCGCTCCCGGTCGTCGAGACCGGCGATGAGCGGTGCGAGGGAATGGAAGTTCTCGACGAGTTCGAAGCGCTCGTCCTCGCGTCCGACGAAGGCGGCCAGGAGGGTCTCGGAGTCGTCGTCCCCGCCGCCGACCGTCGCGTCCAGGGAAACGGAGTTGTAGCCGTTGGACGCCTGCTGCGCCTCGGCGACCTCGGCGGGGTCGAGCTGCATGAGCTCCGCAAGCTCCGTGGTGCTCGGCTCGCGGCCCAGCCGGCTCCGCAGCTCCTCGGTGGCGCGGGTCAGCTCGACGCGGGCTTCCTGAAGCCTTCGCGGCACGTGCACGGCCCACGAGGTGTCGCGGAAGAACCGCTTCATCTCCCCCACGATGTAGGGGACGGCGAACGAGGTGAACTCGACCTCGCGGGACAGGTCGAACCGGTCGATCGCCTTGATCAGCCCGATGGTTCCGACCTGGATGATGTCGTCACGCTGCTCGTCACCGCGGTACTTGAACCGCGAGGCCGCGTACTGGACGAGGGACAGGTTCATCTCGATGAGCGTGTTTCTGGCGTACTGGTACTCGCGTGTGCCTTCTTCGAGCACGTTGAGCCGTTCGAAGAAGTGCGCACCCAGCTCCCGGGCATCGCGAGGGGCTATCGACAACGGATCCGCGTAGGCCCGCTCGACCAGCTCCGCGTCGACTGCTATCCGTTTCGCCTGCTGCACCGTCGTGCCGGACATGTGACTGACTCCTCAATTCTCATCCCAAAAGAACACACTGTCTCCCCGCGCCGAGCCGGTTACCCATGAAGCGTCCGGTTTAACGCGCAGGCTGCGGCGCTCGCTCGCCGACGGCATCTGGTGGGCCTGTGCCGAAGTCGCACGGATTGTGAGGGCGGCCGGGGGTATGGGGGCTCAGTCGTGCAGGAACCCATCGCTCCAGGAGACGCCATGCGGGTCGAGGCCATAGTCACCACGTGCAAAGGACAGGGGGTGCCCTTCGAGGTGCTGATTCACGGTGCCCCAGAAGGACTTGACCGTACGGGCGCGCGGACGATCGACGAGGCTCGCCGCCTGGTGGCGCAGCTGACCGAACTGTCCGCACAGGCTCCGGCCGGGTCCGTCATGGTCGACCTCGTCGCCGGCGACTCCGCGGCCGCGCAAGCCATCCACGAGGACAGAGTCGACGGCCAGAACGGGGTCGATCTCAGGGAGGCCCGCGGGAGACACAGACGCGGCGAGTACCGGGCCGCGTGCTGAGACGCACAGCGAAACGAGGGTGACGATGCACACAGGGCCTCCGGACCGGAGGAGAGCGGGACGCCGAGACGGCTCGTGCGCGTGTCCCGCTGTGGCGTCGTCCCCTGTGGTTCAGCCGGCCGTCACGAGCGCCGACTCGCGTGGCAGCGCCAGTGCGGCGGTGACGGTCTTTCCGACCGGATCCATCGTGACGTGGAGGCGACTGCACAGGCGGTGAACCATATTCCAGCCGTAGCCACCCGGAAGGCCCTCCAGAACGGGCAGTGGGCGAGGCTCGGTACGGCTCGCGTCGCTCACGCGCAGCTGAAGCTCATCGCTGTTCACGTGGATGCTGAAGCCGGTCACGCCTCCGGCATGCTTCAGCGCGTTCGCTATGAGCTCGCTGACCACCAGCAACGCATCGTCACGCAGTCGCCGAACCTCAGGCCGCAGCAGACCACAGCACACCTCCGTCAGCACCGAACGGAGCTGAGACCTGGCGTCGGCGCTGCTGACGCACGACTTCTCTTGTTTGTCGGCAACGCTCATGGTGGCTCTGCTTCCTTCCGCCTCCGGACGCGATGGCTGCTGACGTCTCCCGCCTCGCTCCGGTTTCCCCCACATCGCCGGCCACACACCCACGCCCTGGGTTCCCGGTCCTCCGGGTGGTGACGGGCTGGGAGAGGACCGCAACAAATGAGAGGTGCATGCATGCGCTTCGGCCGGGCACTTGGACCGCGCATCATCATGTCGGGCGGTCAGCCCCTGATCAGATTGGCAGTCGCGCAATGCTTCTGGCGCATCCCGCGGTCCTGACTCGGCTTCTTGAGCAGTACGCGACCTTGCTCGCGTTGAACGCTCAGGAAGGATCCCCCGAGGCGCAACGGCGTATGGAGGACATTACTTACACCCTGTGCGTCACCACCGGCACCCGGGACATCGACAGCGCACTCGTCGCCGCACGCCACCAGCTTCCGGGAGCCCGCCCTCAAGACGACTCCGTCCTGGCCGACAGCGTTCAGCGCGTTCCCCAGGGCGATGTGGACCACGAGGTCGTCCCCGCTGTTTCCCCCGCTCGTACCGCTCCTACGGGATCGAACACGATGACGCGGTCGGACGCGGCGCCGGCTGCCTGAGACGGCCGAGGGATCGTGCCCCTCGGTCGTCGCCCCTTCTTGACCCCAGGCCACCTTCGGCACCAGGCAGTGACCATCCTCGGCAGCGATCACACCGTCACCGCGCAGCCACCGCGGCCATCGGCCTCCCGGTGCCCGGCGGAGACCCGCCCCCACTGCCACCCCGTGCGTGCCCCCGCGTCGACGGGGTACCGAAGCCTCAAGCCGCTGCGGCCCGGAGAAGACCGTGGTCGGCCGGCGAGACCGGAAAGAGAGACTCGTATGTCCGCGTCGCTGTTGGAGACCGTCGATCTCGACGCACCTGTCGCTGTCGCCTGGGAGTTGTGGAGCGACGTGACGCGGTGGCCCGCGTTCCTGAGCCACGTCCGGCTCGTGGAACCGCTGGACGAACGCCGGTTCGCCTGGCAGCTCGAACTGCCGGGCGCCGACAAGAACTTCGTCGCCGAGCTGACCGAGGTGACGGCCGAGGACCGGATCGCCTGGCGCACCGTCGACGGCGTGAACCACGCGGGAGTCGTCACCTTCCACCGCCTCAGTCCGACGACGAGCCGCGTGACCCTGCAGGTCGAGTACGACCCCCACGGTTTCCTGGAACACCTGGGCGCGCTGACCAACCTCGATTCGGTGCTGGCCAACTACGACCTCGGCGAGTTCCAGAAGCTGGCCGAGACGGTGGCTCAGGAACGCGCGACCGGCTGAGCCCCGTGCGCGGCCGCTTTCCGGAGACGGAAGGCGGCCCCCCGCGGACCGGTCACAAGAGGGACACGTCCCTCAACCTGCCGAGTGCGGTGGTACCGACGACTGAGGAGCGCGAGACCAACGGACGGGATGGCCGTCGGCGTCGCGGGTGAGCCAGGAACCATCGCCCAGCGGCACCGGCTCGTAGGGGTTGGTCGCCTCGACGGTGAGCTCACCACTGGGCGTGCCGGTACGCACGTCGACCAGGTGGCAGCGGAACCACTCCTCCTCGTCCGGACTCTCCCCGCCCAGGACGACGACGGCGGTGTCGTCGGTGAGATAGCCGCCGCTCCATTCCACGAAAGACTCCTCCGGGTCGTACCCGAAGGCCTCGACCGGGAGGCTGAAGAGCACGTCCCCGCCGGGGTGCTGGTGGAAGGCCACGTCTGCCTGATCGTGGTCGACGGTCATGAACTGCCGCCCCGACGGCGCCAGGTCGATCAGACAGCGGTCCGACCACGGGTACGTCACGAACTCGAACTCCGGCTCTCCGCCGGCCCGGGCCGTACCCCGAAGAACGACCGAGCCGTCCTGGCCCTCACCGATGTCGAGGTAGACGCTCCCGTCCGCGGGGTGCACGTGGTGGCCGCCGCCGTGCCCGACCGTCTCCAGCTCCCGGCGGGCGAGGATCGCACCGCTCTCGGCGTCGTGCACCACCCACTGGTCTCCGCCGCCGCGTCCCGCCATCGCGTCGGGCCGGTAGACCCACACCGTCCGACCGTCCCATGACAGCGCACACCCAGGCCGGTGTCCATGGCGTACGTCCGAGTGCGGTTCGAAGTCGGAAGCCCACACCAGGTCGCCGCCGCGTGTGAGGCAGACGACGCTGTTCAGCGTCGTGTACACGACCTGCTCCAGGTCGTGCCGGACCACCGATTCCACGACCTCGTCCCCGGCTCGCGGCGGGAAAACCGCGGAGGGCTTCAGCGTCCCGAAGGCACCGGAGTCCAGGGCATAGGCGTGGATCCGACCGTCGCGGTGGCGCGTGATGACCTTCGGTGTCGGCGCAGGAATCATCCGCTGAGGCTAACTCCCAGGTCAGGCCAACTGTCCAGCCCAGGCCCATGAACCGGTCTCGTTGCGCAGCCTTCACGGCGGACAAGCAGCGTTCGATCACAACTCCTCGGCCGATGGACCGAGGTCGTCCAGGCCGGTCTCTTCCATGATGCGGGTGACCGTGGCCTCCAGGGCGCTGCCGGCCCCGATGACCGTCTCGAGGGCCGCGGGCAGCAGGTCACGCTCGCGATACCACTCCCGCAGATGCTCCTCGCTCACCTGCGCGCGATACCGCGCATCGCCCTTCGACGCATGCCGTACGAACGTCTCCTCCAGAGCGATGTCCAGGTAGTAACAGCGGGACACACCACGGTGGTCGTCGACCAGGCGGGCGAGCATGTCGCCGTACCGGTCCGCGTACAAGATCCCTTCGACCACGGCGTGGTATCCGGCATCGAGTGCGTAGCGGGCCACGGTGTCGATCAGCCCGACGTTCTTGCCGCCCGGCACATCACGCTCGCGCAGGACGATCCTGCGCAGGTTGTCCTGTGCGACCACGGCCAGGCCGCGGCCGAACCGGTCCCGGATCCCTTGCGCCACCGACGACTTGCCCGACGCCGAGTTCCCTCGCACCACCACGAGCCGGGTCTCTTCAGTTCCTGTCATCACGCGGGCACCGTAGCCGTCGCCACTGACAGCACCTACTCGGTTGCGCGGGGAAGGTGAGTACGGCGACTCAGGTGCGGCCGGGTGCCGCCATCGACGATGAAGACACACATCGCCGAGACCGGGGGAACGCTCATGCTCAGCCGAATCGCCGACCTTCTCGTGCCCGCTGTCGGCCGCTTGGCGGTGACCACAGACCCACATGTCGACCTCGAGCCGGGCAGCATCGTCGCAGCGAACCACACCTCCCTCGCCGATCCCGCCATCGTCGTCGCGGCCTTGCGCCGCCTCGGAGTCGAGCCGGTCATCATGGCGGCGGCCGGACTGTGGCGTGTCCCGCTCCTGGGGAGGTTGCTCGCCCACGAAGGGCACATACCCGTCGTCCGCGGAGACCGCCGCGCAGCGGACGCGTTGGACAGGGCTGCCGACGCCCTCGGCCAGGGGCGTCTGGTCCTCATCTACGCCGAGGGCGGGTTGCCGCGCCGTCAGGACGCGGCCGAAGCGGCGCCCCGGAACTTTCGCAGCGGCCTGGCCCGGCTGGCCGAGCGCACGGGTGCGCCCATCGTGCCGGTGGGCCAAGCCGGCGCCCGCCGGATCACCTCGGGCAACACCCTCAAGCAGGTCGCAGGCCTCGCGACCGCGCCCCTGCGCCGACCCGCACTCCATGTCCATGTGGGTGCGCCGGTGTCGACGTCGGGCGTCCGCACGGTACGGACGGCGCGGGCACGGGCCGCCGTGACCATGGCCTGGCGAACGGCTGCAGCTCACGTGGGAGAGCCCGTCGCGTAACGGCGGCAGGCTCAGCGGTGGCCTCGGTACGAGGAGCGCGAAGCGGCTACGCGCGGGATACGCCGACTCTGCAACAGCACTTGGTCTAGACCTTGACAGGTCCATACCATTCCGTTTGAGTCGGGTCCAACGGTCACACTCACCCCTTCAAGGAGTGGTCAATGTCCAGACAGCGCCTCCTCGCGTTCCTCACCGCCCTCGCCGTCGCGGTGGGAATCGCCCTCCTGGGGCCGATGACAACCACCGCGTCCGCCGCCACCTGCGCGGCGGGCTGGAACTCGTCCTCGGTCTACACCGGTGGCTCGACGGCGTCCTACAACGGGCACAACTGGCAGGCCAAGTGGTGGACCCAGGGCGAAACGCCGTCGACCGGCGGCTCCGGCGTCTGGTCCGACCAGGGCTCCTGCACCGGCGGTTCAGGTGGCAGCGGCGGCGGAAGCACCTGCAACTACCCGGCGTGGGTCGCCGGCCGCGCGTATGTCACCGGCGACATCGTCAAGTACACCAACGGGAACTACTACAAGGCGTCGCACGACAACCCGGGCTACGACCCGACGATCAGCACCTGGTACTGGGACCCGTACAGCTGCTCCGGCGACGGCGGTGGCACGACACCCCCGTCCAACGGCTCGTTCGTCGTGAGCGAGGCCCAGTTCAACCAGATGTTCCCGAACCGGAGTTCCTTCTACACCTACAGCGGCCTGACCGCCGCGCTCAGCGCCTACCCCGGCTTCGCCACCACCGGCAGCGACACCGTCAAGAAGCAGGAGGCCGCGGCCTTCCTCGCCAACGTCAGCCACGAGACCGGCGGCCTCGTCTACATCGTCGAGCAGAACACCGCCAACTACTCCCACTACTGCGACACTTCCCGCTCCTACGGCTGCCCGGCGGGCCAGTCCGCCTACTACGGTCGCGGTCCCATCCAGCTCAGCTGGAACTTCAACTACAAGGCGGCGGGCGACGCTCTCGGCATCGACCTGCTCAACAACCCCAACCTCGTGCAGACCGATCCGGCGATCGCCTGGAAGACCGGCCTCTGGTACTGGAACACCCAGACCGGCCCCGGCACCATGACCGGGCACAACGCCATGGTCAACGGCTCCGGTTTCGGCGAGACCATCCGCTCCATCAACGGCAGCATCGAATGCAACGGCGGCAACCCCGCCCAGGTCCAGAGCCGGATCAACGCCTATCAGAGCTTCACCTCGATCCTCGGCGTCCCCGCGGGCAGCAACCTCAGCTGCTGAGCCGGCCCGTCCGCTGACCCAGCCGCACACGAGACCCTCCGTGGCAGCCCAGCCGTACGGCCGGTTCTGCCACGGAGGTGAACCACACCGTCCGGTGAAGGTCAGTCGCCCCCCGGTCTCTCGAAGACGGCACGCCAGGGTGGTCAGGCCCCGGCTGGTCGACTGCCGCCTGCGCCCGGTCGAGACGTAACGCTGATGACTGCAACGATCCGGCTGGATACGGTGGCCTGTCATGACCAGCTGAAAGGCGCCGCGATGAGCCAGTACTTCGACTTCGGCGACGAGACACTGTGGAACCCGTCCAACGGAGCTTCTCGCCTGTTCCAGCGCCAGGTGGCGCTTTTCGAGGCGGAGTTGGGACTCCCATCGGGCATCGGGACGATGGAGAACGACGAGTGTCAGATCAACCCACACACTTTCGCAACCTTCGTCGACGCCCTCGTGGCGAAGCACCGAAGAACGAGCCACGCCGTCTATCTCGCGCTCTCTGAAGGCTTCACTGCCACCGTGCTCGTCCTCGCGGAACGCGCCGCGATCGAGGTGGACTGGCCACGACACGAAGGCACCCCGGAAGCCCCCTTCCAAGACGTACAGGTTTCCGCCGTCACGGGGATGTCCGCCCCCGCGGAAGCCACAGCCTGGGCTGCGGGCCTGCGCGCGAGGGCACAAGAACTGGGACGTGGCATGGCCCGCTGACCAGCACAGTCGCTTCCGACCAACCGATCACCATCCCTCACCGCCACAGCCCACCATAGAAGGTGACGTCTCAGGGGCCGTTCTCACCTGTCGCGCGTGGACAGCTCCGCGTTTGAGAATGCCGATGGCCTGGTCTTGATGGGGCGGACAGCCCGACCGCCCATTGACGGGTATCACCTTGCCGTCAGTCGTCGCCGAACACCTTGTCCAGGTCGATGTTGCCGTCTTGGTCGAGAAAGCCCAGGGACTGGTAGTCGTCCTCGGTCAGGTCCCTGCAGGCGTCCGGGCGGTTGGTCCTCGTGCCTCCGTTCTCGATGGCGGTCCGGCAGTCGGCTCGCTTGTTGGCTTCGGTTCTGGTGCAGCCCGTGAGGGTCGGAACCGTCCGGCCGGTAGCCTGACGCACCGGCTCACCAGGGGCCCGGATAGAGTCCGCCCTTGATCAAGGGCCCCGGATGTCGGGGCCCTCGTGCGAGGGGTGGGGAAACGATGACCGAGCCGCTGGCCGGGACGACGTGGCAGCTGACGGACGACGAGGGCGGGAAGCTGGCGGGGCGCTGGTGGAAGTGGGCGCTGTCGGCGCCGAAGGAACTCAGTCCCGTCCGGGACAAGACCGGTGAGCACGCAGGGTGGAAGCAGCCACGCGATCTGTGGTTCCTGGCGGGGACGTACGGCGGCAAGGTGGTGCGCACCTGCGAGATACCGGCCGGGCGCCCGCTCTTCTTCCCGGTGATCAACATCCAGCACACGCACAGCCACTCCGCGACGCCGTTGACCATGCCGGTGGCTGAGGCGACCGCCCACCTGAACGGGGTGGAGCTGGTTCTGTCGCAGTTCGCCGGCTCCTTCCGCACCGGGTTCACCCGGCGGCACGCGTGGGGCCTGTGGGGCGCGGTGGAGCCACTCGTTCCCGGCCAGTACGTGCTGGAGATCAAGGCCGACACGGGCCAGGGGTTCTGGGTGGACACCACGTACCACCTGACGGCCGTCTAGCACCTCGGCCGAAGCCCGATTGTGATCCACGGGCGTACAACCCCGTATGGGTCCCGGCTGTCTGAAAGGCGCCGGAGGATGAGCCTCCGGCGCCTTGATGTACAGAGATCGGGGATCAGGTGGGGAAGAAGGTTCGGAGAGCTGTCGTGGCCGGTGGTGCGGCGGCGGTCTTCACGGCCGTGGCCGCGGTGCCGGCCGGGGCGGCCGAGGGCGGGGTCTCGTTCACCCGTGTCCAGGTGAACGGCGGCAAGCCGATCGTGATCGGGGTGTCGAAGGAGGTCGCGGTGCCCACCTCCTTCCGGATGGCGACCACCCACAAGTGGAAGTGGCCGGCGGTGTTCCTGTATCGCGGCAGCACGGGCAACAAACTGTGGCACGCCATCGAGACGAGCGACTGCGACAAGGTGAGCTCGGGCGTCTGCGACTTCGACGAGACGATGTTTTTCGACCCGAGCGTGTGGGACATGCGCAACAGCGAGGCCGGAGCCTGGAAGGTCGCCGCCGAGGTGTACTTCCAGGGTGGCGGCGGTGACACCGACGACGAGGGCCTCACGGCCTACGTCAAGCGCAACTCCCGCCTGACCGTGAACGCTTCGCCCGAGCCGGTGTCCAAGGGCAAGACCATCACCGTGACCGGAAAGGTCACACGTGCCAACTGGGAGACGAGGAAGTACGTCTCCTACGAAGGCCGCCTGGTGAGCCTCCAGTTCAAGCCCACCGGCACCGCCTCGTACACCACGGTGAAGAAGGTCTACGCGAACGGCTCGGGCAATCTCAAGACGACCGTGAAGGCGTCGAAGACGGGCACGTGGCGCTGGGTCTACTACGGGAACACCACGACCGGGCCGTCGACCTCGGCCGGGGACAACGTCGTAGTGAGATGAGCTCTCCGGCCTGCCTCAGTCGATCGACACCTACTGAGGCAGGCCCGGGTCCCGCTCTAGGAGGGCGGGACCCGGGTGGCTGACGCCGCACGCAGGGCGCTGAATGCTTCACGAAGTTCGAACGTGGTGATCGGATCGATCTCCATCTGCAGATGGCACACGTCGTCGTCTCCGTTGGGAGTCAGCCGCACGAAGAAGGCGAATCCGTCCCCGACGGGCTCGGCCTTCAACGTCAGCGGATTATTGCGACCGGGAGTGACCGCCTCCGAAAAGCGCGGACCCGACGGCGCGCGCAGGTGGGACAGCATACGGGCCGCGAAGTCCGTGACCTCCCCAGCGCTGAGGTCCACGGTGAAATCTGCTGTCAGCGACGAGCACCAGTCTGCGGTGACCTGCCAGTTGTCGCCATCGATCCGAGCCAGTTCCAGCCACACCTCATCACTGCCCAGGCGTATCCCCGGATCTTCCATCGTCGCCCTCCGACATCCGTGCTTGGGCTCAAGATCCTACGGTCGCCCGGCACGAACGCCCGCGCCGCATCCGGGGCGAGCTTCGCGCACTACAGGCATCAGGCGCCGAACACCCGGAACTCGGAGACCTGGCCGGCGGGCCAGCCGGTGTTGGCGGTGAAGACGAGTCTCAGGTGGCGGGTGGTGGTGCCGGCGGGCAGGGGCAGCGTGGTGGTGTTTCCGGCGGCCGGGTCGAAGGTGCAGGCCGTGGCGGATCGAAGGGTGCTGAACGATGCACCGTCGGCGCTGGCCTGTACGGCGATGGTCTGGGTGCGGGTGGCCCAGGCGTCGGCCGGGGGCAGGGCGAGGACGATGCGGCCGACGCCGGTGGCGCTGCCCAGGTCGACTTGGAGCCATTGAGGGAAGGAGTGGTTGGTGCTTTCCCAGTACGTGCCCGGGTCACCGTCGACGGCGTTGGCCGAGCTGTAGTTCTGGGTGTGCCCGCTCTCGGCGGTCGGCCGGTTCAGGGCAAGGTTGTCGGTGGTGGAACCGGCCGTGGTGGTCGCGGTGACTCGGTTCGACGGCGGGGATACGTTCCCCGCCGCGTCCAGTGCCTGTACGTCGAAGGTGTAGGACGTCGACGGGCTGAGCCCGGTCACCGTGAACGAGGTGGCGTCCGCGTCGGCGGTGCCGATCGGGGTGGCGGCGTCGCCGGTGATCCGCCGGATCCGGTGATTCGTCACACCTATGTTGTCGGTGGACACGGCCCAGGCGAGCGTCACGGTGGTTCCGGTCTTGCCGGTGACCCGCACGTTTCCGGGCGCGGTCGGTGCCGTGGTGTCGCCGCCGGCGACTGTCGGCGGGGTGGGTCGGGTCGCTGTGAGTGCGATCTGGCCCTTCAGCATTCTGCCGCCGTCGCCGGTGAGGCGCAGGTAGTAGTCGGAGGAGCAGGCGGTGCCGTCCTCGTCGAGTGCGAGGAAGCCCGATCCGGTCGGCACCCAGGCCTGGGATTCGGCGGTCTTGGCGATCTGGTTGCCCTCGTTGTACTCGTCGAACATCGAGATGTAGACGTTCGGCACTCCGGCACGGCCCATGTTGTAGAACTGTCGCCACATGAAGTCGCCGTGGGCGCGCTGCCGATCGCCGACGCCGCCCGGCAGGACGCACGGCTGGTAGTCGATGCCGTGCGCGGAGCACTCGGCGAGGTCGGGCACCGTCGCCACGTTGTAGAAGTTGTCGGCATCCGCGATGGTGCCGATCCGGCCGACCATCCACGGCGAGAGCATGTCGAACGCGTGGTAGACGCCGGAGAATCCGGGGCGGGAGTCGCGGTCACCGGTCCGCCACCAGGTCGGCACCCCGCCGATGACGTAACAGCCTTGCGCCTTGAACCAGTTGACGACGTCCAGGCACGCGTCCGGAGTGAAGGGGCGTTGGGCGTCGTCGAACCCGAAGCCCCAGACGCACACCACCGGCTTGCCGTTCTGCCGGGCGTAGGCGGACGAAGACGTGTGACCACGCATCTTGTTCGTCCAGTCGGCCTTGATGTCCGTCTGCATGGTCGTCCAGTCGGAGACGTCGTACATCACGTAGAACTTGACGCCCTGAGACTCGGCCGCGCTGCGCACCTTGCCCGCCATCGCGTCGCGGGTCGGCCCCTCGCCGCCGGTGGGGTTGAAGCGCTGGAGTGCCGCGGTGTCGATGCCGTACTGCTTCATCCAGCGGAAATGCACGTCGACGGTCGACTGGTCGTAGGAGGAGAACAGCGAGGCGGGCCGCCCGTTGCCCAGATCACCGAAGGCGGTTCGATAGGTGGTCGGATAGTCGCGGACATCGGGCCAGGCCACGATGGCCTTGTTGGCCGCCGACGGAGTCTGGCCCCAGTTCTGGGCCCAGTGCCACCAGCCGTTGATCGGAGCGCCGTCACCGGCGCACGCGAACCATCCCTGGTAGCCGACGGTGACCTTCCCGACCACGTCGCCGGGTGCGCTGGCCGCCGAAGCCGGGGCGGCGAGCGCGGACTGGCCCAGGCCGACGGCTCCGGCGACCCCTGCGGTGGTGACGGCCTGCAGGAGCGTACGACGCGAGACGACCATCTGGTTCTCCTTGAAGGACGAATCGCCAACTCCGCGTCCAGGCAAGCCTGTTGGCAGTGGCGACGGCAACGAGGGGATGGTGCGTCAGCGAGCGTATTGACGTGAACACGGGAATGCAAGAGGCGTTGAGTTCTCCGCAAAAAAGACCCTGCGTGAACGCAAAAAGACGGCTCAACGCAAGGTCGATCAGAGGCGCGGCCTGCGCATGGGGCCGCACAGGCACGTTCGCGTGCGGCGAGAGGGCGTCACGCCATCAACTCGCCGTCGATGACGGTGATCGCCTTGCCCGTCAGCAGCGTCCGATCGCCACGCAGCGCGACTCCGACCCGCCCGGTGCGGCGTGACACCTGCAACCCCGTCAGATCCGTTCGGCCGAGTCGCTCGCTCCACAGTGGGGCGAGAGCCGTGTGAGCACTTCCCGTGACCGGGTCCTCGTTCACACCTACGCGAGGGAAGAAGCAACGCGAGACGAAATCGTGGTCGCCGGACGGATCCGCGGCCGGAGCGGTCACGACCACCCCGCGCTCCGCGATCTCGGCCAGGGCCTTGAAGTCCGGAGCGAGACTGCGCACCGATGCCTCATCGGGCAGGAGTACGAGCAGGTCGCCGACCACTCCGGTCCGATAGGTGGCCTCGGGGGTCGCTCCGATGGCTGCGGCAAGTTCGGGCACCGCTTCGGCCTCGGTGAGCTGAGCGGTGGGGAAGTCGAGCGTGATCGTGCCGTCAGGGGCGACCGAGGCGCTCAGAATGCCGCTTGCCGTGTTGAAGCGGATGGGGCCGGACGCCCGACCCGTGGAGAAGAGCACGTGGGCGGCGGCCAGGGTGGCATGCCCGCACAGATCGACCTCGGTCGTGGGCGTGAACCACCGCAGGTTCCAGTCCGCGTCCATGCCTGCGGGCAGTGGATGGGCGAACGCCGTCTCGGAGTGATTGACCTCGAGGGCAACGCTTTGAAGCCATGCGTCGTCGAGGAACCCGTCCAGCAGGACGACTCCCGCCGGGTTGCCGGTAAAGGGCCGGTCGGCAAATGCATCAACAACACGAATGCGCATAAAGCAGACATTAGCGCACCAGAAGCCGGGTGTCGGGGCCGAGCGGCGGGACAACGGTCCGCGGTAGCCGCCCTGACGTAGCTGTGGGAGTCACGGAAATGCAGTCGAGTTCGCTCCCGATGGACCGTACGCTGGCCGGCATGGCCCACGCGAAGACCTCTTATGTCTGTCTGCCCTGCAGGGCCTCCTACAAGCAGCCCTACCTCGGTGACCACGCCCGGCTCTGCCCACGCTGTGCCGAGCCGATGATCCATGTGGGTTCCGCCTTCGCGCCGCCGCGGCGGCGCGACGCCGCCGCATGGCGGACTCTGTCGGTTCTTTTGAATGCCGGTGTCCGCTTCCACAAGAGTTGCTGTGGCGGCCCTGGCTACCGTCCGCGCACACTCAGCGAGGTGCGCGAGCGGATGGCCTACGCGCGAAGGACCGGTGAGCCGTTCGCGCGGGCGCTGGTGCGCCACGAGCTGCCTCAGGACTTGCCCCGCTCCTCGGACCGGGCCGCCGGCAGGGGCATGCGGGCTGGCATGATGACGTCCATGACTGCCTATCGAAAGGCCGATGCCGCGTAGGCGGCCGGGCGCCCTGCGCGCCGAACAATGTGGCACTCGTATCTGGGAGGCCCTGTCCCTGGACCGGATCCACGGGCTCTCCGTCCCCACCAGCCTTGCCATACAGCGGCTGGAGTTGCTGTCCGGCGACTACTACATCTACCCCGGTGCCACTGAACGCGCGTTGCGGCGGTATCAAGAGTTCTTGGCACCGCAGGGACGTGGCCCTCTCTATCCGCGATACGCGTGGTGCTCGTGCCGTGGCTGTTCCTTCGACGACGTGCGCCACGCACGCGACGTGCTGGAACAGATCCTGCAAGCGCTGCCTGCCCGAGCGCGCGTGGAGTTGAGACGCCAAGTGGCGTCCCTGGACTCCGCGTACCTCAAGCGCACCCTGCCCGATCCCTTCGCCCGCCATCGGCAGTGGCGCTCCGACCTGTGGTGGCGTCGCCGTCTCGCCTACGGGCAGGAGGGCGGTTGAGGCTCCTCCGCCCAGCGCCGCCGCAGCGCCCCGGGGCAGGACCGGAACGGGGCCGTCCTCCCGACCCCCGTGGCGTGAGGACGGCCCCTGCTTTCCGTGGTGGTGGTGCGGTCAGTACAGCTTGTTGACGGCCGTCCTCGTGGTCGTCTTGAAGGCGGCCACGGGCGCGTTCGCGAAGTCGCCCATCTGTCCCCACTTCACGACGGTGACGGTCCTGCCGTCCCGTCCGACCGACAGCAGTGCGATGTCGGTGGCGCCCCAGGACGTCTCGGTGTGCAGCCCGCGCACGCGGGCGCCCTCCTCGACCGGCAGCGTGCCGTAGTCCCGGCCCTCGGCCTCGACGTCGGGCGAGGACTCCTCGATGCGGTCGGCGCAGGTGCGGATCAGGTCGTCGTAGTGCTTCGCCAGCGCTTTGGCGTGGGCGGCGGTGTCCGTCACGACGGTCAACTGCACCGCGCCCGTGTCCAGGTCGGTCCGGAACTCCCGGTGCCGGTAGTCGTAGTCGAGCACGCCCTCCGTGCTCACACAGCCCCCGAGCGCCTCGGGGAACCCTTCGGTGACCGGGCCGGCGGTCCAGGACGACGTCGGGTGCGGCGGCAGCTGCGAGGCCGACAGGAACTTGGGCACGGCGGCCTTCGACGCCGCGCCGGCGGCCGGTGCCATGAGGACCGTGCCTGCCGCGAGGGCGGCGACGGTGATTGCGGTGCAAGCGGTCGTTCGGATGTGCAGGGACATGGGTGTTCCCCCGTGGATGAGTGTGTGGGCATGGATGCCGCGGCGGGGCCGGCTGGTCGGCCCAGGCCTGGTCGGTGCGACACCAAGAGCATCAGCGGTCACGGCGGCCGGGCGCAACAGCCGACAGCCGATCGGGCACGGTGGAACCATCCCAGCCCGTCTGACGTGCAGGTATATGGGGTGCCTGGGATACCGTCCCGGGCCGGGTGGGCTCGTACGGGGACGGGGTGGCCTGTGTCGGCACAGGACGACGGCGACGGCATCGACGAGGTGGCCGAGTTCGCGGCGCTGCTGCGGTCGCTGAAGGAGCGCACAGACCGGAGCTATGGCTCATTGGCCCGCCGTCTGGGCATGAACACCTCGACGCTGCACCGCTACTGCGCGGGCGACGCGGTGCCGCTCGACTTCGCTCCCGTGGAACGCTTCGCGGCTCTGTGCGGGGCGAGCGCGGACCAACGCCTGGAGCTCCACCGCCGTTGGCTGCTGGCAGTGGCAGCCCGCCGCAGGCCGCGGACGACAAGCACCCCATCGGCCGAAGCCGTGAACGACGCGGCGGACGGACCGGACACAGTGGTGGAGGACATCACCGGACCGGACGCGGCGCCCAATGCCGACGGCGGCCCGGTCGTCGCGGCGGACCCCGCGCCCGGACCGCCCGGCGCATCCAGGCCCCCGCTCCCGGGCCGCCCCTGGTACCGCCGCGGACGGCTGATGGTCGGGCTGGGCTGCGCCTGTGCCGTCCTCGCGACGCTCGGGGCCTTCTCCGCGCTGCCGGACGCGCGGCGTGCGCCCGCCGACGATCCTGCCCGGATCGCCGGTACGGCGGAGGCCAGGACGTCCGAACTACCGGGCACCTCACCCGGCGCGAGCGTCTCCCCCACCTCCGAGCGGCCTTCCGGCTCCGCCACCCCGAAGGAGAAGCCGGGCAGCTCTCCCCCGCCCGGCGCGACATCCGCCCCGCCCCGTGATGAACGGCCCGCCGGACCGCCGCTCGCCTGGTCCGTCAACTCGCAGGCCTGGAAGCTCGGTTGCGGCCACGACTACGTCATCGCCAAGCCGCCGGGGCAGGTTCCCCCTCCCCCCGTCCCGCAGGACGCGGCGCCCTGGGCGGTGACGCAGAGCGCGGTGCACGGCGGCGAGACCCTCGTCGCCCTGTCGGTGCAGGGGCGCAGCGACACGGCCGTCGTGCTGGAGGCGCTGCGCGTGCGTGTGGTCGGCCGTACGGCGCCGGCCGAGGGCAACGCCTACGCCATGGACCACGGCTGCGGCGGCGCGATCACTCCCCGGTACTTCGCCGTGGACCTCGACAAGGACCGCCCCCTCGCGCGCGCCGTCCCCGGCAACGACTCCGGCACCCCGATCCCGGCCGTGCGCATGCCCTACCGCGTCTCGGCGAAGGACCCCGAGGTCCTGCTGGTCACCGCGGAGACCAGCTCGTGCGACTGCCGCTGGTTCCTGGAGCTGGACTGGTCCTCCCAGGGCCGCAGGGGCACCGTGCGGATCGACGACGACGGCCGCCCGTTCCGCACCAGCGCCATCGAGGGCCTGCCCCGCTACACGTACGACACCCAGGCGCGCCGATGGGCGGTCTACAGCCAGTGACCAGGACCACCCACGACGTTGTGGCACAGGTCACACCATGCGATCCCGTTCGGCCGGGCAGGCGATCAGGAGCTCGCCTGGGACACCCAGGGAGAACGACCGCAACAACCCCCTGGGAGGCTCCTGTGTCGTCGAAGCGACGTCGCAAGAAGAAGGCCCGCCGCAAGAACGGCGCGAACCACGGCAGCCGTCCGCAGTCCTAGCGGCGGCGACCGACGAGGCGGGGCGGCACTCTGGTGCCGCCCCGCCTTCGCCGTACCGGGCCGCGTGCGAACCGACCCCATTCATCGCCCCGGGACGATCGGTCAGTCCACGTCGGAGCGGGAGGTGCCCAGGGAGAGGCCGGCGACCCAGTTGATGGAGGCTGTCGTGTCGTCGGTGCCGAAGTAGGTCCCCCAACGCGGTTTGTTGCCGAGATCGTCCCAGGTGCGCGCGCCGGTGCGGGAAGCGACGAGGGCGCCGTCCTTGTAGACGGACAGCGTGCCCGCGCCACCCGCGTCGGTGGTGATGCCGAGCTGGATGGAGTGCCACTCGCCGGCCGTCCAGGGGGTGCTGCCGATGGAGATCCAGCTCTCGCCGGGCGCCACGTACCAGACCTTGAGCCGATCGTCTTCGACCTTCATCAGCACCGGGTAGTTCTGGCTGTTCTGGTCGTTGGTGCCGTTGGACTTCCACTGGAAGACGGTCTGCGCGTTGCCCGTCTTGGTCATGGAGTCCCAGCCGAACCAGTACGTGCTGTCGTCCCGGAAGGTGTACTCGCCCGAGGCGGTGCGGACGCTGTGCGCTTCGCAACGCGGCGTTCCGATGGGCTTGTTGAACTTGAAGAAGGGGCCGTGGCCGTCGCCCCAGTCGCCCGTGGTGACGCTCCCCGGGCTGTCGCAGAGGGTGGTCGCGAAGACGCTGACGCCCTGCGAGGCGTCCGCGTCCCAGATCACGGACGCCTGGGCGGGGGACGCGGCCAGCACGGTGGCGCAGGCGGTGGCGGCTGCTGCGCAGAACCAGGCACGCAGTGGGGTGCGGTACATGGGGTCACCTTTTCGATCGACTCGCGCACCGTTGTAGCGCGATCCGTCGTAACGCTCAATATTTCTCCCCGAGTTGACCGTATCGATCGTTTGGGAGGGACGTACGGTCCGGGGCGGTGGTCCCTGGGCGCCCGGGACCAAAGTCGCCATCTGCGCCATTCCGTGGCGCTGTGAGGTTGCTGTTACCTGCCCGATGGGAAGTGCACACAGCTGCTCCGTAAGTTCTCAAATGTCGCAACAACGACATCTCACCCGAAGCGGAGCAAGGAAGTAATCGATATGTCGATTTCTCGTCGTGTAGTGCAGACCGCGGCCGTCTCCGGCCTCGTCATCGGCCTCACCGTCCCGGCCGCCGCCGCGTTCGCGGACTCCGCCGCGCCGCAGTCCGACCCGCAGACCACTTCCTCGGCCTCCCCCGACCCCTCGCAGTCCGCGTCGGACCAGGGCGGGGAGCAGCACTACTCCCTGAGCAACGGCGCCCAGGCGCACGTGTACGCCCTGCCCGACGGGTCGTACATGGCCTGGATCACGGTCAAGGGGCAGCGGGTCGCGAACCTGAGCTCCGGCAGCGGGAGCAGCACGGTGAACGGGTACCGCTACGTCCTCAACCAGGCCAACGGCTTCGTGGGCGTCGTCCACCCCGACGGGTGGCACAGCGAGCAGGACCAGGCGGACCCGGCCCACCAGAAGACGCACCCGGACCATCACCAGAAGGTCCACCCGAAGCCCCACCAGGACTCCCGTGACCAGCGGACCGTGCAGCACGGCTCCGCGGAGCGCACCACGCACGACAAGGGCACGTCGGCCGCCGTGGCCGGCGGACGCGAGGGACGGCTGCCGCAGGGCGGCGTGCGGGCCGGCGCCGAAGGCGTCTCCTCGCACGGCTTCGCAACCCCGCTCATCGTCGCGGCCGGCGGTGGTCTCGCCCTGGCCGGTGCCGGAGTCGGCTACCTCGGTGTCCGTCGCGCCCGCCGCGAAGAGTCCTGAGCCGGCCCACCTCGTCCTCCGGGAATTCCCGTGACGATGACAACGCCCCGTGTGCCGGGGGCCGACGGCGACGGCCGACGCGCGCCGCGCCGCACGATGCGGTGGGCGGCCGGCGTCGCACTGGCCCTGACCGTCGGCCTGTCCGGTGTGACGGCCTGCTCGACGGCTCATCCGGTCGCCGACGACGTGCAGGTGCCAAACCGTTCGGTCTCCCACGCCCAGCACGCCGCGGCCCCGCTGCCGAGGTCGCTCCCGGTCGGCCTGCGCATCCCGTCGGCCGGTGTCGACGCCTCGTCCATGCTGCGGCTCGGACTCGGACCCGATCGTGACCTGGAGGTGCCGCCCGTCGACAAGGCGCGGGAGCCCGGCTGGTGGACCGGTTCGGTGACGCCCGGTCAGAAGGGGGCGGCCGTGATCGTCGCGCACTACGACACCGCGAACGGTCCCGCGCTCCTGCGTGACGTGGCGCGCGTCCGTGTGGGCGACGAGATAGCCGTACCCCGTGCCGACGGCCGCACGGCCACCTTCGCGGTCCAGGAGATCCAGCAGGTCGCCAAGGACCGCTTCCCGACGCGGAAGGTGTACGGCGCGACCAGCACCCCCCAATTGCGGCTCATCACCTGCGGCGGCCCGATCGTCGACGGCCACCGCGCGGACAACATCATTCTGTACGCCTCGCTCAGGCCCTGACGACGGCACACCCGCACACCCTCACCCTCACCACAGAAGCGAGAGGCAAGACACCCATGTCCCATGGCACCACCCGTTTCCGTGCCCGGCGCACGACCCTCGTCGCGACACTGCTGACCGCCACGGTCACCGCGACGCTCGCGGTCGCGGGCTCCGCGTCGGCCGCCTCGGGCGACGGCCACCCGGCCCCCCGAGCCGGTGCGGCGTACGGCGGCTACGACGGCGACTACGGCAGGGGCTGGACCGACAACTACCGATACGACAAGGACTACGGGAAGCCGTGGGGCGGCGGCGTCACGGACAAGCAGCGGCTCGCCGACGTGACCGTGACTGCCTCCGGCCCCCGCCACCTCGATCACCACCAGGAGCAGCGCTGGGTCGTCGAGTTCACCAACAAGGGCTCGGCCACGGCCGAGAACGTCCGCTCCAGCACCACGATGCCGGGCGGCATCCGGTACCTGGCGCACCGCATCAGTGAGGGGCCCGCCTCCGAGACGCTCACCGGCGACGGCCGCATCGTGCTCGCCATCGGCGATCTGGCTCCCGGCCACACGGTCCGCCTCGAGATAGCCGGCCGCGCGCCCTCCTACGGCGGTGGGACGGTCCGGCTCTCCACCTCGGTCACCACCGACAGTCCCGAGCGCACCTCCGGCAACAACACGGCCGTCGTGCACACGCGCATCGCCTGAGCCAAGCCCTCTCGCGTCGCGGGAAGGCACGGGCCCGGCTTCCTCTCCCGGAGGTCGGGCCCGTGCCGTCCCTCATGGACCCCGGCCACGGAAGATCCGTGACATCGCACCGCAGTGCCCGACTGACGTGGGCTACGGATGGACCGGTGCGGTGGCCGGCCGCGGTGCACGCCCGACCGCTCCCGGAGCGAAACGCGCGAAGTAGGCGAGCGCCGCGAAGTCGTCGACCGCTTCCCGCCCGGCGACCCGTGCCGGATCGCCGCCCTGCAGGATGCGTTTGACGGGGACCTCCAGTTTCTTGCCCGTACGGGTGTGGGGCAGGGCGGGCACCTCGATCACGTCGTCGGGGACGTGCCGCGGCGAGGCGTGGGTGCGCAGGGCGGTACGGATCTCTTCGCGATGTGCGTCGGTGAGGGTGGTGCCGGGGGCCGTCACCACGAACAGCGGCATCCAGTAGCCGCCGTCGGGCAGTTCGGCTCCGATGACCAACGACTCGCTCACGTAAGGGATTTCGTCGACAACGGCGTAGACGTCGGCGCTGCCGAGCCGGACTCCGTGCCGGTTGAGCGTGGAGTCCGAGCGGCCGCTCACCACGACACTGCCGCGTGCGGTGACGGTGGTCCAGTCGCCGTGCCGCCACACATCGGGCCAGGGTGTGAAGTAGGCGGCGCGGTACCGCTCGCCGTCCGGGTCGTTCCAGAACCGCAGCGGCATCGACGGCATCGGCCGTGTGACGACCAGTTCCCCCACGTCGTCCGTGACGGCACGGCCGTCGGCGTCCCATGCCTGCAGATCCACGCCCAGCAAGGGCGCGGAGATCTCGCCCGGCCACACGGGGAGGGCCGGCGCGCTGCCCGCGAATCCGCTCACCACGTCGGTGCCTCCGCTGGTGGAGGCGAGCTGGATCCGCGGTCCGACGTGGTCACGTGTCCACGCGTACGCGCTCGCCGGCAGCGGCGCGCCCGTCGAGCCGACCACGCGCAGGGCGTCGAGGGCGAAGTCACGGCCGGGTTCCACACCCGCCTTCTCACAGGCGAGCAGGTAGCCGGGGCTGGTCCCCAGGACCGAGACGCGGTGTCGAGCGGCGACCTCCCACAGCCGGTCCGGGCCGGGGCTGGACGGCGCCCCGTCGCACAGGACGAGTGTCGCTCCGTGCAGGAGGCCGGAGACGAGGAGGTTCCACATCATCCAGTTCGGTGTCGTGTACCAGCAGAAGCGTTCGCCCGGCCTGAGGTCCATGTGGAGTCCCAGGACCTTCAGGTGGTCGAGGAGGACGCCGCCGTGGCCGTGCACGATGCCCTTCGGTACCCCGGTGGTGCCGGAGGAGAAGAGGATCCACAGGGGTGCGTCGAAGGGCAGTTGTTCGTAGATCGGCTCAGCCGGCGCCGCCGAGGACGTCACCTCCGCCCAGGTCCGCACGCTTCCGGTGTCTGCGTCCCGCGAAGGCGCACCAGGAGCCGTGTCGGGGCCGGGGACGCGCACCGTGTCCCGTACCGACGGCAGAGCCGCGCGCAGCTGCTCGGACTCCGCTCGTCTGTCGTGGTGGCGACCGTTCCAGTGGTAGCCGTCGGTGGTGAACAGGACGACCGGTTCGAGCTGGCCGAGGCGGGACGCGGCCCCGGCCGCGCCGTAGTCGGGCGCGCACACGGACCAGACCGCGCCCACGGATGCCGCTGCCAGGAAGGCGATGACAGCGTGCTCGGTGTGCGGCAGGTAGCCCGCCACCCGGTCGCCGGGCCGCACTCCGCGCTGCCGCAGCCATGCGCCGAGCGCCGCGACCTGCCGGCGCAGTGCGTCCCAGCTCACCTCGCGTACGGTGCCGTCCTCTCCGTCGACGATGAGCGCGGGGTCGCCCCCACCGGGGTGGCGCAGCGCGTGCTCGGCGTAGTTGAGGCGGGCACCGGGGAACCATCGGGTGTCCGGCATCGCTCCTTCCAGCACCGCGGTGTACGGGGTCGCCGAGCGGACCTCGAAGAATTCCCAGACGGCCGACCAGAATCCGGCCAGGTCCGACACCGACCACGCGTGCAGCGCGGCGTAGTCGTACGGATCGTGCGGAGCGGCGGACGTGCGGCGGGCGGCGTGTGCGGTGAAGGCGGCCAGCCGGGAGGCCTCGACGGCTTCTCGTGCGGGGACCCAGACGGGGTCGACTCGGACGGCGGCGGTCCGAGCCGGGTCGGGGGCGCTCATGCGTCACCTGCGGAAGTCGTGGCGGTCGTGGGGGTGGTCGCGCCGGCGAGGTCCGCGCGGAGCGCGGCGACGACGGCGCGCAGTCCGTCGGTGTCCGTGAAGGAGCCGTAGACGTAGTGGTCGGGGCGGATCACCGCGCCCAGGTGTCCGGTGGCCGCCAGGTGCGGGAGGTAGAAGTCGTCGATGTCCACCGCGTCGTGCTCGCCGTCCTCCGGAGCGTGTGAGGGGGTGAAGCGGATCGTGTGGGCACCGATGGCGTTGAGGAAGGCCAGGTCCTCGGCGTCGAGGGCGGCCCGCGGGTCCTCGGCCGCGCAGACCAGGAACCCGTGTCCGACGGCCTGGTCCAGCAGGCCGGTGACTCCGCGGTGTCGCACGCGTCCCTGCGGGCTCAGGGCCCCGGCCGCGCCCATCGGCGTACCGTCGGGGCCGTGGTGGACGAGGCCGTCGCCGAGCGTGGGCGGTGGTACCGGGGGCAGCGCTCGCGCGGGATCGCACTCCGCCCCGAGCAGGGCGGCGTCGCGGGCGGCGGCCGCGGCCGGGTCCGGGACACAGATGACCTTGCCCAGTTCCACGGACATGCCGATCGCGTGGCGCACGTGCCCGGAGCGTTCGGAGGTGTAGGTGTCGAGCAGGCCGCTGTCCGCGTGGCCGCGGGTGACGAGGGACAGCTTCCAGGCGAGGTTGGCGGCGTCCCTGATGCCCGAGCACATGCCTTGCCCGGCGAAGGGCGGCATCTGGTGGGCCGCGTCTCCGGCGAGGAGCAGTCGGCCGTGGCGCCACCGGTCGCACCAGCGGGCCTGGAAGGTGTAGAGGACGTGGCGTTCCAGCGTCGCGTTGTCCGGGGTGACACCCCAGGGGCTGAGCAGTTTCCAGGCGGTGGCCTCGGTGTCGAGGTCCTCGCGGCTCTCGCCGGGCATCCGCATGAACTCCCACCGGCGTCGGCCCGGTCCGGCGGACACCGCCGTGGTGGGCCGGTCGGGGTCGCACACCTGGATGTTCATCGGCGACCACGTCCGCTCCTCGTGCGGCAGCACGTCCACGATCAGCCAGTCGTAGAAGAACCCGAGGTCGGTCACGGTGGTGTCCAACGCCGTGCGTACGAAGCTGTTGGCGCCGTCGCAGCCGACCAGCCACGGGGCGCTCAGTCGCCGCTCGGTGCCGTCGGCGACGCGAACGGTCAGGACGGCGGAGTCGGCGTCGGCGTCCTGGTGGACGGAGACCGCCTCGGCACCCCGCATCAGCGTGATCTCGGGGCGGCGACGTGCCGCGTCCTCCAGCGCCTGCTCCAGTTCCGGCTGGTGGAACATGGAAGCGGTCGGCCACCCGGACGGTCCGGTGCCGGACCAGTCGAAGCGCAGCAGCGGCGTACCCGAACCGTTGCGCCATTCATACGTGTCGGCGGCGACCACCCCTTCGGCGGCGTACGCGCCCGCCCCGGCCCCGGCGAGCAGCCGGGCGATCTCGTCGTCGAAGTGGACCGCGCGCGGCAGCCGGTAGGGGCCGGGCCAGCGTTCGACGACGGTGGTGCGCACGCCGTCGCGGGCCAGGAAGAGAGCCAGGGCCAGTCCTACGGGTCCGGCTCCGACGACGAGCACGTCGCGGTCGGGGAGGGAATCTTCACCTTCGGGGAGCGACGTGTCGCGCCCGGGGAGCGAACTTTCCATGCCGGGCCCCTAGTTGGCGGGGGCGCTGTGCGCGCCCGTCATCAGGCCGGCCAGGTCCTCGGGGGCGAGGAAGGAGGGCGGCGGGGGCGGGCCCCAGGAGTACAGGGCGCGGGCCCCTTCCCAGACGCCGGGCTGCCACAGCTCGTCGTCCACGATGCAGTCGAGATCGGAGTAGTACTCCGAGAAGTTGCCCGCCGGGTCCTTGAGGTACCAGAAGAAGTTGGAGCCGATGAAGTGACGGCCGAGGCCCCACGTGTGGCGTTCCGGGTCGGCCTCGAGCATGGCGGTCGCGCCGCGGCCGATCTCGTCGACGTCGTCCACCTGCCAGGACGTGTGGTGGAGGAAGGCCACGGGCGCCTGCTGCACCAGGATGTTGTGGTGGTCGGTGGAGCAGCGCATGAACGCGGCGAGCCCGGGGACGGTGTCGCTGACCTTGAAGCCGATCCCGTCCTGGAAGAACCGCTGAGAGCGTTCCTGGTCGGTCGAGCCCAGCACCACGTGTCCCAGTTTGCGCGGGCGGACCCGTTCCTCGCGCAGGATGCCCGGGGCGCGCAGGCCGGTCCGCTCGACCGATCCTGGAGCGTTGTACGGGCCCGGCCTGGCCGGTGCCTGCGCGTAGCGCGGGGCGACCTCGACCCGGACCAGCACCTCGGTTCCGGGGTCGACGGCGCTGACGGAGCCCTCGCCGCGCTGCGGGGCGAAGCCGAGCCGGGTGAGGTGGGCGGCGACACGGTCCAGGTCGTCGGGGTCGTCGGCGCCGACGCCGAGTTCCAGCAGGCGGCGCCGCTGCGCCGGTGCGATCCGCAGCTGTTCGCCGCCGTCGACGGTGGACAGCGTGTGTGCGGAGCCCTGTACGCCGGACGGCGTGAGCCCGAACTCCTCGTAGTACGCGGCGGTACCCGCGGGGTCGGGGACACCCATGACGATCTGGGTCAGACGGTGCAGTGACATGTGTGCGGCTCTCTTCGTCGAGAAACGGCGGACTGCGGGGTGTTCTTGCTCGTGTGCTTGCGTGGGGGGCGCGGACCGATGAGCGGCGGCGGACGGCTCAGGCGGTGAGCGGCGTCCGCAGGGTGCCGATGCCTTCGACGGTGGTCAGCAGCACGTCGCCCGGTGACAGGAAGCGCTGGGGCGTGCGGGCCATGCCGACCCCGGCCGGAGTGCCGGTGAAGATCAGGTCACCGGGCAGGAGCGGGCAGACGGCCGAGAGCTGGGCGATCAGCTCGGGCACACCGAAGATCATGTTGGACGTACGGCTCTTCTGCAGGACGTCGCCGCTCTCCAGCGCGCAGGCGATCTCCAGATCGTCGGGGTCGGCGAACTCGTCGGGGGTGACCAGCTCGGGTCCGGTCGGAGCGAAGCCCGGGTACGACTTTCCGAGCGAGAACTGCGGGGCGGGACCTGCGAGTTGGAGCTCCCGCTCGGACAGGTCCTGACCGACGGTGAGTCCGGCGACGTACGACCACGCCTCCTCGCGGGCGGCCCGGTGGCAGTGGCGGCCGATCACGACGACCAGTTCGGCCTCCCAGTCGACCTTGCCCTCGGGCAGGGCCACCGGGGTGTCGTGCCCGGTGACGGAGGTGGCGAACTTGGTGAAGACCGTCGCGGAGTCCGGCTCGCCGAACCCCGACTCGGCCGCGTGATCGCGGTAGTTGAGGCCGATCGCGAAGACCTGCGCCGGATGCGGCGACGGCGCCCCCCACACCGCGCCGTCCGTCGCGGGCGGCGCGGCAGGGGCCGGCCCGCCGAGCCCCTTCTCCCCCGCCCACACGGTGAACGCGTCCCACTGCGCGTAGACCGTCTGCGGCGCGGGCCCGAAACGGCCCGCGCTCGCCTCCGCGACGTCGACGGGACCGTCCGGGGCGCGCACTACGAGTCGTCCGTCGATGTTGGCCAGGCGCATGGAGTCTCCTCATGGGTGAGCGGGTGGGTCCGCCGTCAGTCTCAAGCTGTTTTCTCGGCAGAGCAAGAGATTAACGATATTTTTTCAAGTTGGCGCCAAGCTGCTACCCTCCGTGGTCATGGCGCAGACGAAACAGACACGGGCAGGGGCGGTCTACGCGGCGATCCGCGAGGAGATCTTCCAGGGGACGCTCACCCCCGGGCAGCGGCTGCGTCTGGTCGAGCTCGCGGCGCGCTTCGGCGTCAGTCAGTCCGTCGTGCGCGAGGCGCTCACCCGCCTGTCCGAACAGGACCTGGTGGTGGCCGCGCCGCAGCAGGGCTTCCGCGTCGTCACCCTTTCGCGCGCCCACCTCGACGAACTCACCGACGCCCGGATCGAGATCGAGTCCCTCGTCCTGCGCCGCTCGGTCGTCCGGGGCGACATCCACTGGGAGTCCGAGGTCGTCGCGGCCCATCACCGGCTCGGCGCGACCCCGCCCGTGCGCGCGGACGGTCTGCAGAACGACGACTGGTTCGCCGCCCATGAGCGCTTCCACCAGGCGCTGCTCGAAGGCTGCGGCAACGACCGGCTCCTGGCCGTCGCGATGTCCCTGCGCGACGCCGCGACCGTCTACCGCCGCTGGTCGGTGCCGGTCGCCCACGACGTGACACGGGATGTCGCCGGCGAGCACCGGGCCCTCATGGACGCGGCGCTGGCCCGCGACGCCGACACGGCGGCCGCTCTGCTCGCCGCCCACCTCGACCGCACCGCCGCCGCGCTGCGCGCGGTCGTCGAGGATGGGGCCGAACCCGCAGCGTGACGGCGCCCGCTCCCCGCTGCCGCGTCACCCCCGCAACCACCGGAACGTCTCCGCGTAGAACGCCGCCGTACGCTCCGGCTGATCGTCGCCGAGCAGGTCGTCGGCCACCTCGTAGCCGCGCCGGGACAGATGCCGCGCGAGGATCGCGTACGGGGCGCGGAAACCGGCCAGGTCTCCCGGTGCCAGGGCGATCGGCTCACCGGGGACGACGGGGGCGACCGTGTCCCGCTCGTAGACACAGGTGAGCGCCAGGATGCCCCAGCGTCCGTCGCGACGTTCGAGACGGTTCACGATGCGGGTGTACGAGACCAGGTCCACGGACACACCGTCCATCTCGGTGCGCACTTCGATCGCCGCGGGTGTCTCGGCGAACGCCCGGTCCCCGGCGATCCGGACGACCGGCGGGGAGAGTCGGTGGACGCTGGAGTCCCCGCGGCCGGCCATGGCGGCGGACGCGGTCACGAACCCCGGTCCGTCGCCCCGGTACCAGCTGAGACGCACGGTGGAGTCGGGCCAGTAGCAGGACCGCATCTGCTCCCACCAGCCACGGTCGCGTCCCTGACGCTCCCGCAACACCGTCTGCGCGACCTCGTCGATGTCCGTCATGAAGTGCTCCTGCACATGAGGGGGGTCGTGAGGGGGGTCATGCGAGCGGTGCCGGCTCAGTCGACACGGCGGGCCGTGGCCAGCCGTTCCTTGAGCGCGGCGAGGGCCGGCGCGTCGTAGTACCGTCCGGCCCGCACCACACCGACGACGCGGTGCAGATGGGCCACGCTCGCGACAGGATCGGCGTCGAGCAGGACGAGGTCGGCGCGGCGTCCGGCCTCCACGGTCCCCATCGTGTCCGTGGTCCCCAGGAACTCGGCGGCGGACAGCGTCAGCATCCGCAGCAGACGCAGCGCTCCGATGCCGGCTTCGGCCAGCAGGTCGATCTCGTCGTGGAGCGCGGCGCCTGGTACGACCCAGACCGCGCCCGAGGAGTCGGTGCCGACGAGCATCCTGACGCCCGCCCGGTCGAAGACTCCGGCCATGTCGTACTCCAGGCGGTGGGAGGCGGCGAACGTGGCGCGCTGCCGCGGGGTGAACCGCTTGCGGAACCTGCGCGCCGCGCCCTGCCAGGTGCGCACGGTGGCGGGTGACATGTAGCGCAGATCCTCGTCCGCGGCGAGAGCGGGATCGTCGCAGAGTTTGCTGGTCCGCTGCCGGATCAGGGTGGGCACGTGCCATGTCCCGTCCGCCGCGAACCTCTCGGCGAGTTCGAGGGTGCGCCTCTCGTCGTAGGTCCTCACGGCGTGGTCGAGGATGTCGACGTCCTCGGCCTTGTTGAGGGTGACGGGGTTGAGGACCACGCGCCGCAGCACGGCGTTCACCACGCGGTCCATGAACGGCAGCCGGATCCTCGGCAGGGTGAGCCGCTGCCGGGCGCCCGAGGCCCGTTGGAGATCGTGCTCGTCGGTGGAGCAGCAGGCGAGGACGCCGAGCCCGGATCCGAAGTGTTCGATGGACTTCATGCCGAGGGCCGACGCCTTGAGGACGTCGATGCCCGCGGGCAGATGGCCGACGATCGGCACCCCGAGCCGCAGCGCTTCCGCCTGGGCGTCGAAGAAGCGTTCCTTGGTCATGGCCGCGGACTTCACGAAGTCGGCACCGGCGGCCACCTGTTCCCGCACCGTCGCCGCGGCCTCGGCGGCCGTACCGGTGTTCAGCATGGTCAGCAACGGGCCCGGCAGCGCGAGCAGTTCGGGTGCGGTTTCGGGGAAGCGCAGCGTGCCACGGGCTCGGGAGCGCAGCAGGTCGAGGTCCCCGGACATCTGCCGGTAGCCGGTGATGCCATGGGCGAGCATCAGCGCGAGGGCGGCCTCGACGTCACCGCCGCGCCCGAGCGGGTGGGCGTGCATGTCGTTGTATCCCGGCACGACGTACAGGCCGGCGGCGTCCACCACCTGCGCTCCGTCCGGCGCGGTCAGGCGGGGGCCGACGGCGGTGATGGCGCCGCCTCGGACGAGTACGTCGGTGTCACGGCTCAGCGCGCCGTCGCGTGTGTCGACGACGGTGGCGCCGCGCAGGAGCAGGGCTTGGGCGGGCGAGGAAGCGGGGGCCATGGGCGGTCTCTCGGTCCTGAGGGTTCGTGGGCGCGGCAGGCGGACTGGATGGTGCGGTCAGGCCGGGTCCGGCGTGAAGAGGCGGTGCGCGTTGCGCGTGGTGAGGTCCCGCCAGGTGCCGCCGTCGGCCGGTTGTTCCGCGGCGTCGACGGAGGCGACCTGCTCGACGACCGATGCCGCGGGGGTCCAGCAGTAGTCGCTGCCGTACAGGAGGCGCTCGGTGCCGAACGCGGCGCGAAGGGCCGGGACCTGCCGCGGAAAGGGGGTGCCCGCCATGTCGTACCAGAGGCGGCTGAGCTGTTCCACGGCGGACCCGTCGGCACTACGGCCGTCGGTGTCCGCGCTCAGGAGCGCGCGGAACAGTTCCATGCGGTCGGCGAGCAGCGGGAGGGCGCCGCCACCGTGGGTGAGCACCCAGCGGATCCGGGCATGGCGGGCGAGCACGCCGCGCAGGAGGAGGTCGCTCGCGGCGCGGGCGGAGTCGAAGAGGAACTCCAGCATCGGACGCGGCCGGCCCAGGTCGACCTCGTCGGCCCGAGGCGGCGAGGTGGGGTGGACGAAGACGAGGGCGCCCCGGCGGTCCAGTTCCTGCCACAGCGGTTCGAGCCGGGGGGCGCCGAGGTAGAGACCGTGATGGTTGGTCTCCACCGCGACCCCGTCGGCGCCGAGCACGTCCAGCGCGTGGGCCGTCTCGGCGAGGGCGCCGTCGACGTCGGGCAGGGGCAGGGCGGCGAAGTGCCCGAACCGCTCGGGACGCTCGCCGCGGACCCCGGCGCCGAACTCGTTGACCTCGCGGGCCAGTGCGCGGGCGGCCTTGTCGTCGCCGAAATGCACCCCCGGCGAGGAGATCGACAGGTAGGACTTGTCGATGCCCGAGCGGTCCATCACGTCGAGGTGCTGGTCGACGCTCCAGGCCGGCCAGCCGGGCATGCCGTCGGGGTGGGCGATGCCCGCGACTCGGGCAGCGGCGACGTAGCGGTCGGTGACGAAGTGCGCGTGGACATCGACGAGTCCGGTCGGAGACGTGCGGGCCGTGGCGGCGGTCGTCTGGGCTGTGCCGGTCATGCCGGTCGGACGGGTCATACGTGTCTCCCGATGGTCGTTGCGTTCGGCGATGCCGATGTGTCCACCGTAAGAAGGGTGCCCGTAGAGTGGCACTGGTGATTCCGATGAATGAAACGCCGAAGCCAAAGGGCGGGAAACAGCGGCGCGGCGGCCGGCCGGCCGAGGGGCAGCCCGTCATCGAGCGGGCGTTCGCGCTGCTCGGCGCGTTCGACAGTGATCACCGCGCGCTGTCCTTGGCGGACCTCGCTCGGCGCAGCGGCACACCTCGCAGCAGCGCGCTGCGGCTCGCCCGTTCGCTCGTCCACGTGGGCGCCCTGGAGCGGCTCGACGACGGGCGTTTCGTGGTGGGGCTGCGCCTGCTGGAGACGGCGTCACTCGCGCCGCGCGGGCACGGGTTGCGTGCGGTGGCCATGCCGTTCATGGAGGACCTCTTCCATGTGACGCGGCAGCACGTGCTGCTCGCGGTGCGGGAGGACGCCGAGGCGCTTCTCGTCGAGCGGCTGTCGGCGCTGGACGCCAGTCCCGTGCGCTACCGCGTGGGAGGGCGGTTGCCGCTGGCGTCCACCGGGGTGGGCCTGGTCCTGCTCGCCTTCGCACCGGCGGCGGTGCAGGAACGGGTCATCGCCGCCTACGAGCCCGGGCCCGGCGAGGACATCCGCTCCGGCGAAGAGCTGCGACGTGTCCTCGCCGAGGTGCGTCGCGCCGATTTCGCCCGCGGTCACCAGAACCGCCCCTGGCCCCGAAGCACGGTGGCCGCACCCGTGCGCGACGGTGACGAGGTCGTGGCGGCCCTGTCGGTCGTCGCGCCGGGCACGGGCGGCTCGGATCCCGGATACGGTCCGGCGGTGCGTGCGACGGCGCGGGCGGTCTCGCGGCGCCTTTCGGAGTGACCACGGACAGCGCGCGTCCCGCTACGACTCCGCCCCTCACACGCCCCACCAGCTGAAGGAGCGGGTCGGCACGTGGGCGCCGGAGGCGGGGGCGAGGCGGGTCAGACGCCCGCGGTGGAAAACGAGGGGCCCACGGCCTTCGTCGGAGGCGGCCAGCGCCCGTACCCGGCCCAGCACAGCCACATGGTCACCGGCGGGAAAGCTGTCCTCGACGTCGCACTCGATCCAGGCGGCGGCCCCGGCGAGCCGCGGGCCGGCGGCTCCGCTCGTGTCCCACTCCCCCGTCGCGAAGCGGTCGTCCGGGCGTCCGGCGAACGCGGCGCACACCTGTTGCTGGTCCTCCGCGAGGACGTTCACGCAGAAGGCGCCGGTCTCGACGATCGCGCGGGCGCTGGCCGAGCGCCGGCCGCAGTAGAAGACGATGAGCGGCGGTTCCAGGGACACGGAGGTGAAGCTGCCCACCGTGACACCGGCCGGTCCGTGCGGTGTCGTGGCGGCCACCACACACACGGACGTCGGCACCTGCCCGAGAACGCGGCGGAACCCGGCCGGGTCGGCGGTGGTGGCGGGCAGGCTCGTCGTGGCGAGGGGAGACGGGGGCACAGCGACCTCCAGAGAGCGGCATTCGTCCCCTGTGCCGTCCGGGACACGGGGTGCGCCCAGTGAAATCACGGTCTCGGGCCGGAGCACTGGGCCGGGCGCCCAAACCTGGGCGCGGTTCATGAGCCCGCGGCGCACAACGCCCCGGAACCGGTCCACGGGCCCAGTCGATCCGGTCGGCTTTGCGGTCCCGGCCACAGGACAGCGGTACGTGAACGGCGTGCAATTCCGGCAGCGGCACCTCGCCGGGCGAGGCGCCGTCCGAGCCGCCGGAAGGAAGCAGCATCCTCATGACCACGACCAAGACCACGTTCCAGACCGAGAACACGCCCCCGCCCTCAGCCGCCCTCAGGGAGAACGCGACGGCGCTGATCCCCCTGCTGCGGGAGAACGCGGCCCGCACCGAGGCGGACCGCAAGGTGACCGAGGAGAACATCGCGGCACTGACCGAGGCAGGACTCTTCCGGCTGACCGTGCCGCACCGGTTCGGCGGCCACGAAGCGAATTTCCGTACGTTCCTGGAGGTCACGTCCGAGCTCGCGCGCGGATGCGGTTCGACGGCCTGGGTGGCCACCCTGATCAACGTCTGCAACTGGATGGTCGGCCTGTACCCGGAGCGGGTGCAAGAGGAGGTCTGGGGCGAGACCCCGGACGCGCGGGTGTGCGGCGTGCTGGCGCCGAGCGCGACCAGTCGCAGCGTCGAGGGAGGGTTCGTCGTCACCGGCCGGTGGGGATTCGCGTCGGGCAGCCTGCACGCGCAGTGGGCGTCGGTCGGCATCCCCGTGGTCGACGCCACCGGACGGCAGGTGGATCAGGGCGCCGCGCTGATCCCGATGGCGGACCTGACCGTCGAGGACACCTGGCACGTGGCCGGCATGCGCGGCACGGGGAGCAACACCCTGGTCGCCGACGATGTGTTCGTGCCCGAGTACCGCGTCCTGTCGGTGACGCGCGGCGTGCAGGGCGACTACGGGACGGAGCGGAAGGACGAGCCGCTGTACCGCTCCGCGCTCGTACCGGTGCTCGCGCTGGTCCTCGCGGGCCCCCAAGTCGGTCTGGCGCAGGCCGGGATGGACGTGGTCTCGGCATCGCTGGCCAAGGGCAAGGGCATCTCGTACACCTTCTACGAGCGGGCCAGTGAGGCTCCGTCGACGCAGATCCAGGTGGCCGAGGCGGCGCAGCTGATCGACACGGCGCGGCTGCACCTGCTGCGGGCGGCCGACGACATCGACGGCTGGGCGGCGCGCGGCGAGCAGATGCCCTTCGGGACACGGGCGCGGGTGCGGATGGACACGGGGTACGTGGCGCGCCGTTCCCGCGAGGCACTCGATCTCCTGCTGAGCGTGCAGGGCGCCGGCAGCTTCGCCGAGGCGAACCCGCTGCAGCGGATCTGGCGGGACCAGGAGACGGGCAGCCGGCACGCGGTGATCAACCCGGCGATCGCGGGCGAGTTGTACGGGCGGGCGTTGCTGGGTGTCGAGGAGCAGGTGACTCCGCTGATCTGACCGCTGCCCACGGACGTCCGGCGTCGGTCCCCGCGCGCTGCTCGGTGTCGTCACGTGGTGTCGGGGGCGTTGCCGTCCTCGGTGCGCAGCACGGCGGGCCCGAGGGTTCTGGCGGCTTCCAGAGCCGTCAGGATCTCCGGCAGTCGGTGCGCCACGTCGTGTCCGATGAGCTGCTGGGCCCGTTTGACGCGGTACGTGATGGTGTTGCGCGCCACGTGCAACCCCGCCGCCGCGACCGTGAGGCTGCGTTCGTTGCGCAGGTAGAGGTGCAGGGTCCGACGCAGCTGCTCCGCGTGCCGGGTGTCCGCCGCGAGGGCGCCCAGCTCACCGCCGACGAAGCGGCGCAGAGCGGGCAGGTCGGCTGCGAGCAGCGTCGCCAGCTCCATGTCCCGATGGTCGGCGACGGGCCCGGTGCCGACCGGATTGAGCCGCATGACGCGAGCGGTGCGCTGGGCGTCCTCGTGCGATTGGCGGAACCCCCGCGGCCCGGAGCGCACCGATCCGCAGGCCATCCGGATGTTTCCGGTGCACGGGAGGTCGGCGACGTCGGCGGCCGGCGGCGCCTCGGTGCCCGGCTCGCCCCAGGCCCAGGCGCCCGTCCGGCCGAGCGGGAGGACGAGGGTGGAGGTGCAGCCACGCCGGCGCAGCAGTTCGGCGGCGGCCTGCCGGGGGTCGTCGGCGGCCTCCGCAGGTGGCCCGTCGCACCAGGCGACGACGGCCAGGTGACGGCCGCGCAGCCGGTAGTTGAGCACTTCACGCACCGTGTCCTCCCGGACGGGCCGGCCCTCGAGAAGAGCCCGCACGGTGTCTTCCCTCGCCGCGTCGCCGCTGGTCAGCCAGCGGTCGTGCTCGGCCTGGTACTCGTCCGTCATCCGCGAGGAGAACGCGTCGACGAAGCCGAGGAGCAGCTCCGAGATGCGCCGGAAGTGCTCGGCGCGCTCCACCGGTTCGGCGAGCTTCGCGCACGCGCTCATCAGTGCCTGCGCCAGGGCGGCGTGCGCGACGCGGATGCCGCGCAGCACTTTGTCCAGACCGAGGCGCCGCCGGGCGAACTCCCGGTCGCCGAGCAGGGACTCCTCCGGGATGTCCCGCTCGGCGTCGGGATCGGCGAGCAGGCAGAGAGCGCTGAGCGTCACGGCCTCGGTACCCATGCGCAGGATCTCGAACGGGGCCGTCCCCCCGCCCAGTTCGGGCACCTCGCGGATGACGGCCTCGGCGAGTCCGTTCCCGACGCTGACGGCCCAGGCCACGGGCCCGGCGCCCAGTCGCGCGGTCGCCGCGTCGATGCTGCGGGCGGAACCGGCGGGCGCGAGGCGGGTATCGGCGGAGTCGGCAAGGTCGGCGGTGATCCTGTGGATCCAGCCGTCCATACCCGTCGAGGCTTTCCGGGTCGCCTGCTCGCTCGCCATGGCCGCACAACGTAGCAGCAAAACGACAATCGCCATAGATATCGTTAATCAGCGGTGAGCCCGTCAAGCGACGGCCCGGCGCCGACCTCGCCGCTCGAAAAACCGAGCACCGTCGCCACCATTGTCGAGAGCGGAGGCGCTCGCTATGTTAACGAGAAATCACATGCGCCGCCGAACTCTCAAGTGATCACGGCTGGCAATATCGCTACCTGTAGGGGTAGTTGCGGCCAAATCAGCTCTACTCAGGATTCAGTAAGTCAATCGAGAATCTCAGCGGACGCCACGTGCGGCGGTGGGCCGGATCGTCCTGTCACCGCCTCAGCGATCCGCTCCTCGGTTCCCACCAGCATCAGACAAGGAGCTCGAGCAAATGGACGGGTTGAGCAGACGGAAGATGTTATTGACGGGCGGAGCCCTGGGCGCCGCCGGAGCGCTGAGCATGGCCTCACCGGCCGCCGCCCGACCCCTGTGGACCTGGCCGCCGACCAGCTCCGTGGCGGGCACCGGCGCGGGCCTGGACCCCGAGTGGGTGTGGGACGACGAGGCCGATCCGGTCCTGGCGGCCGTCATCGACCGGGGCGACGTGGCCAGGGTCAATACCGCGCTGGCGAAGTGGACCCGCAACGACCAACCGCTGCCCGCCGAACTCCCCACGGACGTACGCGACTTCATGGAGCAGGCCCGCAAACTCCCGGCCTGGACCGACCGCACGAAGCTCGACCGCGGATCCCGGTTCAGCAAGACGAAGGGGATCTACGTCGGGGCGCTGTACGGCCTCGGCAGCGGCCTGATGAGTACCGCCATACCCCGCGAGGCGCGCGCGGTGTACTACTCAAAGGGCGGCGCCGACATGAAGGACCGCATCGCCAAGACCGCGCGACTCGGCTACGACATCGGGGACCTGGACGCCTACCAGCCGACGGGCTCGATGATCGTGACCTGCGTGAAGACCCGCATGGTGCACGCCGCCGTACGGCACCTGCTGCCGCAGTCTCCGGGGTGGACGCAGACGAGCGGTGGCCAGACCATTCCGATCAGCCAGGCGGACATCCTCGTCACCTGGCACAGTCTGGCCACCTTCGTCATGCAGAGGCTCAAGGACTGGCGCGTGCGGATCAGTACCGCCGACTCGGACGCCTACCTGCATGTGTGGCAGGTCAGCGCCGCCATGCTCGGCGTACGGCAGGAGTACATCCCCGCCACGTGGGAGGCGGCCAACGCCCAGTCCGCTCAGGTCCTCGACCCGATCCTGGCCGCGAGTGACGAGGGGGTGGCGCTGACCGAAGTGCTCCTCGACATCGTGGCCGAGCTGGACCTCGGCCTCACCCGTCCCCTGATCAGCGCGTTTGCCAGGTATACGCTCGGCGACCGGGTCGGGGACATGATCGGGCTGTCCAAGGAGCCCGTCCTGAAGCCGCTGATCGCAGCCGCCTGGCCCCTGCTGGTCGCCTTCCGCGAGGGACTGATCTCCTTCCCCGTCATCCCCTCCGTCGCCTGGACGCTGGAAGAGGCGATCCGCCAGTTCGTCCTGCTCTTCCTCGGCGAGGCCAAGCCGATCGCCATCAGCATCCCGGACACGAACCGTCCGTCCTGACAGCTGCTCCCCGGGGACGCCGGACTGCGACGCGCCGCGCAGTCTCGTCGCCGGCCTCGGCGCTGGAGCGCATGTCCTCGGGGTTCGCTGTCGTGGGCTGTGACACGGCCCGGGCCTGCCGGCGCCATGGCCGGGTCGTCGTACATGTTCGGCGCGGTCGGGCCACCCGCCCAGGCGTAGGACGGACCGCAGCTCAGTCGCCGTCGAAGCCACCCGAGTCCACGTCGACACCGTCCGTGCTGTCCCCGCCGTCTGCGCTGTCCCCCAGGCCGGACACACCCGGCGGCCCCGCCGCCTCGCGGTGCCGCGTGCGCACCTTGTCGGAGACGAAGACCCCGGTGATCAGGCCGGCCACGCACGCCAGCATGAGAGCGGTCCCGGAGAAGAACACAGCCGACCACGGCGGACTCTCCGTGTCCACGTCGAAAATGATGAAGAGCCCCACAGCGGGAAGCACCCCGAAGATCCAGGAACCGCACACGTTCATCAACGTGAGGCCCTCGTGGAGATCGGAGAAACCTTCGATGTCCCGTCCGGTCGCCGACCGCCCCGGCCATCCGACCGGAATCAGGGCAACCGCCTGGAAGACCAGGCAGGCGAGTTGCACCACGGCATACTGCGCGAACGAAGGAGGGCGCGACCAGCAATACACCACCCCCGTCACCGCACAGGTCCACGAGCCCGTATTGCCCACGACCACCCACACCGAACGGGACCGCACGAAGTCGAGCACCGCGTCGACGACGTCCTCCCACAACCAATCCCGGCCGAGCCGTCTCCGCCGGTGACCCCTCCTGAATCTGTCGAACACGCTTCGCCCCCAAGTGCCCCTGCAGTGAACGGACTTGCATCATGCCCACTCCAGGGATGCCGTCAACGAGAGAGTCTCCATCCCGTCTGCCTTGGGGCCCTCCAAAAGCGAGGAAGCAGGACGACCACGACAGAAAGCCTGAAGTAGTCACGACGTATCACGCGCAAGAAGCGCAACACCGTCGAGCGGCCGATCAACCGGCTGAGGCAGTCCCAGGTGGCAGCCACTCGCTACGACAAACGCGGCGCGCGGATCATCGTCGAGCGGGTCACCGACCAGCGTGGCCGATGAGTTCCGCGGGCTCGGCGAGTCTTCCCTGGCAGATGCTGTGATCAGCCGTTGGAGGAAGCCATGGGAGATGTCTGGCCGATGGTCCACGAGGAGCGTGCGGCACTCCTCGATGACCTTGAACATCTGGATGCCGAGCAGTGGGAAGAGCCGTCGCTCTGCGCAGAGTGGACCGTGCACGACGTGGTTGCCCACCTGTCCGACACAGCTCGGACAACGCGCCTGGGCTTCCTGGCCGGCCTCGCCCGGGCACGGTTCGACTTCGACCGCCAGAACACCCTCGGTGTCGAGCGCGAACGCGGCGCCTCGCCACAGGAGACGCTGGAGCGGCTTCGGCAGGTGACGTCGCGCAGGTCGACCCCGCCGGCGCCTCTCGACAGTCGGCTTGTCGAGGAGATCGTGCACGGCGAGGACATCCGTCGGCCGTTGGGGATCTCCCACTCCTACGCAGAGGAGGCTGTCGTCAGATCGCTCCGTCTGCAGGCTCGGACCTCAGACTTCTTCGGCGGAGCCAAGGGTCTCGTAGCTCGCGCGCGGCTGACGGCTACGGACGCCGACGTGTCGATCGGCAACGGTCCGCAGGTGAGCGGGCCCGCGCTCTCCCTGCTCCTGGCCGTCTCTCGCCGTCGAGTGGCACTGGACGACCTCGAAGGACCGGGACTCGCTGCGCTGGCCGTGGCGCTCTGAAGCTTAGGAGAGACGGAAGTTGAGGCCATATCGACCACGGCAGAACGATGGTGGTCGCTGGAGGTATCCGTACGCCGCTGCTGTACGGGTAGCGTCCACCCGGTGGATCTCAACCTCATCAACGATGCGCCCGCCGCTCTGACTCCGAGGGCTCGCAACTTTGTCGCTGTGCACGGCATCAGGGTCGATACTCAGCCAGTAGAGCAGTTCCGGCAGTGCTGGCTCGACCAGGAAATCCCGGCGGATGTCGTTGACCGTATGACGTCCTATCAGGAGCACTGGGGCGGCCTGCTCCTGCCTCCGGCCGTCAAGTACGACGGAGGGCCGAAGTACTTCGACGCCGGCTGCCCCGAAGGAACGTCCGCCGAAGGCTGGTGGTTCGAGGCCGGCATGCAACGGACCGCCGTTCCCTACGCATTCATGATCGGCCCGGCCGGTGAGTTCGGGATCCACGCAGATCATTGGGCGCCGTTGCACGCGACCGTTGAAGGGTGGGTCGAGTCGCTGGCACTGACTCATCACGCGTCGATGTGGGCCCAGCAGATCACGAAGATCACGGGCGACGAC
This sequence comes from Streptomyces sp. NPDC046716, assembly GCF_040645755.1. Lineage (NCBI taxonomy): Bacteria > Bacillati > Actinomycetota > Actinomycetes > Kitasatosporales > Streptomycetaceae > Streptomyces > Streptomyces sp. NPDC046716. The sequence goes on from NZ_JBEYYU010000006.1 coordinate 209,779, forward strand.
GTCGACGGCCTCGAACTCGACGCGATGGAGCCGGTCTCAGAGGTACAAGGGCTCGCTGACACCTGGTGGCGCGGGTCGGATTCGCTGGTCGCGATCTATACGGGCGAGGCCCGATGCGTGTCCTTTCCGGCCGCGCGCACCGCGTTGATCTACTCCGGCCTTGACCAGTGGGGGCTCCACGGAGGTGTCCGCGAGGACTCGCAGCAGGGCGCGCGACCGTCTTGAAACCCGTCGTGGTGGCTATCGTCGCGTGGGCCAGGCCGCTGGCCGTCCGTATTGAAGGATGCGCGGAAGGACTTCACGCATGCGTGCCAAGTCCTCTGCTGGGGCCCGAAGCAGCGCCTCGACAACAGGGTCGGTCAGGCCGAGATCGTCCAGCGATTCAGGATCCAAGGTCACCCGCAGCACGTCGTCGTCCAGCAGTACTTCACGTGCACAGCCGTAGGCAGTGCCCTGGCCAGGAGTGACGAGACAGTACGTGTCCATGCCCAGGGAGACCTCCTGTGCATCGGGATCGTCGAAGTCGCACATGAACAGCAGTGAGAATCCGTCCTCGTCGTCCGACTCCGCCACACCTGCCATCAGGCAGTCGTCCGTCTCTGGATCATCGAGTCCGCACGCAATCAGCGCCGTGAACCTGTATGTCATGGAGGTGTTCTAGCACTGTCGGTTCAGCGGCAGACATCAGCCGGCTCCCCTTTGCCGCTCGGGATCGGGCACGTCACAGGCCCATCCCCAGCACCACGGCGAGTGCCACCAGCAGCACGCACAGGACGACGTTGGCCTTGCGGTGCTCCCAGAACACCGCGACGAATTCACGGATCGTGGCGCTCGGCCAGAAGTACGAAGCGGTGGGAGAGCCGAGCACCTGACCGCGCACGCCCTCCCGGCGCGCGGTCATCGCCGCGCGGAACGCATGGAAGTTGTTGGTCACCACCACGCACACGTAACGCTCGTCGGCCTCCTCCATCATCGTGCGGCTGAAGCGCAGATTCTCCGACGTCGTACGGGAGCGGGGCTCTTCCATGATGAGGGCCGGGTCGGCGCCCTCGGCGATCAGCCAGCGGCCCATCGCCTCGGCCTCCGGCAGCCGTTCGTCCGGGCCCTGACCGCCGGAGACCAGCAGCACCGGAGCGTCGGCGCCTCGGGCCACCTGCTGATCGTGGATGCTCAGTCCGGCCCGCAGGCGTGAGGCGAGCAACGGAGGCACACGTTCACCGCCGATGAGCCCCGAACCCAGCATCACCACGAAGTCCACGTCGCCACGCACCCGGATACGCCCGTACAGAAAGGCGTAGGCGAGGAAGCACAGGAAGAGAAACGCGATGTAGCCGGTGACCAGCACAACGGCCAGGATGAAGGACCGGTAGGCCTTCGAGTCGCCGAAGTAGTCGGCCGTGGCAACGAGGGCGAGGATGGCGAAGATGCCCACCCCGGCCAGGCCGGACAGGAGGTTCGCGGGTCTGCGGCCTTCCTTGCGGATCATGGTGAGGCCGTTGGCGATGAGAAAGCCTCCGAGAACCATGATGGCGAGTGCGGGCAGGAGGAAGACCAGCGAGTACACCAAGACGGCCAGATTCTCCGGCAGCCGGTCCACCTGGGTGAGCAGGGCGACCGAGAGGCTCAGCACGGTCAGGCCGAGCAGAACGGCGTTGCGGAACTGACGGCGGTCCTGCCGTACACCCCAGCAGAACCAGAGCAGGAAGGCGGCCGGCGGAGCGAAAGCAAGCACGGAGTACCTCGGGTGTGTCGGCCGCGGGGGGTCGGCGCGGAGCGGGCGGAGGGGGAACGGGGATGCGGCGGGGGCGGCGCGGACGGTGGCTACTCCCCGGATCGGCGGTTCTCCTCCAGCCAGTCCTTGTTCGTCTGCCAGGCATACAGGGTGTCGTGGTCCAGCGAGACGTAGTAGGAACCGCAGCGCCCCTCCGCACCGCCCGCAGCGTCCGAGGGGAACCACGCCGCGCTGATCTCGGGAGCAGGCGCGGTCCTGCCGTCGAGCGGCTCGCATTGCGCGGGCAGTCGGCCGTCGCTGAGTGTCGCCTTCAGGATGCGTTCACCTCCGGTGGTCCTCATCGCATAGTCCACCGACGCGGCATCGTCCGGCAGCCAGCGGGGCACGGACTCACGCTCCTCCTTGGCCTCCTTGCCCGTGGCGTAGGAGGCAGTCTGCTCATGGCGCCCGTCGTACCACTGCTTGGCCTCGGGCACGGCCACCGCGGCCGCGACCCCGACCACTGCCACGGCCCCCACGACGACTAGAAGTACGCCACGCATGTTCTCTCCCGTTCACCTTCGCCCTCACGTGACTCCACGCGAGAATGCCGATCTCTTCGTGCTTGCTTCTATTCTCGTGCCCCATCAATCCTTGATCGTCATACTTTGAGGCGTTTCGCTGTATGCCTTGGGTCGCACACGCCCCTAGGGGTCGCGTGCGCCACGGAGAAGGCGCAAGGCGCCCATGGGGTGAGTTCTCACCTTGGAACCACGCGACACGTGTGCACATCTTGATCGGGGTCGCCTGGTCAGCCGCGCTCAGCATCTCCGCGGCCCGAATGGCGGCCCTTCCAGGTCTGGAAGATCATGTCAGGCACATGTACGTCACAGCAGGGGAAGGGCCCAGCCGTGTGGCAGTTCTTCGCGGACAATCCGTGGGTAACCGTCTTCGCCGTGATCACAGCAGGCGCGCTCCTGGGCATGGTCAGGTTCGGCCCGGTGAAACTGGGCGCGGCAGGAGTGCTGTTCGTGGGCCTCTTCGTCGGCGCGCTCGACCCTGACATCGGCCCGGCCGTCCCTGCGGGCGTCTCCGCACTCGGGCTCGCCCTGTACGTCTACACGGTCGGCCTCGAGTCGGGCCCGGCGTTCTTCCGCGAACTGCGCGGCCAGCTCGCGGTGATGGCCGGTGCGATCGTCGCCCTCGCCCTCACCGCGGCCGTCGTCGGACTCGTCGGCCACCAGGGCTTCGGGATCAGCGGTCCCTTCCTCGCCGGCGGCTATGCCGGCATCGGAACCACCACTCCGGGTCTCGCCGCCGCCCAAGCTGCCTCCGACGACCCCGCGCAGCCGGCGGTCGGCTATGCCATCGGCTATCCCTTGGCCGTCGTCATCACCATCGTGTTCGTCGCGGCGATCGCCGCCCGTCGCACATGGAGAGCCCGCCGCGACCCCGACTCCGGCCTCCCGTCGAAACTCGTCACTCGCACGGTGCAGGTGACCCGCGAGGCCCGCTGGGCCGACGTGCCGGGAATCGCCGACGGGCGCGTACTGGCGACCGAGTACCGCCCGGCAGGCGGCGAGACCGCCGTCGCCCACGCCCTCGACCGACTGGTCCCGGGCGACCAGGTCGTCCTGGTCGGAGGCGAGGACGACCTCCAGGCCGCCACGACACACCTCGGCGTCCCCGCCGCCAGCGACCTTCTGGAGGACCGGCACACGGTCGACTACCGCCGCATCCTGCTGACGGACCCCGCTCTCGCGGGCCACACCGTTGCCGAGCTGGATCTCGAGAAGCGCTACGGCGCCCTCGTCAGCAGGGTCCGGCGCGGCGACTTCGACATGCTGGCCCACGACGATCTGGTCCTCCAGCTCGACGACCGGCTCAGGGTCGTCATGCCCCGCGAGCAGTCCTCCGCCGTCAGCAACTACCTCGGCGACACCGAGACCAAGGTCAGCGAGGTCAACGCGGTCAGCCTCGGACTCGGTCTCGCCCTCGGTTTCCTCATCGGCATCCCGTCCCTGACCCTCGGCAGCACCACCCTGGCCCTCGGCACCGGCGCCGGACCGCTCGTGATGGGCATGGTCCTCGGCTGGCGCCGTCGCACCGGCCCCCTCGTGTGGACCCTCCCCACCCGCGCCAACCTCACCCTGAGGCAGATCGGTCTGCTGCTCTTCCTCGCGGTCGTCGGCCTGACCTCGGGATACTCCTTCCGCCAGAACGCCTTCTCCGTCTTCGGGCTGAAACTGCTCGCGGTTCTCGCCATCGGAGCCGTCGTCAGCTACGCCCTGATGATCCTCGTCGCCCGTCTCCTGGGCCAGAGCCGGGAACGCACCATGGGGCTGCTCTCCGGCTACGTCGGCAACCCCGCGATCCTCGCGTACGCCAACGGCCGGGCCACCGACAGCCGCGTCAACGCCGGGTACTCCACTCTCTTCGCCCTCGCCATCCTCGTAAAGATCGTCTGCATCCAGCTCATCGTCGGCCTCTGACCCCGGGGGCTCTACGCCACGACACGACAGTGGACAACGCACGTACGAGGGTGGGGCGGGGCGGTCCGCAGGGACGCCGTGCGGGGAGGTGGCCACCAGCGGAACAATGTCACCTCTGATCACTTGTGACTGTTTGGTGACATTGAGGGCGCGGTGGAGGGCAAGGCGTCTGTGCAGAGGCAGCCGCGTCCGCCTCTGCACGTGAGCACGAACTGCAAGGAGGAACGACATGGCAATCACCCGCGCCACCATCGCAGTCACCGCCGCCGCACTCGCTTTCGCCGCTGCGGGAACGGGGACGGCCCTCGCGTCGAGTGCCGCATCGGACTCGACCCGGTCCACGCAGGAATGCCAGCCGGGCACTCTGAAGGCGACCACGACGCAGCTCGGCACCGAACAGGCGGGCATGAACCACGCCGGGACGTTCCTGAAGGTCACCAACACCGGCGACGCCACCTGCACCGTCTCCGGCTACGCGGGGCTCGCCCTCGAAGGCAGCGGCCACACCGCCCTGACGACACACCCCGACCACGGCAACACCTACTTCGCCCAGGACCCGGGCAGCCACACCGTGACCCTGCAGGCCGACGACTCGGCCTACGCGGATCTGGTGTGGACGCACACCGGAGCCGACACCGCCGCGGCCCACTACCTCCAGATATCGCCGACGGGCAGCAACGCGCACAGCGTCGTCCCCTTCGAGCAGGACGTCGACAACGGCCGTCTCTCGGTCACAGCGTGGAGCGACACCCCGCCTGCCGTCTGATTCCGATCACGGCCAGGCGATCGCGGCCGTTCGCCCGCCCAGGCCACGTCGACGACGACCCGCGGTGTCTCAGCCCGTCGGCCCGAAGTCGTGGCGCGGCGCCGCGCGCAGCCCGAACCACGCGCGGGCCATCGTCCGGGACCGGTCGGTCAGGACGGTGAACGGGACGGGATCGCGTCCCGCGTCACGCACGGCCTGCGCGAGGTAGTCGCGCAGTTGCCACACGTCCACGGGGTCGGCGTCCGCCACGTCGAGGGCGTTCGCGAGCCGGCCTGGCGTCCACTCCAGGTCGGCCGCGACCTGCCGCTCGGCGAGGCCGGTCAGGGCAAGGTTGCCCCTGAGCTCCTCGCCGGTGCGGCGGCGTTCTTCGGCGTTCAGTGACATGCGGCGCTCTCGTCGGGCGGGGTGGTGGGGAGTCCGGCGGAGTCGTCCCCGAGGCGGCCCGGTCCGGAGGAGGGACAGCCCAGGGGCCCCGTAGGGACGTCAGCGCATCTCGATGTCGCCCGTGCGGGACGGGATCGCGTCGAGCGTGGCGAGGGTCGCCTCGTCGAGCCGGATCGCGCCCGCGGCGACGTTGGCCGCGAGGTGGTCGGCGTCGGCGGTGCCGGGGATCAGCAGCGTGTTGGGGGTGTGGTGGAGCAGCCAGGCGAGGGCGATCTGCGCGGGCGAGGCGTCCAGCCGTTCGGCGGCGGCGAGGACGGCGGGCTCCTCGGTCGCCTTGGGAAGGCCGGGGAAGGCGCTGCCGAGCGGGAAGTACGGCACCCAGGCGATGTCTTCGGCGCGGCACAGCTCGACCATGTCCTCGTCCTCGCGGGACACGATGCTGTAGGCGTTCTGCACGCAGACGATGCCCGCGGGCAGCGCGCGGCGCAGGACGTCGATGGTGGTGCTGCTGAGGCCGATCGCACCGATCTTGCCCTCGTCGCGCAGAGCGGTCATGACGGCGAGCTGGTCGTCGAGGTCGACGTCCTGGTCGCCCTCGGCGCGCAGACCGGGACCGTGGTCGGCGCGGCGCAGGTTGACCACGGGGACCTGCTCGACGCCGAGGCTGGCGAGGTTGTCCTCGACACTCGCGCGCAGCTCCTCGGGACGCTGGGCGAGGCGGAGGTGGATCGGGCCGTCGTCGGGCGTGGCGCCGACCTTGCTGACGACGAGCACGTCGTCCTCGGGGCGGATCGCCTCACGGATCAGATCGTTGGAGAAGCCGTTGCCGTAGAACTGGGCGGTGTCGATGTGGTCGACGCCGAGCTCGACCGCGCGGCGCAGCACGCCGAGGGCGGCCTTGCGGTCCTCGGCCAGCCGCGGCAGCTGCATGGCACCGAAGCCGACGCGAGAGACGGTGCGCCCGGCGAACCGTCCGGCGCCTCCGGCGCGCGGGGCACCGGAAGCCGTGACCTCGGAGCCGATCGCGGACTCGGAGCGAGAAGAGGTGGGAGAAGCCATGGGAGTCCTGTCCTCGTGAGATGATCGAGGTGAAACGGAGGAGCCTCCGTTAAAACAACCGTAGCACAAACCGGAGGAGCCTCCGCTTTGACCGCACTCGAACCGCCCACACCGGACCACCCCGGGGGCGACACGTCCGGCGCCCGTACGGGCCGCCCCGCCGGCACGGGCCGGGCGGGCCGCTCCGACGCCCGGCGCAACCGCGAGAAGCTGCTCACGGCCGCCCGGTCCGTGTTCGGCGCGGCCACCGAAGGGCCGGTCACGCTCGAAGCCGTCGCACGCGCGGCAGGGGTCGGCATCGGCACGCTCTACCGCCACTTCCCGACCCGGGAGGCACTCGTCGAAGCGGTCTACGCCGCCGAGCTCGACGCACTCGCCGCCGCCGCGCCCGAGCTCCTCGGCGAACTGTCGCCGGTCCCGGCGCTGCGGGCGTGGCTGGACCGCTACACCGCGTTCGCGGCGACCAAGCACGGCATGATCGACATGCTGCGCTCCGGCCCCGCCCCCACGTCCGTGCCCACGCTTCCGACCCGCGAGCGGATCGCCTCCGCGGTCGGCGAGCTGCTCGCGGCGGGAGCCCGCGACGGCTCCCTGCGCGCGGACGTCGACCCCGACGACGTGACCACCCTGCTCCTCGGCGTCTCGCTGGCCGCGGCGTCCGGCAGGTCATCGGAGCAGACCGGCCGCGCGCTCGACCTGATCGTCGACGCGCTGCGCCCACGGGCGGAGTAACGGCCACGCCTCTCCGACCCCCGAAGCCGACGGTCAGCGACCGTCCCACCAGCGGAGAGAAAATCGCCCCAGCCGGCTTTCCCCTGCCGTACCGGTGCGCCGGCCCCGTACGGTGCCGGGGGCTCCCCCTGCGGAGGCCGGCGGGCGGGCCTCCTTCCCCGCTCCGGGCACACCGCCCGTCAGATGCTGTCGGTGAACGGTGCGAACGGCCCCTCGTTCACCCGCCGCTCACGTCTCGCGATGCGGCTCGTACGCGTCGGCCTGCAGGCCGAACGTCCATGCGACGCCCTCGCGCGCGGTTCTCGTGCGCGGCGGCACCCGCAGCCAGTAGGTGCGGTGCGTGCCGTCGGGCTCCGGGGTGGAGTTGACGACCTCGACCATCACCACGTCCTCATCGCCGGAGAGCTGGACGCGCCACAGGACGCCGGTCGCGTCCCGGTGCACGGGCTCCGCACCGGACTCCGTGAGATAGCGGTCGTAGCCGAAGTGCTCCAGCATCACGCGGCGCAGTTCCGCGTTCTCCTCGTCGCGGATGCGCTGCGGAGTCAGCCCGGCGAGCCCGGCCAGGAAGTCGGCGGGCACCGGCATGCCGCGCCAGGCGTGCAGCGCGAACCCGTCGGGGAAGGCCAGGGCGGGTCCGATGGCGCTGTCGAGGCGGCCGGCCTCGTCGCGGTGCAGTTCGCCGGGCCGCTCGCACACCACGGCCACTCGCTCGTACGGCCACCACCAGCCGGCCGATCGGGCGATCTGCGCCAACCCGTCCAGCCGGGAGTCCGACTCCTCGCCGGACGACCCGAAAGCACTCAGCCAGGCTGCCTCGTGCTGGCCCAGCACGGCGTCCAGGAGCAGGAGCCGGATCGCCGTCTCGCTCCTGCGGTCCCGTGCGCCCGCGACCGTGCGGGACGGCGCCGCCAGTTCCTCCACGATGCCCGTTCTGATCCGGTCGACCAGCATCTGAGTGGTGTCCCACAGGCGGCCTCCCGTGGCGTTCCAGTGCGCGCCCCAGCCGCCCGGGCCGAGCCGCGCGTGCAGCCGCTCACGGGCCTGTGCCCATGGCCGGTTGCGCACCGCATCCCTTACGGAAGCGCCCAGTTCTTTCGCCTCGGCGAGCCGTACGAGCAACGTCACGGCGGCGCGCGGCGAGTCCGCCCACAGGATGCGCGCGGGCTCGGCGAGCCCGGCGCCGCGGTAGGCGAGCCGCACACCGGCCTCGGCCGCTTCCCGGTCGGCGGGTCCGGTGGCGGCGGCGACCGATCGCCAGTGCGCCAGGTCCGCCGCGGCGCTCCCCCCGTCCTCCTGGGCACCCACCCCGACCGATGCTTCCGTCCCCGTCGTTGCCGTCATCTGCTGCGCCCTCATCATGTCGCTCATCCCCCGCGTCTCCCTCGTCCCCGCGCTCACTCGTCGTCCTCCTCCCGGCCCGCTCCCCCGCGTCCCGCCCGCTCAGTCCGCCACGATCCGCACCGAGCCCGGCACGTACTCGCGCTGCCGGATCACCCGGTACCAGCCCTTGGGCAGCGGGATCGCCGCATGCTCCTCGTGCACCACCCGCCCGCCGTCGGGCAGTTGGAGCAGCAGCGGTCCGAACGGGCCCGGCTCGCGGACCAGCCGACCGGGACCGACGACAGCGTGGGCGTGGCCCGTGACCTCGCCCAGCGCGAGCACCAACCGCCCGCGGGCGTCCCGCGGTTCGTCCGGGGCGTCCGCGACGTGCGGAGGCACCGCGCCCTCCGCGAGCGGCACGATCAGCACGTCTCCCTGCCGGAACATGACTCTCCCGTCCCACGGTCCGCCGAGTGCGGCCGCGTCGATTCCGACGGTAGAGGCAGGGTCTGACAACGGCGGCCGGGCGCCCCGCGGCAGCCGTTGTCAGTGCCGGTTGGTACAACTTCAGTTCCAGCGGAGATCGCGGACGGCGCGAACAGATCGGGAACGGGGCGGACATGGCCATCGGAAACCACCTGCAGGAGCTGCACGGCCTGCCCACCTTCGACTTCCCGGCGTTGGACGCGGAGCCGGCGGCGGCGCTGCCCTCCGCCGATGCCGTCGCGTGGCGGATCTCCGTCGAGTCGTACGACAGCGAGGAGTCGTGGCCGGAGGCGTTCGCCCGGTTCGCGAAGGCCGTGGACCTCGGCCACGTCAAGGCGATCGTGGTCGGCTCGTGGAGCGACCCGTACGAGAACGGGCCGGAGCCGGTCATCGAAGCGCTGCTGGAGGCGAGGGACCGGCTGACGGCGCTGCGCGCGCTGTTCCTGGGCGACATCGTCTTCGAGGAGTGCGAGATCTCCTGGATCACGCAGGGCGACGTGACCCCGCTGCTGGACGGCTTCCCGGAGCTGACGGAGTTCGCGGTGCGCGGCGGGACCAGCCTGGCGTTCCCGGCGGTGCGCCACGAGAGGCTGCGGTCCCTCACCGTGGAGACGGGCGGTCTGCCCGCCGAGGTGGTGCGCGGCATCGCGGCGAGCGACCTGCCCGCCCTGACCCGGTTGACCCTGTGGCTGGGCACCTCGGACTACGGCGGCGACTCCACGGTCGCCGACGTCGAGCCCCTTCTGACGGGCGGTCGGCTGCCGGCCCTGAAGCACCTGGCCCTGTGCAACAGCGAGATCCAGGACGAGGTCGCGGCGGCCGTGGCGGCCGCCCCGGTGGTGGCTCGGCTCGACACGCTCGACCTGTCGATGGGCGTTCTCACCGACGACGGGGCCACGGCGCTCCTCGCGGGACAGCCGCTCACGCACCTGAGCAAGCTCGATCTGCACCACAACTACGTGAGCGACGGGCTGCGCCAGCGTTTCCTGGACTCCCTGGTGCCCGCGGGCGTCGAGGTCGACCTCGACGAAGGGGACGCGGACGAGGACCAGGACGGGGACACCGTGTGGCGGTACGTCTCGGTCGGCGAATGACCGGGCGGACCACATCGGCGGGGCCGGACGACACCCGGGACACGGCGGCCGCGTCCGGACCGCGTCCCGCCCCGCTGCGTCTCGCGGTCGTCGGCAACCCCGGCAATCGCCGGGTGGACCTGTTCACGGCCGCCGTGCGGGACACGGGACTGCCGTCGCCGCGCGTGGTCGCGTGGCGCGACGTACTGCGCGACGGCGGGGCTTCGTTCGCCGACGACGAGATCGTGCGGATCGATTCGGCGGGCGAGGACGAGGAGGTCGAGCGCGCCCTGCGGGACGTGTCCGATCCGACGCGTGTCGAGGGCGGCGCCCGGTGGTACCGGCGGTTCCTGTCGGCCGTGCGGTCCCTCGACGGCGGGGTCCGGCTCGACGATCCCGACGACGTCGCCGTGCTCTTCGACAAGCGGCGCTGCCATCGTGTCCTCGCCGATGCGGGCGTGGCCGTTCCGGCCTCCCCCACGTCCGGCGGCGACGCCGAGGTGCGCGGCTGGGACGACGTGCGGGCGCTGATGGCGGAGCACGGAATGCCCCGGGTGTTCGTCAAGCCGGCCCACGGCTCGTCGGCCTCCGGCGTGCTCGCCCTGGAGACGGCCGGCCCCGGCCGGATCCGCGCCACGACGTCCGTGGAGACGACGGACGGCGCGCTGCACAACTCCCTGCGGGTGCGGCGTTACACGCGCGAGGCGGACATCGCGGCGATCGTGGACGCGCTCGCTCCGGACGGGCTGCACATCGAGCGCTGGCTGCCGAAGGCGTCACTGCACGGACGCGCCGCCGATCTGCGCGTCGTCGTGGTCGCCGGCCGTGCGACGCACGCCGTCGTGCGCACCAGCCGGACCCCGCTCACGAACCTGCATCTCGGCGGCCTGCGCGGCGAGTGGGCCGCCGCCCGGCAGGCCGCGGGCGCGTCCTGGGCGCACGCCCTCGACCTGTGCGAGCGCGCCGCCGCCTGCTTCCCGCGCACCCTGTGCGTCGGCGTCGATCTGCTGCCCTCGGTGGGCTGGCGGCGCTTCACCGTCGGCGAGGTCAACGCCTTCGGCGATCTGCTGCCGCGCCTGACCGGACTGCCCGGCAGCGGCGCCGAGGGACTGGACACCTACGCGGCCCAGGTCGCCGCCGTGCTCCGCCACTTCCCCGACGCCGCACACCCCGCGCGGGCCCCGGCCGCTTTCGGCACCCCGCACCGGGCGGCTCCCGCCCCCGCACACCCGCACCACCCCGCAAGGACCCGCGATGCCCGCATCTGACACCACCTCGCCACCACCTGCTGCCCCGACCGCCACGAGCGGCGCGAAGGCCGATCCCGACATGAACGAGGTGGTGGGCCGCGACGACCTGCTGCTGCTCACGCTCGACACGCTGCGCCACGACGTCGCGGTCGAACTGGCCGAGGCGGGCCGTATCCCCCACCTCGCACGTCATCTGCCGGGCGGCGCCTGGGAGAAGCGACACGCACCGGGCAGCTTCACGTACGCCTCCCACCAGGCGATGTTCGCCGGTTTCCTGCCGACCCCCGCTACGCCCGGCCCGCATCCGCGGCTGTTCGCGGCGCGGTTCGCGGGCAGTGAGACCACGGCCGGCCGCACCTATGTCTTCGACACCCCGGACCTGGTGTCGGGCCTCGCCGCGGCCGGGTACCGGACGGTGTGCGTCGGCGGAGTCGGCTTCTTCAACCGGCAGGGCGCCCTGGGAAATGTCCTGCCCGGTCTCTTCCAGGAGAGCCACTGGGAGCCGGAGTTCGGAGTCGCGTCGCCCACCTCGTTCGAGGCCCAGGTCGCGCGCGCGGAGCAGGTCGTCGCCGAACTCCCGCACGAGCAAAGGCTGTTCCTGTTCGTGAACGCCGCGGCGCTGCACCAGCCCAACTGGTTCCACCTGCCGGGCGCCACGCGCGCGGCGGGTGACACCCGGGAGACCCATGCCGCCGCTCTGGAGTACATCGACCGCCACGTGGGACGGCTGTTCGCGGCGATGAGCGCGCGCCGCCGTTGCTTCGCCGTCGTCTGCTCCGACCACGGCACGGCCTACGGGGACGACGGCTACACCGGCCACCGCCTCGGCCACGAAGCGGTCTGGACCGTGCCCTACGCCCACTTCTTCCTGGAGCCGACCGCATGACCACCACCACCGAAGCGGCCGGACACACCGGGGCCGTGCCCACCGACACCCCACGCCCGTACCAGAGTTACGTCTACGCGTACCCGCACAAGACCGCGTACCGGCCGCTGCCCGAGCGCCCCGCGCTGCGCGACCTGTGGCGCGGCGAGCCCAAGGGCGCGCTCTCCCTCTATCTCCACATACCGTTCTGCGAGGTCCGCTGCGGCTTCTGCAATCTGTTCACGCGCATCGGCGCCCCGGACGACCTGACGGGCCGGTATCTGGACGCCCTTGAGCGGCAGGCCGTGGCGGTGCGCGAGGCGCTCGGCGACGGCCCGGACGTGCGGTTCGCGAACGCGGCGTTCGGCGGCGGCACCCCGACCTTCCTCGACGCGGACGAGTTGGCGCGGCTGTGCGACATCGCGGAGCTGCGGACGGGCGCGGACCTCAGGGCGGTGCCGTTGTCCGTGGAGACCTCGCCGGCGACGGCCACGGCAGACCGGCTCGCGGTCCTCGCCGAGCGCGGCACGACCCGGCTGAGCATCGGCGTGCAGAGCTTCGTCGACGCGGAGGCACGCGCCGCGGTCCGGCCGCAGCGCCGCGCGGACGTGGAGGCGGCGCTCACCCGCATCCGGGACACGGACATCCCGGTGCTGAACATCGATCTGATCTACGGCATCGACGGCCAGACCCCGGCGAGCTGGCGCACCTCCCTCGACGCGGCGCTCGCCTGGCGTCCCGAGGAGCTGTACCTCTACCCGCTCTACGTCCGGCCGCTGACCGGCCTCGGCCGGAGCGCCGCGCCGCTCACCGACCGGGCCTGGGACGAGCAGCGGCTGCGGCTGTACCGCGAGGGCCGCGACCATCTCCTGGAGCACGGCTACGAGCAGGTGTCGATGCGCATGTTCCGGCGCGCGGACGCCCCGGCGCAGGGCCCGGACGACTACGCCTGCCAGACAGACGGCATGATCGGTCTGGGCTGCGGCGCCCGCTCGTACACCTCGTCGCTGCACTACTCCTTCGAGTACGCCGTCGACATGCGGGAGATCCGCGCGATCATCGACGGCTACACGGCCACCACCTCCGAGGAGTTCGCGCGTGCGCGGCACGGCCGCCGCGTCGACGGGCGGGAGGCACGCCGCCGTCACCTGCTCCAGTCGCTGCTGCAGGCCGAGGGCATGCCGCTGGACGACTACCGGATGCGGTTCGGCGCGGACCCGTTCGACGACTTTCCGGCCGAGCTCGCCGCGTTCGCCGCGCGCGGCTGGCTGGAGCCGTGGGACGACGGGGAGCGGCTGCGGCTGACGCCCGAGGGGCTGGCGCACTCGGACGCGCTCGGGCCGGAGTTGTTCTCCCCCGAGGTGCGCGCCGCGATGGCCGCGTACGAGCCGAGGTGAGCGGGCCGATGGATCTGACGATGCTGTACCGGGGGCCGCTGTCCTCGTGCGACTACGACTGTCCGTACTGCCCGTTCGCCAAGCGCCGTGACTCCACCGCGCAGTTGCGGGCGGACCGCGCGGCGCTGGAGCGCTTCACCGGCTGGGCGGCCGGGCAGCACGAGGACCGGCTGTCCGTCCTGTTCACGCCGTGGGGCGAGGGTCTTGTGCGGTCCTGGTACCGCAGGGCGATGGTCGAGCTCTCGCACCACGAGCACGTCGCGCGCGTCGCCATCCAGACCAATCTGAGCTGCCGCACAGAATGGCTCGCCGAAGCCGACCTGGACACGCTCGCCCTGTGGTGCACGTTCCACCCGGGGCAGACGCCCTACGAGCGGTTCCTCGGCAAGACGCGGGAGCTGGCGCAGCGCGGTGTGCGGTTCAGCGTCGGCGTGGTCGGTTTCCCGGAGCACCTGGAGCAGGCCCGCACGCTGCGCAGGGCGCTGCCGTCCGAGGTGTACCTGTGGGTGAACGCGGCGGAGGGCCGTACGTACACGGACGAGGAGGCGGCGGCCTGGACGGCCGTCGACCCCCTCTTCCCGTACAGCAGGCACCCGCACCGCTCGGCCGGCCTGCCCTGCCGGACCGGCTCCTCGGTCGTCTCGGTGGACGGCGAGGGCACGGTGCGCCGCTGTCACTTCGTCCGGGCCGAGTTGGGCAACCTGTACGACGGTTCCTGGCGTGCGGCGCTCGCGCCCCGGGCGTGCCCGCTGGCGGTCTGCGACTGTCACATCGGCTATGTCCATCTGGAGACGCTGCCGCTGTACGACGTCTTCGCGGGCGGGGTCCTGGAGCGGATACCGGCGACGCCGGTCCAAGCGGTCAGGATCCCGATCCCCGGGACGCCTTGATGGTGTGCGCGTTCATGAACCTCACGGGGCACGCCGGAAGAAGTCTTACCGGTGGTCGTCACGGGAGCCGCCGCTAGGGCCTGTCCGGCGGATCAGGTCGCAGCCGGGCGGCCCGCGCATTTCTGTGCTGGTGAGCGGGGTCTGGTGCGTCGAGATGCAAGGCGGAGG